>CAZXAR010000076.1:0-13795 GCA_964638135.1 uncultured Enterobacteriaceae bacterium | reverse complement strand
GAGTGGTACTTCTCCCAGTCGCGCTCGGCGGCGAAACGGCGCAGGCGCTCGCGCATTTCGTCGAGCGTGACCGGCCGGGCGGGTTTCACTTGTCCGGAGCGAGAAGCTTGCCCAGCTCCCCGCTCGCGATGAGCTTTTCCAGGTCCTGCGCCCCGCCGACGAGCACGCCCTTCACGAACACCATCGGAAAGGTCGGCCAGCCGGTCCACATCTTGAGCGGGGTGCGGCGGCGCCAGCCGGAGAGGTAGCTGCCGTATTCGAGGTACCGGTACGCAAGTCCCGCAGCATCGAGCGCGCGGCGCGCTTTCTTCGGAAACGGGTTCTGGCGCATGCCGACCACCACGATCGGGTGCGCGGCGATCGCGGCCTCGACTTCGCGCACGATGTCGATGCGGTCGGTGGCGATCCGGTCGCGGATCGCGGGATGGATGCGGGCTTCGTCGAGGATCGGGCGCGGCATGACGCTATGATGGCACGGATGCGGCGCACACCGGGCACGAACCCCGCCCCTCTGCCGGCGAAGCGCTTGCGCATCGTCTCGGGCGGCCAGAGCGGCGCCGATCGCGCGGCGCTCGACTGGGCGATCGCGCGCGGGATCGCGCACGGCGGCTGGTGCCCGCGCGGGCGGCGAGCCGAGGACGGGCGGATCGCCGAGCGCTATGCGCTTCGCGAAACGCCCTCGCGCGACTACGAGCAGCGCACGCGCTGGAACGTACGCGACTCGGACGGCACGCTGATCGTCTCGCGCGCGGCGGTGCTCACGGGCGGAAGCGCCTACACCGCGCGCTGCGCCGAGCGCCTCGGGCGGCCGTGGCTGCACGCGCATCCGGGCGCGGACGATCCGGCGCCGATCCGCGCTTTCCTCGCGCGGCATCGCATCCGCACGCTCAATGTCGCCGGGCCGCGCGCATCGGGCGATCCGGGGATCTACGCGTATGTCTTCGGGCTGCTGGAGCGGCTGGAGGTGGCGGCGCCCCTGGAGTCAGCCGGCATTCGGTGGACAACCAAGACCTGATGCGCATAGACTATGCGCATCATTATGCACATCGCAGTGCCATGACCGCAGCGACCCGGCGCCGACGCAAGAAAGCGACGAACCTCAGCGTGGACGAAAAACTGCTCGAGCGCGCGCGGCGGATGAAGCTCAACCTGTCGCAGGTGTTCGAAGCGGGCCTTGCGGCGGCGATCCGGCGCGAAGAGCGCGCCGAGTGGCTGCGAAGGAACCGGGCCTCGCTCCAGGCGTACAACGAGCACGTGGAGAAGCACGGCGTCTTCAGCGACGCACTTCGCTCCTTCTGATGGCGCAATTCGATGTCTTCCGCAATCCGAATCCTGCCACCCGGGCGCGGATTCCCTACCTGCTTGACGTCCAATCGGACTTGCTCGACCCGCTTGCAACCCGGGTCGTGGTGCCGCTCTGCAAGCCGGAAGTCCTTTCGGGCAGGCCCGCCGAGCGGCTCAATCCCGGGTTCGAAGTCGAGGGCCGCAAGGTGCTGATGCTGACCCCGGAACTCGCAGGGGTGGCTCGCCAGATCCTGGGCGAGCGCATCGGCAATCTTGCGGCCGATCGCCAGGCGATCATCGGAGCGCTCGATCTCGCAGTCACCGGAATCTGAAACCGGCACGGCAAATCTCCCGGCGCAGTGACTCAGCCCGACGACGCGAAAAGCTGCCTCTTCTGCCAACCGGAGCGCGAGATCATCGCCGAGAACGACCTGGCGATCGCGGTGTTCGACCATTACCCGGTCTCCCCCGGGCACGTGCTCGTGGTGCCGCGCCGGCATGTGCCGACGATCTGGGATCTCGGGGAAGCCGAGTACGACGGCTGCTTTCGCCTGGTGCGCGCGGTGCAGCCGATCCTCGCCATCCGCTACGGGCCCGACGGCTTCAACATCGGCGCGAACTGCGGCGAGGCGGCGGGCCAGTCGGTGTGGCACGCGCACATCCACGTCATCCCGCGCTACAAGGGCGATGTCGCCAATCCGCGCGGCGGGGTGCGCAACGTGATTCCGCTCAAGGCGGATTACTGAGCCAAGCGGCGATCCGATGAATGAGGCGCAGGCCTATTCGCTGCTCGACTATCACGAGGAGAGCAAGCACCGCCTCGCGCGCTACGCGCCGGGACCGGGCGGGCTCGACTGGGCGAACCAGCCCGAGCCGTTCCGCACTTATGAAGGCGCCGAGCGCGTGCTGCTTCCGCTCGGGGCGGAAAGGCTCGACGTGCGCTACCGCGAACTGCGCGCCGGGCGGCGCGGCATGGCGCGCGCCTTCGATCGCGATTCGATCGGCCTTCTGTTCGAACTTTCGCTCGCAGTTTCGGCGTGGAAGGCGGCGGGCGGCACGCGCTGGGCGCTGCGCACCAATCCGTCGAGCGGGAACCTCCATCCCACCGAGGGCTACCTGGTGACGGGAAATCTTGCCGGGATCGAGGCAGGCGTCTATCACTATGTCAGCCGCGACCACGCGCTCGAGCGCCGCGCCAGGATCGGGCAAGCAGCGCCGCGGGAAGGCGTGCTCGTCGCGCTTACATCGATCTACTGGCGCGAAGCGTGGAAGTACGGCATGCGCGCGTACCGCTACTGCGCGCACGACTGCGGGCACGCGATCGGGGCGCTCGCCTACGCCGCGGCGGCGCTCGGCTGGCGCGCGCGGTTCCTGGGCGATGCGGGCGACGAGACGATCGCGCGCATGACCGGCGTCGGGCGCGCAGCCGATCGCGGCGAAGCGGAGCCGGAGGCGCCCGAATGCGTGCTGTGGATTTCGGCCGGCGCGCCTGCGCCCGCGCTTGGGCCGCTTGCCGCGGCGCTCGAACGCGCCGAGTGGCAGGGGCGCGCAAATCTTCTCAGCCCGGAGCATGTGCGCTGGGAACAGATCGATGCGGTTGCGCGCGTCGCGCACAAGGCGGAGGGCGTGGAATCTCCGTCGCAATCCGTTCCGCCGGAAGGAGCGCTGCACAGCGTGCCGGCGCTCGATCCGCTCGCAGCGCCGCTCATCCGCGAGCGGCGAAGCGCCGTGGCGCTCGACGGCGTGACGCGCATTGAGGGCGAAGCGTTCTACGCGATGCTCGAGGCGACGCTTCCCGGCGCGCGACCGCCGTGGGAAGCCTGGCCGCGCGAGCCGCGCGTGCATCTCGCGCTCTTCGTGCACCGCGTCGATGGGCTCGAGCCCGGGCTCTACATGCTTGTGCGCGACGGGCAGGCGCTTGCCCCGCTCAAAGCCGCGATGCGCCCCGACTGGCTGTGGCGCAGGGCGGGGCCCGAATGGCTGCCGCTCTACCTGCTCCTCCCCTACGACCTGCGCCAGGCGGCGAAGCTCGTCTCCTGCCACCAGGACATCGCCGCCGACTCGTGCTTCGCGCTCGGCATGCTCGCCGATTTCGCCGGCGTCGCGAAGGCGCCGTGGCGCTACCGCGAGCGCTTCTGGGAGTGCGGCCTCGTCGGCCAGGCGCTCTATCTCGAAGCGGGCGCGGGAGCGATTTCCGCCACCGGGATCGGCTGCTTTTTCGACGACGAGATGCACGATCTGCTCGGCATCGCGGACCATTCCTTCCAGAGCCTGTACCACTTCACGGCCGGGGGCGCGGTGGACGACCCGCGCCTTTCCACCCTGCCCGCCTACCCGCTAAGACGGCAGCGCGCGGCGCTTTCGTGATCCGGGTCAAATCGGTACGGGCTGCCGCCTGCACAATCGCGTGAAGCGGAAAGGAAAGGCGGACATGATTCGCAATTTCGATCGTCGAAGACTGCGTTTGGGCGCTTCGCCTGCCGGACTGTCAATGCGCGCCCTCCTTGCGCTTGCAGTCGCGCTCGCGCCGGGGCTTGCGGCGGCGCAGGCGGCAAAGGGCGCGTTCAAGGACAACCCGCGCCTTTCGAACTTGAGCATCCAGATCTGGCCCGAGTACGACAAGCCCGCGGCGCTCGTGATCCTCAATGGCGAGCTGCCGGTGGGCTCGGCGCTCCCGGCGCCGATTTCGCTGCGCATCGCGGCGGCGAGCGGCGGCCCGCACGCGGTGGCGGCTTCGACCGGCGAGGGCGCGACGCTCTTCAACGTGCCGTACGAGCGCAAGAATGCCGTCGATTTCATCACGCTCAGGTTCGAGGCGCCGCAGCGCTATTTCCACATCGAGTTCTACGAGCCGATTGCGACCGGCTCGCCCGAGCGCAGTTTCACCTACGTGTGGCCGGGCGACCTGGCGGCGGACCGGGTGGAGGTGATTCTGCAGCAACCGGCCGCGGCGAGCGGCTTCGCGGTGCAGCCGGCGCTCGATGCGGTGTCAACCGGAAACGACGGGCTTTCCTACCGCTCGGCGGAGCTGGGGGCTCTTGCGGCCGGAACGCCGCTTCCGATCACCGTGCGCTACACCAAGGCCGATGCGCGCTTTTCGAGTGAAATCATGAAGGCGAAGGCGCCGGAGAAAGCGCCCGATCTCGCTTCGCTGCAGAGCGCTTTCCCACCGCCGACGAGCACGGCTTCCCAGGGATTGCCGGGTTGGGCGCTCGCGAGTGCCGGCGTGGTGGTGCTGGCGATCCTCGCGGCGGGAACCTTTTTCTGGTGGCGGCGCCGCGGCAGGGTGGCTGCCGCTCCCGCGGCGGACACGCGCTTTTGCGCCAAGTGCGGCGCGAAGCCGGCTGCGGGCGACAAGTTCTGCGCCAAGTGCGGCGCGCGCCTCGCGTAGGCGAGCAGCGCGGCCCGGAAAGCCTCGCCGCAAGCCGCGTTCAGTTCGGCTGGATCGCGGCGAGTAGAGCTCACGCCTGCCAGACGGCGTAGCCCTCTTCCTGCAGCGCGATCGCGAGTTCGACTTCCATCTCGCGCGCGGCCTGGTAGGGCATCGGGTTGGCGTAGGCATAGAGCGCAGGCAGCAGCCGCAGCCCGTAGCGCTGCACGTAGCTATTGGCGCGGATTCCCGCCTTGTGCTTGGCGAAGCGCTCCTCGGGCGTGAGGCCGGTCATGCCGACGTATACGCACGGCTTGGCGAGGTCGCGGTTCGGATTGGCGTCGCGAAAGCGCCGCAGTTCGAGCACCGCGGGATCGAGTTCGACCACGTACACGTTGTGATGGTGCCTGCGCTTGCCCGCCCGGCGGGGCATCCCGGTCAGGACTTCTTTTTCAGCAGGTCGGCGAGCCCGGCGAACGGCTTGTGGCGCGCTTCCGGCGCGCGCGGCTCGGCGCCGCCCCCGGCCGCCGAATCCAGCACGCGCGCGTGCTCGTTCTCGTGGCAGTAGATGCAGAGCAGCTCCCAGTTGGAGCCGTCGGGGGGATTGTTGTGGTGATCGCCGTCCTTGTGGTGGACGGTCAGCTCGCGCAGCCGCGAGCCGGGGAATTCGCGCGCGCAGCGGGCGCAGATCCAGGGCAGGATCTTGAGCGCCTGCTCGCGGTATTCCTTGTCGTGCGAATCGCGTGATCCGGCCATGTCCGCATCCGCGGCCGATCCTAGCCTACGCGCCGGCCAATAACAAAGCCTCCGCAAGTTCGAGCGCGTCGTCGGGCCAACAGGAATACGCCCGCGGCCGCAACGCGCCGGCACTCGCGAGCGGGCGGCAGGCAAGCAGCGTCGCGACCCAGCGCGGGGGAACCGCTTCGCGCCCGCCGGCCGCACCGAGGAGCGCGCCCGCGATCGCCGCGTTGGTGTCGGTGTCGCCGCCCGCGCCCACCGTGGCGACGAGCGCCTCCTCGAGGCCCGGCGCGTGCAGCAGCCGGAAAAACGCGTTTTGCAGCGCAATCAGCACCCAGCCCGGACTCGCCTCGAAGTCGGCGGGCGGGTCGCCCGCGGCCGCGCGCTCGATCGCGCTGCGGGCGGTGTTCGCGCCGTTCCTCTTCCCCGCGTGCGCGAGCGCCGCCCCGACCACCGCATCGCGGTCTGCGCCCGCGATCGCGCTGGCGATCGCGGCCGCGTACGCGGCGCAGGCATCCAGGCAAACCGGGTTCGGATGGGTGAGCGCGGAATCCTCGCGCGCGGCGCGCGCGGCGCGCTCCGCATCGCCCGCCGCCCAGATCCCGATCGGCGAGACGCGCATGAGCGAGCCGTTCGATTCGCTCTCCGCGGTGTGCAGCCCGAGAAGCCCGCGCTGGGTCGTGGCGCCGATGTCGAACGGGCGCGAGAGCATCCACTCGCGGTACGCTTCGCGCACTTCGCCCGCGTCGTAGCGGCGCAGGCGCGCGAGCGTGCGCGCCAGCGCGAGCGCGAGTTCACCGTCGTCGGTCGGCTGGCCGGCGATCGTGTTCCAGGTGCCGCCGTCGGCAAGTTCGCGTACGCCCTCCGGATAGGCGCGCGCGATTTCCGCCGCGCTCCTGAATTCGACCAGCGCGCCGAGGCTGTCGCCCGCCAGCTGCCCGAGGAGGCAGCCCTGCGCGCGCGCGAGCGGCGCCTCGCGCCGCGCGCGCGGAAAGCCGAGCGCAACGCGCGGGGCGCGCTTCGGCTCCCCTTCCAGTGCGCGCCAGCCGAAGCGCGCGAGTTTCCCGGCCGCATCGGGCGCACCCGCGAAGACGCCGCTCGCCCGCGCGCCGGGCTCGCCGCTCAAGTGAATTTCCCGGCCTTCCGCGTCGAGCACCGCGCCGCCGCTCGCGCGCACCAGCGCCATGCCGGCGGCAATGTCGTACTCGTGCACGCCGTGGGTCGAAAGCGTCGCCACGCCGTCCCCCGCCGCGACGCGCGCCAGGCGATAGGCGATGCTCGGCATGGGAACGTAGCGCGCCGGCGCGACCGCCGAAGAAAACGTCTCCGGGCGCAGCCCCGACGAGGCGCTCGCCCAGACGAGTTCGCCCGGCGCGATCCGGCGCGCGGCGAGGTCGCAGCAAAGCGCAATGCCGTTGCGCTCGATCGCCGGCGCGCCCTCGGCCCAGGCGATCATGTCGCTGCCGCGATCGGGCGAGTGCGGGCTGTGCACGACGCCGAGCACGGGAGCCCTTTCCCTGAGCAGCGCGATCGAAATCGCCGAGCCGCGGCGGCCCTTGAGGAATTCGCTGGTGCCGTCGTGCGGATCGACCACCCAGCGCCAGCCGGCAAGCTCGCCCGGCGTGAGCCCCGATTCCTCGCCGAGAAAATCGCACGGCACCAGCGCCTGCAGCGCGGCGCGCAGCCGCTCCTCGATCTCGAGGTCGATCGGCGCCTTGGCGCCCGCACCGCGCGGTCCCCCGGCGCGGTGGAACTCCTCGCTCAGGCGCTCGCCCTCGACGTGCGCCGCGGCAATCGCGCCGGCAAGCACTTCAGTGAGGGAAACGTGCGTCACATCGACCTTCCGGATCCGCGCTGCCACTGCGGCATGCCCGATTGTAGGGCCTTACCAGCCGCTGCCGCCGCCTCCGCCTCCGCCGCCGCCGGAACTGCCGCCGCCACCGCCGCCCGAGGAGCCGCCGCTGTCGGAAGAACCGGAACTCGATCCGGGCGGCGTGGACGCGGCACTGATCGCGGTGCTCATCGCGGCGACCGAATCGCCGATGCCGCCGGCGCCGAAGCGATCGCCCGACGCGTCGTCGCTGCGCGAGTAGTAGTCGCCTGCCGCCTGCGCCACCGCCGCCGCGCCGATGAGGGTGGCAAAGCGCCCGGCCCAGGCGTTTTCCACTTCGAGCGCGACCGCATAGGGCAGCAGGCGCGCGAATTCCTCCCGCGTCTGCGGCGGCGCCTTGATGCGCGCCAGTTCGTCCTTTTCGGCGATCGAGAGATACTGCTTCAGCCCCTCGATGTGATCGGCGAGCTTGCGGCCCGCGATGGAGTAGGCCGGGAGCCACTTCCAGAACGCCACCAGCACCGCGAGCATCGCCAGCGCGACGACCGCCACCACGGTGATCGTGGTGTCCAGGCCGAGCATGATCCAGACCGTGAGCGCCGCGATCAGAAAAGCGACGATCAGCCAGAAGCGGTTCGTGGAAAAGCTCTTGCCGCCGAAAGCGAGCTGAAGTTCACGCTGGAAGGCGGCGATCGCGGACTGCACCGAGGGATCGTGTTCCGCGCCGATCGCCTTGACCGCGCCGGGCGCGGGGAGCATCTCGCGCAGTCGTTTCTCGCCCGGCAGCCACTCGGCCGGGTCTTTTCCGGAGCGCTCGAGCTCGTAGTCGCCGACGCGCTGGCGGATCCTCAGGTAGCCGCGCTGCCCCAGGCCGAGCAGCGCCGCCACGACGCAGCGGTTGTCGAACCCCATGCCGTGCACGAAGCGCACCCCGGCCGGCCCGACGCCGGGCGGCGGATCGTAGCGGGGAAAGCGCGGCCCGGCGCGCGGATCGCGCCCGACCATCGACCAGGCCCACCACAGAAAGCCGCTCATCAGAAGCAGGCCGGCGAGCCCCGCGAGACCGCCGCGATTGTCTTCGAACCACCAGCGCGTGCGCTGCGCGATCGAGGGCTCGGTGACGATGCCTTTCGGAAAGCCGATCACCAGGGTGAGCCCTTCGCCCGCGGCGAGCGGACGCGTGGCGCGGAAAACGGCGCCGGTCTCGGTCGCCCGCGCCTCGTAGTCGCGGTCGCGCGCGCCGGCATGGCCGGTGTACGCCTCGAGCCGCAACCGGTCCGGCGCCACGCGCGCGGGCAGCTCGACTTCGGCCGAGAGCGCATCGAAACGGAACGTCCAGCCGTTGCCGTTCACGTTCCAGTAAAGCTCGTCGTGCGCGGGAAAGAAACCGAGCTGGCGCGCGGTACGGTAGGTGATTTCATAGACGTGCCGGCCGTGCCGCAGGAGCGCGCTCGGATTGCCGATGCGGATGCGTACGCCGTTTTCCATCGGCTCGGTACGCCAGTCGACCCGGTCGCCGTCGAGCGAAACCGAGATCACTTCGAACGGCACGCGGCTGTGGGTGCCGTAGCGGTCGCGGTAGGCGGTCGGAAAATCGCGCAGGATGCCGCGCTTGATCTGCTTGCCCTCGGCGAGGATCTCGATGCGCTCGTTCACCACGAGCGCGCCGGACGCGCTGATGCGGATGCGGCTCTCGAACTCGAGCACCCGCTCCTGCGCCTGCGCCGAAACCGCCGCGGCGAGCGCCGCGACGCATGCGAGCGCTCTCACAGCGCGACCTTCACCGCTTCGCGCTCGCCGGTCTCGAAGAACGGCATCGGCGCGAAGCCGAACAGGCGCGCCACGATCGCGTCCGGAAACGATTCGATCCGCGTCAGGTACTGCTTCACCGCGCCGTTGTAGAAGCGCCGCGCGTACTGCAGGTGATCCTCGACCTCGACGAGCTTCGCCGCGAGGTCGCGGAAATTGGCGTCCGCCTTGAGCTGGGGGTAGTTCTCCTGCAGCAGCACGAGCTGCTTGAGGTGCTCGCCGAGCGAGCGCTCCAGGCCGAAGCGCTCGGCGGCGGCGCGCGCCCCAAGCGCCTGCGCTCGCAGCCCGGTCACCGCGGTGAGCAGCGCTTTTTCGTAGGCCGCGTAGCCGCGCACCGCCTCGACCAGCCGCGGCACCAGGTCGGCGCGGCGCTTCAATTGCACGTCGATGTCGGCGAAGCCCTGGCGCGCGAGGTTGCGGTCGGAGACCAGCCGGTTAAAGAGCCACGCCCCGGCGACGAGAATCGCGCCGAGGAGGGTAACGAGCCACGTTCCCGTGTCCATCTTCCCCTTCGACCGGACTTCCGGTCCCTTAACTGGCAGGGATTATGTGCGAACCGCGCTGAACTCGCCGCAGGCTCGCGGCCACGCGTCCGCACAGCAGATCATGGCGCCAAAGCACGCGGCCCGAGCATGTTCCACTTCGAAAGCGATCGCGTGGGGTCCCAGGCGCGCAAATTCCTTCGACGTCTGCGGCAGTGCATTCATGAGCTCGCGCTCGTGAGCAAAAAAACGGCCATCAGGCAGCAAAGGACATTTCTGGACTTGCGTTTACGCGATATTGAGCTCTGTCAACATAGTTCCAGACCCCCGCTCAAATCAACCGGATTGTCAGGATAGCCTCGGCTAACTCACCAGTTCCGAGGATATTCGGTGTGGCGGAAAAGTCCGAAAGCAGTCAGCTAAGCCCCGCCAACTCCGGCAAATTGAACATCAATCACCATTCCGGCGGCCAAGTTGATCACTATGATTCTGACCCCAACACGTCACCGCGCGGTCCGTAAGTTGAGCGCAACTATGGCTAGCGCCGACAGCTACAGCAGCCGCGGACGATATTCCCGCAGTGCCAGTTGGATGAAGGTCGAGATACATTATTGGCTGCTGCCCATCCTGCGCCGAAGGAGGTATCTCATGCTGACGCGCACCCCAGCATTTCACAGCCCCATCACCTAGGACAACGCAGGTACGGAAACCTTGAGCACTTATTGCGACAGCACCCGAAATCCCCACAACAGGAACCGGCTTCGCCGAACTTATCCCCACTACGCCTCCCAGTTGAGCCAAAATGTTCGAACCCCAGCACCGCACAGTGCCGTCTGAAAGTAGAGCACACGTGTGATTCCGTCCGGCGGCAACGGCAATCGCGTTCGCTATACCTTCTATGGTGACCGGAGTTGGCGAACGAAGACTGAACAGTACATCCTCCTTGCCAAAAGGCATGTAGCTGTCAGTTCCCCAGCACTTAACAGTTCCATCGCCGAGCAGGGAACAGCTGTGCCAATAGCCAGCGGTAACCGACTTGACATCGGAAATATCACGTACCCGCACGGGTAACGGAGAATCGAACGAATTTCCGTTTCCCAGCTGACCTTGAGAGTTCCGGCCCCAGCACCGGACCGTGCCGTCAGCGATCACCGCACACATGTGTTCATATCCTGAGGAAATAGCGGAAGCGGCGGAAATGCCGAGTACTTTTGCCGGAACTGGCGACTTCCACTTATTTAATCCGATACCAAGCTGGCCAGGTTCGTCGACGGCCCCCCAGCATTCCACGGTGCCATCCCTTAACAGCGCACAGCTGTGCAAAGGACCGGCAGTTATCGCTGCTGCATCCGTGATTCCCGTGACATTCAGTGGATCGGAGGACGAAGCGGGGAATTCACTACCAAGCTGCCCTCCAACATTGCTCCCCCAGCACGCGACTTTCCCGCTCATTCGCAGTGCGCAAGTGTGCAAACCGCCGACTGCGACAGATACAGCATCGTCTATATCACGAACCGGCTGCGGCGTGCGCGACTGCTGAATTTTGTCGACATACGCTCGCCCCTTAATCCGGATAAGGGCTTCGCTTGCGGGTTTATAAGTAAGTGCCGCCATCTGGTACCAACGGATCGCCTCCGCCTCGTCTTTCGCAATACCGCCATCTCCGCGTTCGTACGCGAACCCCAGGAGTTGTTGCGCCTCGGGTATTCCCCGCTCCGCGGCAAAACGTAACCACCCGAAAGCTTGCGCTTGGTCCTTGTCAACCCCTGACCCAAGGTACAACAAGCCCGCAAGCTGGAACGCGGCGCCTGGATGACCTTGCTCAGCCGCCCTCCTAAACCAAGACACCGCTTCAACTTTGTCCCCCGGTACACCATATGCGGTTTGGTAGGCGCGTCCAAGTCGGTACTGGGCGATACCATGACCCTGCTCGGCCGCTTTGCGAAGCCACATGACTGCCTGCACGGGGTCCTTAGAAACAAGATGACCGTTGCTATAAGCATTACCTAGATTGTATTGTGCCCGCGCGAATCCATTTTCCGCGGCCTTGCGCAACCACTCAACGGCCTGTTCAGAATCTTTCGGCACACCGCGGCCCTCTGCGTATCGTATTGCAAGAGCACGCTGCGCAAGAGCAAATCCTCGTCCGGCGGATTGTTGCAACCAATTGAGTGCCCGGGCATCGTTCGCAACCCCATGTGTTCCCAACGCGTGCACGATGGCGAGCATGTATTGCGCCTTGCGGTCTCCAGCTTCAGCTTTTGCATCGAGTTGCGACAATTCCCTTGGCGTGAGGGTACCGAGCCGAACGCCGATTTCCTCTTCAACTGCACCCCAATTCTCTGCAGCGAGAGGCTCCCAAGGAGTCAATATGAGCACAATCAGAACAAGAGCGCTTACTCTCGACGTCTTCGATCGAGCGTTCGACAAAGAATGGCGCACAGTCATTCCCGCTGGAAGTGCTATACGCTAGTCGAGCAGTTCAACGGCGCGTTCCAGTTCGTTGAGCGCCATGTCCGCATTGCTCTGAGAATCTCTCGAAGTAGCGGAGAATGCATACACCCGTTTCCTGTCTTCGATAAGAACTATCCGCACGCAATGGTGCAATGATCCCGCCGCCGAGCCACAAATTCGAGACGAAATGTGTTCGCCGCGCCATTTCGCGGTGTCCCGGTACATGAAATCCGCAGTTGCCCCTACAGACACCATCGCGAAATGCAGATTAATGTTGAGGAAAGATTGTCTGTCCGGGACTACCTTGTCACATTCCTCGCTGTAGGGCATGAGCGTTACCCGGAGGCTCCCATTCGCAAATGAGGTCAAGATGATCCCGCTCTTGACGCGCTGGTTGCACATCAGCGTCTCGTCGTACATCTCGCCGAATTCGTAGAACGCCGGCGCCTTCAGTTTCACGATTGTGTAAGACTTGGCAGTAGCGCCGTAATCTTGCCAGTCTCGGTCGATCAATTTCTTGATCTGCGCGATACGCCTGTCAACCTCTAACGATGCAGCCTCAAGTTCTTTCTGCCCGGGTACTGTTTCAACCAGATCCCCTGGCATCCTAATGGGGCTTCGCGACGCAGAGGCCCGAAGTAGTTTGTCCATGAACTTTCTGTGCTCTTCGAGTTGGGACATGGTAAGCCCGAGTTCCTGAAAACCTCTTTTCACTTCGTTGTAGGTATCTTCCAGTCCGGGAATCATCGTTACCGCGCCGCGCGTAGCCGATTCTTTCGCGCTCAGCAATCCCAGTCTCGTGTATTCCAAAGGATACTGTGCAGTGATCTTCAATAGCTTTTGAACAAATGTCTGCCTGCGTGCATTGTTATCTGGATTCATTTCCTTCCAGAACTCGGCGTGGAGGTTCTGGTCGATCCGCCTACCCGACATGGCCATCGCAAGGACGCCACTGCTTCTTCCGACTAGCGCGTTGGGATCTTCCTCGATTTCCGCGGCAGATGCGAATGAGGGGACCAACAAAATGTACGACAGCGCGAAACAGAATCCAGCGAGTTGCTTTGATCGGTGGTGCCGTAAAGCGCCGTCCTCCAACCATATGGGATAAGCACTATTGGCGAGGAACGGCCAGATCCAAATGAGAATCGGAAGGGGTGACTGGAAGCGTCCGAGCGCTGGCGGAGGGTCCAGATAAACCGCGACTAGAACTGCAAGAACCAACTCTAGCTCGAAGGGCATTGATTGATGCCCGTGTCTATTGCTCAGGAGAAGGCTCATCGAACCCTCCCAAACGATACCTGCTAAAGCGACCTCATCGAAATATTGCTCGCCCGATGAATGGCTTAACGGAAGTAGAAGGTAGCTAACCTTTTATTATTATTCTTACCCTTGCCTAGAAATCTTACTTTGCCTTACGTCAAGCTCTGGCGAAGTACTAAAGCACGGGCCGTGACGCGCGCGGCGAGCGCCTGCGCGCGCAGCTCGGTGACCGCGGTGAGCAACGCTTTTTCGTAGGCGGCGTAGCCGCGCACCGCCTCGACCAGATGCGGCACCAGGTCGGCGCGGCGCTTCAATTGCACGTCATGTCGGCGAAGCCCTGGCGCGTCGGGTTGCGGTCGGAGACGAGCCGGTTATAGAGCTACACCCCGGCGACGAGAATCGCGCCGAGGAGGGCAACGAGCCACGTTCCCGTTTCCATCGTCCCCGCGCGGCCGGCGCCGCGCGACGATCAGCGCTTGCGATAGGGCGTGCGGTAGGTGCGCCGCGCCGCGGCCGCCGGGCGCTCGTCGAGATGGCGGAAATTGATCCGCCCCTTGGTGAGGTCGT
>CAZXAR010000075.1:0-14034 GCA_964638135.1 uncultured Enterobacteriaceae bacterium | reverse complement strand
TCTTCAACGCCATGGTGGTGACGCTGGTCGAGCACGGCATCACGCCGAGCGCGCTTGCCGCGCGTCTCACCTACCTCGGCGCGCCCGAGGCGATGCAGGCCGCGGTCGCCGCCGGGCTTTGCGGCCTGGGCTCGGTGTTCGTCGGCTCGACCGAAGGGTGCGCGCGGATGCTGTTCGAGGAGATCCCCGACCCGAAGGCGAAGGTCGACCTGAAGAAGATCGCGAGGCGGATCGTCGCGGAGCGCAAGCGCATCCCGGGGATCGGCCACCCGCTCCACAAGCCCGTCGACCCGAGGACGCCGCGCCTCTTCGCGATCGCCCGCGAGTGCCGCTTCTACGGGCCGTATTGCAGGCTGATCGAGCGGGTCGCCGAGGAGAAGGGGTTGCCGCTCAACGCGACCGGCGCCATCGCCGCGCTTGCCTGCGAGATGGGCTTCGACTGGAAGATCTGCCGCGGCCTGGGCGTGATGGCGCGCGCCGTGGGGCTCGTCGGCCACATTCTCGAGGAATCGCGCCGGCCCATCGCGGGCGAGATCTGGCGCCGCAGCGAGGAAGAAGCCTCGCGCCACCTGAGAAGGAAGCGGAAATGAGCTCCCACGCCGACCACCCGGAGATCCGGGACGCGGTGCGCGCGCTGTGCGCGACCTTCGGTTCGGCGTACTGGCAGCGCATCGACGAAGCGCGCGCCTATCCGGAGGAATTCGTCGATGCACTGACCCGGGCGGGCTGGATGGCCGCGCTGATTCCCGAGCAATACGGCGGCTCGGGACTCTCGCTCGCCGAGGCCACGGTGATCATGGAGGAAGTGACCCGTTCGGGCGGCAATGCGGGTTGCTGCCACGGTCAGATGTACAACATGAACACGCTCCTGCGGCACGGCTCGGAGGCGCAGAAAAGGAAATACCTGCCGCAGATCGCCGCGGGCGACCTGCGTCTGCAGGCGATGGGCGTCACCGAGCCGAGCGCGGGCACCGATACCGGCAGCATCAAGACGCTCGCGGTGCGAAAAGGCGATCGCTACGTGGTGAACGGGCAGAAGGTGTGGACCTCGCGGCTGCAGCACTCGGAACTGATGATCCTGCTTGCGCGCACCACGCCGCTCGCGGATGCCAGGAAGAAAACGGACGGGATGTCGGTCTTCCTGGTCGACAAGCGCGAAGCGCTCGGCCGCGGACTCACCATGCGCCCGATCCGCAACATGGTGAACCACGAAACCAACGAGGTGTTCTTCGACAATCTCGAGATACCGGTCGAAAACCGGATCGGCGAGGAGGGACACGGCTTCCGCTACATCCTCGACGGGCTGAACGCGGAGCGGATCCTGATTGCCGCCGAGTGCATCGGCGACGGCCACTGGTTTGTCGAGCGCGCCGCGAAGTACGCCAAGGACCGGGTGGTGTTCGGCCGCCCGATCGGACAGAACCAGGGGGTGCAATTCCCGATTGCAGAGGCCTACATGGAGGTGGAGGCGGCAGACCTGATGCGCTGGAAAGCGGCCGCGCTCTACGACGCGAACAAGCCCTGCGGCGCCGAGGCCAACATGGCCAAGCACCTCGCCGCCAAGGCTGCATGGGAGGCGGCCAATGCCTGTCTGCAGACGCACGGCGGATTCGGCTTCGCCGCGGAGTACGACGTCGAGCGCAAGTTCAGGGAGTCGCGGCTGTACCTCGTGGCTCCGATCTCGACCAACCTCATTCTTTCCTACATTGCCGAGCACGTGCTCGGGCTGCCGCGCTCGTTCTAGCGCGCGAAGTTCGCATACACGTTGCGGCAGCGCGTCTCCGGGATGCGATAGACCGCCGCCACACCGGCGAGCGCGACGGCCCCCAGTACGATGACTGCCTGCCGGTAGTCGCCGCCGCTGCGGTCAAGCACCCAGCCCACCAGCGGCTGCAGGAGCGCGGTCCCGAGGAACCCGGCGGTATTGACGAGACTCGTCGCCGTGCCCGCGAGCGCCGGCGGGTTGAGCTCCTTGGAGCACGCCCAGGTGAGCGATATCCCGCCCATGCCGAGCCCCAGCAAAAAGAACACTGCAAGCGAAAGCGCGGACGGCAGCGACCAGCCCGCGACCCACGGCAGCCAGCAGGCGGCGTACACCGTGAGCATCGAGCGCATGAGCGGCACTCGCCTGCCCATGCGGTCGGACGCCGTGCCGGCAACGAGTGCCCCAAGTGCGAATCCGAGAATCATCAGCGTGGCGTGCGTCGTGGCCAGGTCGCGCGACATCCCAAGGCCCTGGCTCAAGTACGGGATCGCCCAGAGCCCCGAGAACGAGAGAAACGAGGCCACGACGCCGCACTGCGCCGCAAAGCACACCCAGGTCCAGCGGTTTCGCGCCACCTTGGAGATGCCCTCTCGCCAGTGCGGGCGATCCGCCGTCGCCGCGGCCGTGTCGGGGGCCGATCCGCCCTCCGGCACGTGCGCGCCGCGCAGGCCAGCCGCGCGCGGGTCGTCGCGCACCCAGCGCCAGATCGCCGCGGCAAGGCCCAGCGACACGGCGCCCGCGGCGACGAAGACATGGCGCCAGGAAACCTGTTGCGTCAGCCACGCGAGCGGCCAGGCGGCGAGCATGCCGCCGAGATTGCCGATGAACATCAGCAATCCGGTGTAGGTTCCGAATTCGCGTTCGCGAAACCAGGACGCAATGACCTTCAGGACCGAGATGAAGGCAACCGCGACGCCGAATCCGACCAGCGCCCGCCCGAGGAGCAGAGTCGCCACCCCGGGCGCGACGCCGAAGAGAATCGAGCCTGCGCCGGCGACGACCGAGCCGATGGTGAAAAGCTTGCGCGGGCCGATCGTGTCGGCGAGCACACCGGAAGGAAGCTGCATTGCGGCATACGGGTAGAAGTACAGCGCCGCGACGAATCCGAGCGCGGTACCGCTTGCGCCATAGGCGTCGCGCAGGTCGGCGGCAATCGCGCCGGGCGCCAGGCGGTGAAAGAACGCCAGTACGAAGGCCGCAGCGCCGAGCGCGAAGGCGGTTCGGCGCAGCCGCGCATGGCGCCGCTCGTCCTCGCCGAGTAGAGCTTCTTCGATCGACGGACGTGCCCGCCGACGACGCGGGCCCTTGAAGAAGGGGTTTTCTGCCATGGCGCCCGGACTCGATGAGTTTTCTATTGCGCCGCAGCGGACTTGCCGAATATCTCAGACGGTCCCTAAGATGGCAAGTCGAACGGAGATGCATATCACCATACGCGAGGGCTTCGCCGCAGCGATCGGCAACACTCCGCTCATCCGGCTGCGCAGGGCATCCGAGCTCACTGGCTGCAATGTGCTTGGAAAGGCGGAATTCCTCAATCCGGGGGGCTCGGTAAAGGATCGCGCTGCGCTCTACATCATTCGCGATGCGGAAACGCGAGGCGTGCTCAGGCCCGGTGGCGTCATCGTGGAAGGCACGGCCGGAAACACCGGGATCGGTCTGGCGCTCGTAGGCAATGCGCGGGGCTACCGGACGGTGATCGTCATCCCGGACACCCAGAGCCAGGAAAAAAAGGACATGCTGCGGCTCTGCGGCGCGCAGCTGAAGGAGGTCCCGGCAGTTCCGTACGCGGACCCCGGAAACTACGTGCATGTATCCGAGCGCCTGGCAAAGGAGCTTGCGCCACGCGAACCGGACGGCGTGCTCTGGGCCAACCAGTGGGACAACACTGCCAATCGCGACGGCCACTACTGCAGCACCGGCCCTGAAATCTGGGAGCAGACCGGTGGACGCGTCGATGGCTTCGTGTGCGCGATCGGTACCGGCGGCACGCTCGCCGGCGTGAGCATGTTTCTCAAGGAAAGGCGCCGCGACATCCGTATCGCGGCCGCAGATCCGATGGGCGCCGCGATGTACAGCTGGTTCAAGCACCGCGAGCTGAAGGCGGAGGGCACTTCTGTCACCGAGGGAATCGGCCTCGGCCGCGTGACGCGGAACATCGACGGCGCACCGGTCGACGACGCCTACCGCATACCCGATGCCGAAGCGCTGCCGATCGTGTTCGACCTGCTGCGAAGCGAGGGACTCTGCGTCGGCGGTTCGAGCGGAATCAACGTTGCGGGCGCAGTCCGGATGGCGCGCGATCTCGGACCGGGCCACACGGTGGTGACCATCCTCGCCGACTCCGGCACCCGCTACCAGTCGAAGCTGTTCAATCCGGCGTTTCTCAGGGAAAAGGGCTTGCCGGTCCCGGACTGGCTGTAAGGGTCAGACTTTCCAGTTCGGCTTGCGCTTCTCGATGAAGGCATCCATGCCTTCGCGGCCCTCGTCGCTGGCGGCATTGCAGGAGATGACCTCGCTCGCGAGCGCGTACGCCGGTTCGAGCCCCATTTCCAGCTGCCGGTAGAACGCCCGCTTCCCCGAGGCCACCGCCCCTGGCGGCTTGGCAGCGATCACCGCCGCGAGGGTCGCCACCTCGGCCTCGAGCTGCGGCGGCGGAACCACGCGGTTCACCAGGCCGTAGGCTCTCGCCGTCTGAGCGTCGATGAAATCGCCCGTGAGCAGCATTTCCATGGCCTGCTTGCGGCCGACGTTGCGCGCGAGCGCCACGCTCGGCGTCGAGCAGAACAGCCCGAAGTTGACGCCGCTCACTGCGAACCTGGCGGTTTCGGCGGCGACCGCGAGGTCGCACTGCGCAACCAGCTGGCAGCCCGCGGCGGTTGCCGTGGCGTGCACCTGGGCGATCACCGGCTGCGGCAATGCAACGATGGAAGTCATCACGCTGCTGCACTTGCGGAACAGCCCTTCGATCCTCTCCTGCGTGCCGAGCGCGCGGATCTCCTTCAGATCATGCCCGGCGCAGAACCCCCGGCCGCGCGCGGCGATCACGACCACGCGTACGCTCGCATCCTTTGCGATCGCGTCGAGCGCCGCCTGAAGCTGCTCGAGCAACTCGCCGGAAAGCGCGTTGAAATGATCGGGACGGTTCAGTGTGAGCGTCGCCACGCCCTCGCGGTCCGCGCGCAGCAGGATCGAGCTCTCGGCTTGCAGCACTGCACTCATGGAGCCTCCTTCAGGTGTCGATCGCGCTCGCGGACTTCGCCTTCTCCCGCAGCACGAATTTCTGGATCTTGCCGGTCGAGGTCTTCGGCAGTTCTCCGAATACCACGGCGCGCGGCGCCTTGAAACGCGCCATGCGGGCGCGGCAGAACTCGATGATCTCGCGTTCGGTCGCCGCGGCGCCGGGCTTCAGCTCCACGAACGCGCACGGCGTTTCGCCCCATTTCTCGTCGGGCATCGCCACCACCGCCGCCGCCATCACCGCGGGATGGCGGTACAGCGCATCCTCGATCTCGATCGACGAGATGTTCTCGCCGCCCGAAATGATGATGTCCTTGGAGCGGTCCTTGATCTTGACGTAGCCGTCCCGCTGCATCACCGCCAGGTCTCCGGAATGGAACCAGCCGCCCCGGAACGCCTCGCGCGTCGCCTTCGGATTCTTGAGGTAGCCCTTCATGGTGATATTGCCGCGAAACATGATCTCGCCCATGGTTTCGCCGTCCGCAGGTACCGGTTGCAGGGTCTGCGCGTTCATCACCGCGAGGCCTTCTTCGACGGTATAGCGCACCCCCTGGCGGCCGTTTTTCTGCACCTGCTCGGCAAGCGGCAGTTCGCGCCACTCCGGCTGCTTGGCACAGACCGTGGCCGGACCGTAGGTTTCGGTAAGGCCATAGACATGCGTGATCGAGAACCCCATCCGTTCCATTCCTTCGATGATCGCGGCCGGAGGCGCCGCGCCCGCGACCAGGCAGCTCACCGTCCAGTCGATCCCCTGGCGCCACTCGGCAGGTGCGTTGATCAGGGTCTGGTGGACGATCGGCGCACCGCAGTAGTGGGTTACCTGGTGCCGCCGGATCAGCTCAAAGATAAGGGCCGCATCGACCTTGCGCAGGCAGACGCTGGTACCCGCGTTCGCCGCCATGGTCCAGGGAAAACACCATCCGTTGCAGTGGAACATCGGCAACGTCCACAGGTACACCGAGTGGTGCGGCATCCCCCACACCAGGATGTTGCCGACGCCATTCAGGTAGGCGCCGCGGTGGTGGTAGACGACGCCTTTCGGATTGCCCGTCGTGCCCGAGGTGTAGTTGAGCGAAATCGCCTGCCACTCGTCCGCCGGCCAGGGCCAGTCCCACTCCGGATCGCCTTCGGCGAGCAGTTCCTCGTAGGTCTCCGCCCCCAGCCGGGTCCCCGGTCCGGAATACTCCGGGTCCTCCACGTCGATCACCGGGATCTGCCGCGCCGCCTTGTTCAGCGCGGCCTCGATGGTCGCCGAATATTCGCGATCGACGATCAGGATCTTCGCCTCGCAGTGCTGGAGCATGAAGGCAAGCGCCTGCGCGTCCAGACGCGTGTTGAGCGTGTTCAGCACCGCCCCGCACATCGCCACGCCGAAATGGCACTCGTACATTTCAGGCGTATTCGCCAGCATGGCGGACACCGTGTCGCCCAATCCGATGCCGCGCCTTGCCAGCGCAGACCCGAGCTGCCGGCAGCGGGCGTACGTTTCCCTCCACGTGAATCGCCGCGCGCCGTGCACGACCGACGCGCGGTCCGGATACACGGTGGCCGAGCGTTCCAGGAACGAGAGCGGCGTCAATGGCGCATAGTTGGCGGGGTTCTTGTCGAGATCCTGTTCGTAGGGATTGATCATCGTGCTCATGGTGCGCAAAGTATATCGCCGCCCGGCTTCACTGGCCGCCGGATCGCGAGCGACGCCAGATGCTTCCGCCTTTCGCTTCCCGATCGATGCCGTCGAGCACCTTTTCATGCGCGGCCATTTCGTCGGCCGAAGCGCGCAGCACCACAAGGCCGGAAAGATCGACGCGGGCCGAGGCGAGTGCCGCGGCGACCGGGCTTTCGAGGTCCATCGCCAGGCTTTCCTGGCCGCGGGTCATCGCAAGATAGACTTCCGCCAGCAGGCGCGCATCGAGCAGTGCGCCGTGCAGGGTGCGGCGCGAGTTGTCCACCAGATAGCGTTCGCACAGAGCGTCGAGCGAGTTCTTCTTTCCCGGATGGAGCTCGCGCGCGATCGCGAGCGTATCGACGACCCGTGCCGCGTGGTCGAGCACCTTCCCCATGCCGGCCAGCGCGAACTCCTGATCGAGGAACTCGACGTCGAAGGGGGCGTTGTGAATCACCAGATCCGCGCCCCGGATGTACTCGGCGAAGTCGCGCGCGATTTCGGCGAAGCGCGGCTTGTCCGCCAGGTCCTCGCGGGTCAGGCCGTGGATCCGCGAAGCGCCCTCTTCGATTTCGCGGTCCGGATTGACGTAGCGGTGAAACGTGCGTTCGGTAATGCGCCGGCTCAGGATCTCGACGCAGCCGATTTCGATCACGCGATCGCCAAGTCGGGCGTTGAGACCGGTGGTCTCGGTATCCAGGACGATCTGTCGCAACGAACCGGATGTCACGAAACGCCTCGGCGCTGCGGTCGGACTGCCGGTCGCCGATCCTCCGCCGCAAGGCGGCCGTCACGCGTTGGTTTGCAGCTCATCGATCCCCCGGTTGGCGAGCGCGTCGACGCGCTCGTTTTCCGGATGCCCGGAGTGACCGCGCACCCAGTACCACTCGATCTCGTGCCCGCGGGCCAGTTCGTCCAGGCGCTGCCACAGGTCCGCGTTCTTGACCGGGCGACGGTCGGCGGTACGCCAGCCCCGTCGTTTCCAGTCGTGAATCCACTGCGAGATTCCCTTCTGCACGTATTGCGAGTCGGTATAGATGCGAACCGCACAGCGCCGCCGCAGCAATTCGAGACCACGGATCACCGCGGTAAGCTCCATGCGGTTGTTGGTCGTCTCCGGCTCGCCGCCGAAGAGTTCCCTTTCCGCGCCGACGGTCCGCAGCAGCACGCCCCAACCGCCCGGTCCGGGATTGCCGCGACAGGCGCCGTCGGCGTAGAGTTCCACCGGCGCTTCACGCATCGATCGAACGGCTTTGGCCGTTGGCCCGCGTGGCGTGGCCGTTGCGCTGCGGGATCGCCGCCAGCGAGCGGCGACGGACGCGTTCCTTGCGCCATGCCGGGGCGATCACCCGCATGCCATGAACGCGCTTGACGGCGCGCACCACGTAGACTCCGCCGAGAATCGGCCACCAGCGCGCGCCCGCCTTCTCGGCAAACGCAAACCGGTTGAGCCAGTCCCGGTTCCGGAACGGCGGCGCGTAACAGCCGAATCGGCCTCCGTTCAGCTCGAATCCGAGAAGCTGCAGCCAGTCCTTGAGGCGCAGCAAGCCGATGAACCGCGAATCCCATGGCGCGCCGACCAGGCGGCGAACCCGTTCCCGCATCAGGCGATGCCGCAGTCCCCAGAGCGAAAGCGTGTTAAAGCCGGACAGGACGAGCTGCCCTTCCGGCATCAGTACCCGCTCCGCCTCGCGCAGCACATGACGCGGGTCTGCGGTGAATTCCAGGCCGTGGGGCAGCGCGAGCAGGTCCACGCTCTGGCCGGCGAGCGGCAACTGGAGTGGGTCCGCGGTGATCTGCGCGCCCGGCTCGAGCGCGAGCGTGAAGCGGAACGGAATGCGGTTGGCGCGCAGAAAATCCACCTCGGGAAGCCCCGCCTGCACGGCGCGAAAGCCGAACACGTCTTCGGTGGCGCCGTCGAACTGGCTGCGCTCCCACTCAAGCACGTAGCGGCCCTGTTCGGTGGAAAACCACTCCGCGAGCGAACCGCGCATGCCGTTATACTTGTGCGCGGTCACCGGCAAAAAGGACTGCCGATCCATGTTCGAGGTCGTTCCGCTAGCGGCGTTCAAGGACAACTACGTTCGGACCCTCCGGAAATCGCGCCCTGCCGTGATCGTCGACGCCGGCGACGATACGGTGGCGCTTCCGGAGCTCGGCGCATCGTTTTCCGTGCTCGAAATACCGGGCCACACGCGAGCGCATGCGCCTATTATGGCGCAGGGACTTCGGTCTGTGGCGATGCGCTGTTCGCGTGCGGCTCCGGCAAGCAGCGCCATCCGGACGCGCGACACCATTGCAAATGCGCAGCGTGCGGTGGCTCGCCGCTGGATCTGGTCGGCTTGCGCGCTCGTCTCGGCTTGCGCCTCGCAGCCGCCGACACCCGCCCCGCCGACCGAGCCGGTTGCGGCAGCATCGCCCGTATTCGAAGAGCCGCGCCAACGCGTGGTTCTTGCGCCGTCCGCCCCCGATCGGGTGCGCTCGGCTCCGCTCGATGCGACGCGGCTGGCGGAATTCGACGGCGAGCGCCAGGTCGTGCACGAGCCCCTGCGCGGCGTCGCCACGATCGACCTCACCGCGCCCCCCGACGATCTGTGGCAGCGCATCCGGAACGGCTTCGCGATGCCGAATCTCGACTCGCCGCTGGTCGAGGAAAAGGTCGCCTGGTACGCGGCACGCCCCGACTACCTGAAGCGCATGTTCGAGCGCAGCCGGCGCTATCTGCATCACATCGTCGAGGAAATCGAGCGGCGCGGCATGCCGACCGAGCTGGCCCTGCTGCCCATGGTGGAAAGTTCGTTCAACCCGCTCGCGTACTCGCGCGCCCATGCCTCGGGCCTGTGGCAATTCATACCCGGAACCGGCAAGCGCTACGAGCTGACGCAGAACTGGTGGTTCGATGCGCGGCGCGATATCGTCGCCTCCACCGCGGCGGCGCTGGATTACCTGCGCGACGTCTACGAGATGCAGGGCGATTGGCATCTCGCGCTCGCCTCCTACAACTGGGGCGAAAACGCCGTCGCGCGCGCCATCGAAAAGAATCGTGCCGCCGGCCAGGCAACCGATTACGCGAGCCTCGGCATGCCCGCCGAGACGCGGCATTACGTGCCCAAGCTCCAGGCGCTGAAAAACATCATCACCAACCCGCAACCGTTCGGCGTGGAACTCGATCCGATCCCGAATCAGCCGTACTTCACGACCATCACCAAGACCCGTGACATCGACGTCCGGCTGGCCGCCCGGCTGGCGGAAATGCCGGTCGAGGAATTCGTCGCCCTCAATCCGGGCTTCAACCGGCCGTTCGTCCCCGTCACCGTGAATTCCCGTCTCGTGCTTCCGGCCGACCGCGTCGAGACGTTTCGCGCCAACCTGCTCAAGCACGCCGAGAAATCTCTCGTCTCGTGGCAGGCCTATCAACCGACGCGCAACGAAACGCTCGCCTCCGTCGCGAAGAAGTTCGGCATCACGGTCGCGCAGCTCAAGGAGGTGAACGGCATTGCGCCACGCGCCCGCGCCACGCCCGCGCTGCTGGTCGTTCCGCGGAACGGCGCCGCCGACCTCGGCCGCCTGCCGATCATGTACGCACCGCCGCTCCCGGTCGCCAGGCCGCGAACGGTCACGCACACGGTCAAGCGAGGCGAGACCCTGAGCAGCATTGCCGCCCGATACCGCGTCAGCATGGAGGACTTGCGACGATGGAATCCGATCGGCCGGCTGGCTGCCGGACAGAAGCTCACGATCCGGAACCCCGCGGCCACAGGCAAGGCACGGCAAGCGCCCAAGCCCAAAGCGCGACGGACCAGCAAATAACCAGACCATAGTTTGGTTTATCATCTACTTAGAATGATTATCTCATCCTGGATCTAAGTTCATTGCAGTAACGCCTTACCAGGAAATCGGTAGTACGCATAGAATCGGCGCATGGTCCGGACCGCGTTGCGCGTGCTCCTTTCTGCCGCGTTGCTGGCGTGCGCCTTGCCGGGCCGCGCCGCCGATCCGGTATTGATGCTGCTCCTGAGCGCTGCCCGCGAAGTTGCCTTTGCGGCTGCCCGCAAGCACTTGGCAAGGCCTGCCAGCCCCGCTCCGGAAAATATTGCCTACGCGGGAACGGCGGTCGAACCCGCGCACCTGAAGCGCATCATCGACGAAGGCTTCACGTACCTGTCCGACGCACAACGCCAGGAAATCTTCGAATCACTCCACGCCACGCTGCTGGATCCCAAGAATGCCGCCGTGCGCGGGCCGATGATCGAGTACTTCGCACAAAAGGCGATCGCGCTACGACAGGCCCGCGAGCGGCTCGCCCGGCTGTCGCAATCGGAAAAGGAACTCCTGGCGGCCGACTTCCGCAAGGAGATCGCGGATCTTCCCGAGGACGAGGCGACCCGGCTTGCCGATCTTCTGCACCGGCAACTGCTCCCCGTTCCGAGCGACCTGAACGAAATGCTGCTGGCGGCGCTTCGCGGGCGCTAGCCGCACCGCGTTCCTCCGCGCGAGAGCGCCGGTCGCGCACCGTCGTCGACCCTGCGTCCGCGCCGCCGCAAGCGCGTGCGCGCGGCAAGTATAATCGACGCCCCGGTCACGCAAGGATAACAAGATGGGATTTCTCGCCGGCAAGAAGATCCTCGTCACCGGCCTCCTCAGCAACCGCTCGATCGCGTACGGCATTGCGCGCGCGGCGCGGCGCGAAGGTGCGGAACTCGCCTGCACGTACGCCGGCGAGCGTTTCCGTGACCGCGTCGTCGATTTGGCCCGTGCCCTGGGCTGCGACATCGTGCTCCCCTGCGACGTCACGAGCGACGATCAGATCGCCGCGCTCTTCACCGGACTGCGCGCGCGCTGGGACGGGCTGGACGGACTGGTGCATGCGATCGCCTACGCACCGCGCGAGGCGATCACCGGCGAGCTGCTGGACGGGCTTTCACGCGATGCCTTTCGCCAGGCGCACGAGGTGTCGGCCTACAGCTTCCCCGCGCTCGCCCGAGCCGTACTGCCGATGATGGAGGGCCGTTCGGGCTCGCTCCTGACGCTCACCTACCTCGGGGCGATGCGCCATGTGCCGCACTACAACACGATGGGGCTCGCCAAGGCAAGCCTGGAGGCGAGCGTGCGCTATCTCGCGGCGAATCTCGGACCGAAAGGGATACGCGTGAACGCGATCTCCGCCGGACCGATCAAGACGCTCGCGGCGAGCGGCATCGCGGGATTCGGCAAGATCCTGAGGCATGTCGAGGCCTTTGCGCCGCTGCGGCGAAACGTGACCATCGACGACGTCGGCAACGCCGCGGCGTTCCTGCTTTCGGACCTCGCGGCGGGAATCACAGCGGAAATCCTGCACGTCGACGGCGGGTTCAATACCGCCTCGGTGACGATCGCCGGCGACGCGCCGGGATAGGCTTACTTCCGTTCCAGGTTGGCCCGATTGATCTCGATGTCCGACCGCGACCGCAGGCTCGCGAGCCAGGCATCGAACTGTTCGCTGCCGGCCAGGCGAATTGCGTTGGCGAGATCCGCCGTCTTTTGCGACTCGTCCCGCACCTCGGGTGGCAGCGCCCGCAGCACCCGGTAGATCGCATAGCCTTCCTCGCCGAGCGCGGTGCCAAAGTGCGCGGGCAGCCTCTGCGGGTCGGCAGCGAAAACCCTGCGCAGCGTGTCGGCCGGAATCTGTCCGCGGTCGCGCGGCGTCACTGTGCGGGGCGAAGTCCACTTCAGGCCGGCATCTTCGCTTTTCGCGAGCCGTTCCAGTTTCGACGTACCCTCCTTTTCCGCGAGCTTCAACGCCTCGCGCGCCCGCAGCGCGGACTCGATTTCCCCCCGCACCTCTTCGAATTTCGGCTGCGCGGCGGGCTGGTGCTCGGCGACACGCGCCGCGACCAGGACATTCGGAGCCACCTCGATGGCGTCGGTATTGCGCCTGCTCTGGATCACATCCTGCGAGAACAGCGCCGCGAGGACCTTGGGGTGGCCGACCAGACCCAGGCCCTCTGCGCCGCTGCGCGTGATCCAGTCGGTCGTTGCGATCTTGATCTTGAAGCGCTCGGCGGCCGGCTTGAGGCTGTCGGACTGCTCGTACACCATGTTGCTGAAAGCTTCCGCAACTGCCGCGAATTTCCGGTCCCCCTTCTGCTTGGCCAATTCGGCCGCGATCTCGTTGCGCACCTCTTCCAGCGGACGCCCTTTCCCCGACTGGATTCCGGTCAACCGGATCAGGTGATAGCCGAACTCGCTCTCCACCGGTCCGGCGATCTCTCCCTCCTTCATGCGGAACACCGTGTCCTCGAACGGCTTCACCATCATGCCGCGGCCGAAAAAGCCGAGGTCGCCGCCCTTTTCCGCCGAACCCGGGTCTTCGGAATGCTTTTTCGCCAGCTCGGCAAAGCGCGGCGGGTCCTTCCTTGCTTGGGCAAGAATCTCCTCGGCCTTTTTCTTCGCGTCGGCACCGGCTTTGAGCAGGATATGGCTCGCCCGCCGCTGCTCGGCGACGGCGAACTGGCTCGTGCGGGCCTCGTACGCGCCCCTGATCTCCGCGTCGGTCACGGCCTCGCCGCGAGCGAATTCCTCTGCCGAAAGCACCAGGTATTCCGCACGCACGCGCTCGGGCCTGCGAAACTGTGCCGCGGCCGACTCGTAGTAGGCGCGCAGCTGCGCATCGTCGAAGCGGAGCTGCGCATGGAACTGCTTCGCCGGAATGAACGCCTCGACGAACTCGCGTCGCTCGCTTTGCAGCCTCGTCAGCCGCTCGGCAACGGTGCGCGACGCAATCGCCGTCTCGCTGATCGCCTGCGTCAGCTGGCCGACCGCCACGTCGTGGCGCAGGCGTGCGGCGAACGCGTCCCCCGTCATGCCCTGGGCGCGGATCAGGGCGTCCGCCGTGGCCTCGTCGAACCTGCCGTCGCGCTGGAACGCGGGCATGCCCCGGATCAGTTGCTGCAGCATCTCGTTGCTCGCCGTCAAACCGCCCTTGAGAGCCGCCGCCGACACCAGGCGCTGGGCGATCAGCGATTCAAGCAGTCCCTCGCGCATTTCCGGAGTGTCGAAGGCCTTGGGATCGAAGCCGCGGCCCAGCGCGCTTCGCAGCTGATCCTGCTGGCGACGAATGGCCTCCTCGAATTCCTGCTGCGTGATCGGGACTCCACCCACGCGGGCGACCTCGTTTCCGCCTCGCATCGAGCGCGTGTACGATTCCAGCCCGAAGAAGGCGAACGGAATGATCGTCAGCACCAGGATGATCTGGATGATGCGCTTGTTCTTTGTGACGATATCGAACATGGGACGAAAGGCGCGAACAGCCCCGCGGGGCCCTGGTCTGAAAGATGGCGGAGCGGACGGGACTCGAACCCGCGACCCCCGGCGTGACAGGCCGGTATTC
>CAZXAR010000074.1:0-14326 GCA_964638135.1 uncultured Enterobacteriaceae bacterium | reverse complement strand
ATCAACAACGTGCTCGATCTCGCCAAGATCGAGGCCGGCCGCATGGAGCTCGCGCTCTCGGACTACTCGGTGCAGGACACGGTGGCGAGCGTGCACTCGACGCTCAAGCCGCTCGCCGCGGACAAGGGGCTGGAATTCCTCGCCAGCGCGCCGAGCGACATTCCGCTCGCCCATGGCGACGGCGGCCGCATCGCGCAGTGCCTCATGAACCTCGGGGGCAACTCGCTCAAGTTCACCAAGGCGGGAAAGGTGGAAATCTCGGTCGCGCAAAGAGACAGCCTGCTCGTCTTCCGGGTCGCCGACACCGGCATCGGCATCCCGCCGGACAAGATCGGCAGCCTCTTCACCGAGTTCAAGCAGACCGACGCCACCATCGCCTCGGAGTACGGCGGTACGGGCCTCGGGCTCTCAATCACGAAGAAGTTCATCGAGATGCACGGCGGCCGCATCTGGGTCGAGAGCCAGCCCGGAAAGGGCTCCACGTTCATCTTCGAGGTTCCTCTGCGGGCGGGTGCGGCATGAGCGGAAAAACGATCCTTTACGTCGAGGACAACGAGATGAACCGGCAGATCGTGCGCGACCTGCTCAAGCGCACCAGGTACCAGCTCATCGAGGCACACGACGGCGAGGCGGGGGTGACGAAGGCGCTCGAGGCCCGGCCCGACCTGATCCTGATGGACATCCAGTTGCCGAAGATCTCGGGGCTGGAGGCGACGCGCCGGCTGCGCGCCGAGGCCGCGACCGCGAGCACGCCCATCATCGCCATCACCTCATTCGCGCTCTCGGGCGACGACCAGAAGGCGCAGGAAGCGGGCGCCACCGCCTACCTCGCCAAGCCCTACAGCCCACGCGACCTGCTCGGCCTGATCCGCAAAATCCTGCCCGAGGACTGAAACGAAGGCCGCTTGCCGGCGAATCTTTCTCCCGAATACAAGAAGGCCGAGCAGGCCTACCGGCAGGCGCGCGAGCCGCGCGAGCGGCTGGAGCTGCTGAAGGAGATGCTGCGCACGATCCCCAAGCACAAGGGCACCGAGCACCTGCAGGCCGACATCAAGTCGCGCATCAAGGAGCTGACCGATGAGCTCGCCGGGCCGCGCAAGGGCGGCGCGCACAGCGTGGCGGCGCACTCGGTGCGGCCCGAGGGCGCAGCGCAGGTCTGCCTGATCGGTCCGCCCAACTCCGGCAAATCGAGCCTGCACGCGATCCTCACCGGATCGAAGAGCGAAATCGGGGATTTTCCCTACACGACCGCGTTGCCGCTCCCGGGGATGCTCGCGTGGGAGGACATCAGCTTTCAGCTCGTGGACCTGCCCGCGCTTTCGCCCGAACACACCCTGCCCTGGATCTTTGGCCTCCTGCAGGGCGCCGACGCGGCATGGCTGGTGGTCGATCTTTCGGACCCGGCCTGCGCCGCGCAGGTCGTTTCGATCCGCGACGAGCTCGCGCGCCGCAAGATCGCGCTCTCCGAGTGCTGGCCGGGACTCGTCGACGCGAACACGCAGAGCGACGAGATCCAGGACCCGTTCGGGGCGACGCTGCCGACGCTCCTCCTCGGCAACAAGGCCGACCTCGATCCGGATCCCGAGGAGGTGCAGGTGCTCGAGGAAATCGCGGGCGTGCGATTCCCCGCGTTCGCCGTTTCGGCGCGCACCGGCCAGGGACTCGAGCGACTGGCCCCTTTCCTCGCCCGGGCGCTCGGCGTGGTGCGCGTCTACACCAAGATTCCGGGCAAACCGGCGGACCGCGGCCGGCCCTTCGTCGTGCGCCGCGGCGACACCGTGCTCGACGTTGCGCAGCGCGTGCACCAGGATTTCGCGCAGACGCTCAAGTTCGCGCGCCTCTGGGGAAGCGGGGAATTCGACGGCCAGCAGGTCGGCCCCGAGCACCGCGTCGCCGACGGCGACGTGGTGGAACTGCACGTCAGGTAGGAAGCTTGCCGGCGCGGCTTCTGACCCGCGCCATGAAGTTCGGCGCCGTCTCGGCGAGCCGCTCGTCGCTCATCCTTCCGCTGCGCGTCATGTAGTCGTAGGCGAGCCCGAGCGCGTCGAACCGGTGCATCTTCTCGGGGAATTTCTCGTACCAGTAGGAGCTCGCGTTCGCCGCGGCAAAGAGCTTTTCCACCACCGGCCGGCGCTCGCGCTCGAAGGCGGCAAGCGCCGCCGGAACGTCCTCTCCCGCCTCGGCGAACGTGCGATCGAGCGCGATCGCGTCCTCGAAGGCGAGGCGCGTCCCCGAGCCGATCGAAAAATGCATGGTACGCAGCGCGTCGCCGATCAGCACCACGTTGCCGGCGATCCAGTTGCGGTTGTGGAGGATCGGGAACTGGCGCCAGATCGACTTGTTCGATACCAGCGGCTGGCCGGCGAGATCGGGCGCAAAGACGCGCGCGCAGTAGGCGCGTGACTCCTCGTCGCTCATGCGGTCGAGCCCCGCGCGCCGCCAGGTCTCGGCGTCGCACTCGACGAGAAAAGTGCTCATTCCCGGGCTGTAGCGGTAGTGGTGCGCGACGAATGCGCCGTGCTCGCTTTCGCGGAACGTGAGCGAAAGGCATTCGAACGTCCGCGGCGTACCGTACCAGGCAAAGCGGTTGCTGAGCCATTCCACCTGCGGCTGGAACGCGGTTTCAAAGGAATGGCGCACCAGCGAATTCAGGCCGTCCGCGCCGACGATCAGGTCGGCGCGACCAATCTCCATCACCGACGCGATCTGCCAGCGGTATTCGATCCGCACGCCCGCTTCGCGGCACAGCTTCTGCAGGAACAGGTTCAGGTCGAGACGCGCGATCGAGGAAAAGCCGTTGCCGTCAATGTCCACCGGCTCGTCGCGGTGCACGATCCGCTGCATCGGCCAGTGCTCCATCCGCGGCAGCAGCTCGCGGTACAGGTCGGGCGCGTCGCGCTCGAGGAATTCGAGCGCGCCCGCGGAGAACACGACGCCGAATCCGAATGTCGCATCCGGCGGGTTCTGCTCGAAGACGTCCACGCGCCAATGCGGGAAACGGCGCCGGACGAGGAGGGAGAAGAGGAGGCCGGCCGGGCCGGCGCCGATCACCGCGACGCGCACGGCCCGCATTCTAGCGCTGCGACGTTCGTCCTACAGCGATTTCTCGAGCCGCGACGCGGGCGGCATCTCAAGCGACCACGCGCATCGGCCGCCCTGCGGCAAACGCGTTGACGGCATCGAACGCGTCGCCGAAGTAGTGCTCGTAGTTGTCGCGCTCGACGAAACCGAGGTGCGGCGTTGCGGTCACGTTCGGCAGCGCGAGCACGGGATCGACCGCGCCGAAGAGCGGCTCGTTTTCGTACACGTCGAGCGCGACCTTGCCGGGCCGCCCCGCCCGCAGCGCACGCTCGAGCGCGCCCTTCTCCACCACTTCGGCGCGGCTCGCGTTGACGAAGATCGCCTCCGGACCCATGGCCGCGAGATGCTCGAAACGGATCATGCCGCGCGTCTCGTCGGTCAGACGCAGCTGCACGCTGAGCACATCGCTCCGCGCGAAGAGTTCCATCATCGAAGCGGCCGTTTCCAGGCCGGCCTCGCGCCCTCGCGCCAGAGTGCTTTCGCGGCCCCATACGCTCACCCGCATCTCGAACGCCGCGGCGTAGCGTACGAGCCGCTGCGCGATCTTGCCGAAACCGAGAAACCCGAGACGCCGGCCCGCCAGCGCAAAGCCGATGCTGCCCTGCCAGAGCCCGCGCCGCAGGCGGTCGCACTCCGGGACGATGTTGCGCGCCGCGGCGAGGATCAGCGCCCAGGTCAGTTCCGCGGTGCAAGTCGGGGAGCCGCTGCCGTGACAGACGGTAACTCCGCGCGAACGGCACGCCGCGACATCGACGTGCGGCCCGATCGCCGCGGTCTGCACGATGAGCTTCAGACGCGGCAGCGCTTCGAGCATTGCAGCCGTTACGCGCGTCCGCTGCCGGATGAGGACCAGCGCATCGAACTCCGCAAGCTCCGCGGCATCCTTCACCGGCTCGCTCAGGACCACGGCTTCGTGGCCGGCCAGCTTCGCAAAGCACGTGAGCCCCGGCACCGCGCGCTGGTAATCGTCGAGTATCGCGACTTTCAACCGCCCTCCTCAGGGGTGGAACAGCTTGGAATTCAGCCGTCCGGCGCGGCGTCGAGCCATGCCTCGGCCGCTTCCAGATCCTTGAAAACCCTCACATTCGCCACGGTGGACGCCGCCGTGGCGACGAACTGCGCGCTCTTCTCCCGGTCCGGATCGGAATAGACGAGCGCAATCCGCTGCCGCGGGAAAAACACCGTGATCACCTGGCTCACCTGGGCGAGCGCCACGCTGCCCCTGGGGAAGTCGCCCTTGCGGAAGTCGCACAGGATGTCGTAATCGGACTCGAACTTCGGGTGGTTGCGCACGTCGCTCATCGCCTCGAGCGCGGACTGCGCAGTCTCGGCGCTCTCCTGGGTGACGAGGACCCGCTTGCGTGCGGCATCGAACGCGAATGAGTAGGACAAGATTGCACCTCGCAGGGAGATGATACCGGACGCGGTTCTCCGGGCGCAGGAGTAGACTTCGCGGCGAACCGGACCACGATCATGCGGCGGCGGACATTTCTTGCAACATTGGGCCTGGGCCTCGCGGCGGTGCCCTTCGCCGCAAAGGCACAGCAGGCAGGTGCCCCCCCACGGATCGGATTTCTGTACTTCGGATCCAGGGACTCGGCCGTGCGAACAGGCCGCTATCCCGCGTTCATGGAAGGGATGCAGAAGCTCGGCTACGCCTCGGGAAAGGAGTTCCTGCTCGAAGAGCGCTTCGCGGCGGGCAACGTCGAACTGCTGCGGACCCAGGCGGCGGAGCTGGCGGCACTCAACGTACGCGTGATCGTGGCCACCGGAACGGTGGCCGTCCATGAAGCACAGCGGGTGACCCGGAAGATTCCAATCATCGCCACCGTGACCTCGGATCCGGTCGGCCAGGGGCTGGCGGCGAGCCTCTCGCGGCCCGGCGGAAACATCACCGGCTTCTACGACAGCAGCATCGAGCTGGTCGGCAAGCAACTCGAGTTGCTCGCCACCGTGGCGCCCAAGCTGTCGCGCGTCGCAGTACTGGCCAATCCTTCCAATGCGACACACGCCGCCAGACTCCAGAGGGTGGAAACGTTGGCGCAGAAATCGCGCGTGAAGGTGCAGCCGCTGGAGTGCCGCAGTCCCGGCGACATCGAGCGCGCCTTCGGCGAGATGACGCGCGGCGGCGCCCATGCCGTGCTGATCCTCGCCGACCCGTTTTTCGTGCAGCAGGCCGGACAGATCGCCGAACTCGCGATCAAGCACCAGATGCCTTCGATCGCGCTCACGCGTGACTTCGTCGAGGTGGGCGGGCTCCTCAGCTACGGGGAAGACCTGATCGACAATTTCCGGCTCGCCGCCGGCTACGTCGACAAGATCCTGAAGGGCACGGTACCGGGTGAGTTGCCGTTTGCGCGAAGCACCCGGGTCGAACTGGGAATCAACGGCAGGACCGCCCGCGCGATCGGGCTCAAGATCCCTTCCGAGATTCTGCTGCGCGCCGACTTTGTGGTCGACTAACGCGTTCGGACCGGATGTAGCGGAAAGGAGCAATACCATGAAGGTACGAGCAGTTAGCATTTCCCTCGCGGTTTCGGGCGTTCTCGTGCTTGCCAGTCCTGCCGGGCTTGCACAACAGCGCGGCGGCGGACACGGCGGAGCAATGGGCGGGGGGTACGGCGGCGGGATGGGCGGCGGCTATGGAGGCGGCATGGGCGGTTACCGCGGAATGCCATCGGATGTGCATCCCGGCGGCCGACCCGACGCCACGCCTTCGATGCGGCCGGGCGAACGGTCGATCGGGCAGCCGCCCGGCGATCGGACCGTGGGCAGCGAGCGCGCAAGCTCCGGTCCGAGGGCTCCAGGTGAGCTGCTTCAGCAGAATTCGAGGCTCGCCGAACGGCTCAGGACGATGCTTCCCGCAGGGACCGACGTGCGGACCGCAGCCGAAGGCTTCCGGAACCTCGGCGAGTTCGTGGCCGCGGTCCACGTCAGCCACAACCTCGGCATACCGTTCGCCGATGTCAAGGCACGCATGATGACGGGCGATTCGCTCGGAGACGCAATCCGCGCGCTGCGGCCGGAGGCCGACGCACAGGTGGAGGCGCGCCGGGCGCGTTCGCAGGCCGACAGCGACCTCGGCAACAGCTAGGAAGCGAATTCCGGGCGGCGTCCTGCTGATGTTCGGCGGCTAGGCGGCGCGCGCCGCGATCGCGCGGGGATCGTCGATCGCGTAGATCTCCAAGCGCTCGCTCCTTCCGCGCACGCGCACCCTGTGCTGCGGCGCCGCCGGCTCCGGGAGGCCGGCGTGGCGGACGGTCTCCGCAGACACGACAAGCGTGCAGCGGTAGTATTTGCTCATGCCTTCAAAGCGGGCGGCGATGTTGATCGTGTCGCCGATCGCCGAGTAGATCGGCGCATCCGGAGGCCCCATCGTGCCGACGATCGCAGTGCCGGCGTGCAGGCCGATTCCGATGCGCAGCGGCGCAGGCAGCTCGGCCGCAAGGTTCGCATTGAGGCGATCCATGCGGCGCTGCATCTCGGCGGCGCCTTCGAGCGCCTGCCGGCAAGCGCGCGGCAGGTCGTCCCGCAGGCCGTAGAGCGCGAGCAGCCCGTCGCCCCGGAACTGCGCGTAGTAGCCCCCGGTCGCCTGCACCGCTTCGAACATCTCGGCGAAAAACTGGTTCAGGATGAAGACGACGTCGTAAGGCAGGCGCGCTTCGCCGAGCGCCGTCGAGTCGCGCAGATCGACGAACATTGCGGCGACGCTTCGCTCGCGACCGTGTACGCCGCCGGGACGGCGCGCCAGGCCCGGGTCCGTGCCCGCGGGCACGAGGGGCGTGATGCGCACGTCGGCGCTCGGCCGCGTCTGGCAGGCGAGCCGGACGCTCGGCTCCGCACCGATGCGCTGGAGCGCTTCGCGCTCGAGCGCCGAGGGCGGGCCGAGCGCCTCAAGTCCGTCGCTCACGCGCACACGGCAAGTGGTGCAGCGTGCGCGGCCGCCGCAGACCGATGCGTGCGGTATCCCGGCCTCGCGCATTGCCTCGAGGATGCTGCGCCCCACCGGCGCGCTCAGCACCCGCCCCGACGCATGGTGAATGCGGTAAAGCGTGCCCATCCGAGGACGTAGAAATCGTGCGAGCAGCGTCACGCCGAGCGCGGCCCAGAATGCGAGCGTCAGCCCCTTGCCCCAGTCGGCGAGCAGACGAAGGTCTGCGGCCGTCATGTTCGCCAGATCGACATCGAACTTGCGCGGCCCGCCCATGCGCTCGACCAGCTCCCCCAACGTGAATCCCGCGCTCGTGAATCCCGCAAGGGCCAGCGCGGGAACGAGCAGCGCGAGCGCAAAGAGGAGCGCCTGCACGCGCGGATACCCCGGGCGCACGCGAAGCCAGTAGTGGACCCCGAAGCACAGGTGGCTCCACACGATCAGTAGCAGCGCCGACTGGCGAAGCGCGCTCCAGGGATCGGACCAGAGCACGCCGATGACGCGCACGTACGTGATCTGGTGGCCAAGGAGCTCCCAGGACAGACGCGTGCCCACGATGTGCCCGATGAGAAGCGGCGGAACCGCCAGGCCGAGGACGAGCTGCAGCGCCTCCCACGCCGGCATCCTGAGCGTGGTGCGCCGGTAGAGCGAGACGAGGGCGAGCGCGAAGTGGACGAGGAGCGACCCGTAGAGCAACACCGTCCCGGGCAGACTCCACCAGAGCACAACGAGTGCCCTGCGCATGCGGTCCATGGCATCGACCGAAATGATGCCGAGCGCGTGGTTGACGAAATGGAGAACGACGAAACTCGCGATGGCGAGGCCCGTGGTCAGGCGAAGGTTGCGCTCCAGCCGTCGCATCAGCGCGCTTGCCGCGGCGCGAGCCTCACGCCTCGACGATCTCGAAATCCCGGGCTAGGCCGCCCGCGCTGCGAGGTTGCCCCGCAGCAGCGCCTCGATCTGGACCGCAGGCAGCGGTTTCGAGAACAGGTAGCCTTGGTATTCCTCGCAGCCCTGCTCGGCGAGAAACGCGAGCTGTTCGGCGGTTTCCACGCCCTCGGCGATCACGCGCAGCTTCAGGATCTTCGCGAGCGAAATCACCGTCTTGGCGATGGCCGCGTCGTCGGCCTGCGCCGGCAGCCCGCGCACGAAGGACTGGTCGATCTTCATGTAGTCGAGCGGGAACTGCTTGAGGTAGCCAAGCGAAGAGTACTCGGTGCCGAAGTCGTCCAGCGCGACGCGGATCCCCATTGCGCGGAACGCTTTCAGGATGAACACCGCCCGCGCAGGGTCTTCCATCATGGTGCTCTCGGTGATCTCCAGCTCGAGATGATGCGGCTCCAGGCCGCTCTGCTGCAGAATCGCGGCGACACGCTCCACCAGATCGACGTGCCGGAGCTGCCGGACCGAGAGGTTGACCGCGAGCCGGAACGGCGGCACCCCGCGCGCAAGCCAATCGTGCATCTGCCTGCAGGCGGTCCGAAGGACCCAATCGCCGATCAGGTCGATCATTCCGGTCTGCTCCGCGACGGGGATGAATTTTGCCGGCGAGATCAGCTGCAGTTCCGGATGGCGCCAGCGCAGCAGCGCTTCGAGGCCGGCAATGCGGCCCGAGGCGACCTTGACCCGCGGCTGATAATCGAGATGAAACTGTTCTCCCTCCAGCGCGCGGCGCAGTTGGTTGCGCAGCCCCAGGGCTTCGACCGCCAGTGCGTGCAGCTCGGTCGAGTGGAAGCAATAGGTGTTGCGCCCCTGCCCGATCGCACTGCGCATCGCGAACTCCGCGGCGTGGACGAGCGTCTCGGCGTCGGTCCCGTCCTGCGGATAGCAGCTGATCCCGATGCTTGCGGTGAGGTACAGATCGTTGCCGGCGACGCGGAATGGCTGGGCGACGGCTTCCAGCACCTGCCGCGCGAATGCCACGATCTCCTCGGTACCCGAGTGCTCCTCCAGAAGCGCCGCGAAGTTGTCTGGCCCGACGCGCGCAAGGGTATCGAGCGAGCCCAATGTCGCGCCGATGCGCGCGGCGACCGCGCGCAGCAGCTCGTCGCCGGCCGCACTGCCGAGCGACTCGTTGATGCTTCCGAAGTGATCAATGTCGATCATCAGCAGGCTCACCGGCTCGGCCCGCTGCTTGCCGCGAACCAGCGCAGTACGGCACAGCTCCTGGAACCGGTACCGGTTCGGGAGCCGCGTTACGGGGTCGTGGTGCGTGAGGAAGGTCGTGGCGCGCAAGCGCCGCACTACGATCTCGCACAGCGCGAGCGCGAAAGCCGGCTGCTCGCGCACGATCTCGAGCATGCGGGCGCGGTCGATCTCGACGATTTCGCAATCGGTAACCGCCTTCGCGGTGGCGCTGCGCACGCGGACCTCCGGATCGAGCAGCGCCATTTCGCCCACGACGCCGTTCGCACCGACCGTCTCGTAGACCAGATCGCCCACCTGGATCTGCGCCGACCCCGACTTGATGACGTACATGGAGTTGCCGGGCTCGCCGATGTCGAAAATCGTGCGCCCCGCCCGCACGGTGCGGACCGTATCCGTTGTTTTCAGGAAGGTAGAGATATCGAGCGCCACGGTTGTACTCGATGGTACATGCAACGGCGCCGTCCGCGCGCGCCCGAGAGCGAAACATCGGCCGGCGCCCGAACGGGCCGCGCCGGCCGCAAACGCGCTCTGGACTACTGCCGCTCGAATACCAGCATGTTGTTGAACGGCTCTCCCTTCGGATTCTTCCCTTTGATCGCGACGGTGAAAGTCTTGCCGTCCTTAGCGACGACGCGCTTGTGAAACTAGGAAAATGTACGCTCCCTCTCCGTCCGAAAACTACCCCCAAATGGGTGATGCCGGCCTATTGCTGTAGATTTGGCGCTTCCCGAAAAGGATCGGTACCGATGCCGCGTCGTATTTCCCTGTTGCTCGCAGTGCTATTGATCCGGTTGACGCCGGCATTTGCCGAGCAGCCGGCGGACCGCTGGAACCTTGCCGACCTGTATCCGTCGCTCGAAACCTGGAACGCCGATGCCGCGCGCCTCGAAGCGCAGATGACCGAGTTCGGCAGCTGCAAGGGGCACCTCGGGGAGGGCGCGGCGCGCTTTCGGCAGTGCCTCGACCTGCGCGCGGACATGACGAAACGCTATTACCGGATGGCCGTGTACGCGAGCCAGCACCTCGCGGAGGATACGGGCTCGGCCGCGTACCTCGAACTGGACCAGCGCTCCGACCTGCTCGGCAATCGCCTGCGCGAGGCGACGGCGTTCGTCGATCCCGAGATCCTGCGCCTGGGTCGCGACCGCATCGGCGCATTCCTTGCGCAGGAGCCGTCGCTCGCGATCTACCGCCATCCGCTCGACCGTGTCCTGCGGGCCGCGCCGCACACGCTTGACGACGCGGGCGAGGCGCTCGTCGCCACGTTCGGCATCATCAGCGACACCGGCGCTTCGGCCTATTCGATCCTGACCAACGCCGACATTCCCTGGCCCACGCTCCGGCTGTCGAACGGCGAGCAGGTGCGGCTCGACGCTTCGGCCTACACCAAGCATCGCGAGGCGGCGAACCGCGACGACCGCAAGCGCGTGATGGACGCCTTCTTCGGCACCTTCAAGACCTACGAGCGCAGCTTCGGCGTGATGCTCTACTCGCAGCTCAAACAGGATGCGGTCCACAGCCGGGTGCGCAAGTACCCGGACTCGATCACACGCGCGCTCGACCGCAACCGGGTGCCGGTCGCCGTGCTCGATACGCTGATCGCGCAGGCGAACGCGAGTCTCCCGACCCTGCATCGCTATTTCCGGCTGCGCGCCCGCATGCTGGGCGTGGACCCGATGCGCTACTACGACATCTACCCGCCGCTGGTGCAGGGAGACTTCCGCTTTCCGTATGCGCGCGGCCGCCAGCTCCTGATCGACGCGCTGGCCCCGCTCGGCAAGGAATACGTGAGCGCGATGGTGGCCGGCCTCGACAGCCGCTGGATGGACCTCTATCCGCGCGCGCGCAAGCAGTCGGGCGCCCATGCCGCCGGCTACGCCTACGACGTGCACCCCTACGTCCTGATGAACTACAACGACGACTACGAGTCGGTGACCACGCTCGCGCACGAATGGGGCCACGCGATGCACTCGTATTTCGCCAACCGCGCGCAGCCATTCGTCACCGCGGGCTACGCAACGTTCACCGCCGAAATCGCCTCCACGTTCAACGAAGCGCTGCTGCTCGACCACGCGCTGCGCACCGCGCAAAGCGACCCCGAGCGCCTGTTCTACCTTGGCAGCGCGCTCGAACTGCTGCGCGGCACGTTCTTTCGCCAGACCATGTTCGCCGAATTCGAGCGCGACATCCACGCGCGCGTCGACCGCGGCGAGCCGCTGTCCGGCGCGGCCCTCACGAGGACCTATTGCGACCTCCTGAAGCGCTATCATGGCGCGGCGCAGGGCGTGGTCGCGATCGACGATGCCTACTGCGTCGAGTGGGCCTACATTCCGCACTTCTACAACGGCTTCTACGTGTATCAGTACGCCACCTCGGTCGCGGCGAGCGCGCTATTCGCCCGGCGGGTCGCAAGCGGCGAACCGGGAGCGCTCGAACGCTACCTGGGGCTGCTGCGCGCCGGCGGCTCGGACTATCCCTATGAACTCGTCAAGGCCGCGGGCGTCGACCTCGCCACGCCGCAACCGTACCAGGCGCTGATCGCGCGCATGAACGCGATCATGGACGAGATCGAGGCGATCCTGGCGCGGCGTAGGTGATCTGCGCGCCGGTGCGGTAGGATGCGCGCCGGAGGCGGTGAATGTATGGAACACATCGCGACATCACTGGTCGGCGCCGCGGTCCTGATCATGGCGTTATCGGCCGCGGCAACGATCTGGCAGCTTGTCGCCGGGCTGCCCGCCGGGCGAACCCGTGCGGACTGGCTGGTCGTGCTTGCCTTCGTTGTCATTTTCATCCTTGGCTACCTGAGTTACCTCGTACATTTCGTGGACACTCACCACGAGGTCGCTGATCTGATCGCACCTGCGATGTTCTTCATGGGCGCTGCGTTCGTGGTGCTGGTGTCGCGCGTCATGCTGCGGACCGCGCGCGACTTGAGTCGGGTGAGCGTGCTGGAAACCGAGAGCATTACCGATGCGCTCACCGGGCTGCACAACCGTCGCGACTTCGACCGCCGCTGGGAGGCGGAACTTGCCCGCGCCCGCAGGTTCGGCCTGCCGCTCACGCTGCTGATCGTGGACATCGATCACTTCAAGCATGTCAACGACACCTATGGCCACGCGGTCGGCGATCAGGTGCTGATCGCCGTAAGCCGGCTGCTTTGCGACTGTCTGCGCAAATCCGACGTTCCGGTGCGCTACGGCGGCGAGGAGTTCGCCGTCATTGCTCCGCATACACGGCCAGAGGCCGCAGTGACGCTCGCTGAAAGAGTGCGCACCACCGTCGAGCGCGACGCGTGCAGCGCGCTCGGCACGCGCAGCAACGACAGAGGCATCACGGTGAGCATCGGCATCGCAGGATGCGACAACGCGACGCAAGGCGGAGAAGGCATCTTCGAACAGGCGGACAGTGCGCTCTACGCGGCAAAGCACGAAGGCCGCAATCGCGTCGTCGTTTCCGAGCCGGCGGCCGTCGCCGCGGGTTAGCCCGAGCGTACGGATCAGCTCAGGCGGCCGGTGCTAGCCGCGCAGCTTGAAGCGCTGGATCTTCCCGGTCGCGGTCTTGGGCAGTTCGGCGATGAATTCGATCCAGCGCGGGTACTTGTAGGGCGCGAGCTTTTCCTTGACGTGCTGCTGCAGCGCCGACTTGAGCGTGTCGTCGGCCGATTTCCCGGGCTTGAGCACGATGTAGGCCTTGGGCTTGACGAGCTTGTTCTCGTCCTCGTGGCCAACCACCGCCGCTTCGAGCACCGCCTCATGCGAGATGAGCGCCGCCTCGACTTCCACCGGCGAGACGTAGATCCCGGACACCTTCAGCATGTCGTCGGAGCGCCCGGCGTAGGTGTAGTAGCCGGCTTCGTCGAAGGCGTACTTGTCGCCGCTCTTGGTCCATTCGCCCTGGAAAGTGGCAACCGTCTTTTCGCGCTGGTTCCAGTAGCACGCGGCGCTCGTGGGGCCGGAGATGTGCAGATCGCCGACCTCGCCCGCCTTCACCGCGTTGCCGGCATCGTCCACCACCTTGACGCGGTAGCCGGGGACGAGCTTCCCGGTGGTCCCGTAGCGCACGTCGCCCGGCCGGTTGGAAAGGAAGATATGCCCCATCTCGGTCGAGCCGATGCCGTCGAGGATGTCGACGCCGGTGCGCTCGCTCCAGCGCTTGCCGAGGTCCGCCGGCAGCGCCTCGCCTGCCGAGGTGCAGATGCGCAGCGCAAGCTGCTCCTTCTTCGGAAAATTCGCGTCCGCGAGCAGCGCCGCATACAGCGTCGGCACGCCGTAGAAGATGGTTGGCTTGCGTTCGGTCAGGCGCTTGAAGACCGCCGCCGGCGTCGGGCGCTCCGCCATCAGGATGGTGGTCGCACCCACCGCCATCGGGAACGAGAGCGCGTTGCCGAGCCCGTAGGCGAAAAAGAGCTTCGCCGCGGAAAAGACGACGTCGTTTTCGCGAATGCCGAGGATCGGCCGCGCGTAGAGTTCCGCGGTGAGGACGAGCGTGCCGTGCAGGTGCACCGTGCCCTTGGGCGTGCCGGTCGAGCCCGACGAATAAAGCCAGAAGCACGTGTCGTCGCGCGTGCTCGGCGCGGCGGCGAGCTGCGCGCTTCCCTTGGCGAGGATGTCCTTGAACGCGGTGTGCCCCTTGGCGTCGGCGCCGGAAACGATCACGTGGCGCAGAAACGGCAGCTTGCCCAGAAGCGGTTGGAACTGCGGCAGCAGGGCCTCGGACACGACGAGCGCGCGGGCGCGGCTGTCCGAGAGCATGAATTCGTAGTCCCTGGTCGTGAGCAGCGTGTTCGCCGCGACCGGCACGATGCCCGCCTTGATCGCGCCGAGGAACGCGGTCGGCCAGTCGATCGTGTCGAGCATCGCGATCAGCACGCGGTGCTCCATGTCGAGGCCCAGGCTCTTCAGTCCGCTGCCGAAGCGGTTGACCCGCTCGGCAAGTTCCGCGTAGGTGCACTGGCCGGCGTCGTCGATGTAGGCGGCTTTTCCCCCGCGCCCCGCACGCAGGTTGCACTCGATCAGGTCCTCGGCGGCGTTGTACTCGCGCGGAATCTCGATGCGCGGCGGCGAAACCGAATGGTCCGACGTGGAAAGTCCCATGCGCTCCCCTGATCGCGGCGTGACGCGGATACAGAGATTGTTGGCGCGAGCCGCGTCCCCGTCAAGGCGC
>CAZXAR010000073.1:0-14524 GCA_964638135.1 uncultured Enterobacteriaceae bacterium | reverse complement strand
TTCAAGGAGCCCAAGCCCTTTTCGCCGGTGCAGCCGGTGTCGCTCGGGCTCGACGACACCTTTCGCTTTCGCTGCCACAAGGGCATCGCCTGCTTCAACAAGTGCTGCGAGAACACCGACATCCTGCTCACGCCGTACGACATCCTGCGGCTCAAGAACCGTCTCGACCTGTCGGCGCGCGAATTCATCGACCGCTACACCACCGACTGCGAACTGGACGCCCACGGCATGCCCGGCCTGAAGCTCGGCCACCGCAAAGGAAGCAGCGCCTGCGTGTTCCTCACGCCCGAGGGCTGCGGGGTCTATCCGGACCGGCCGGCCGCGTGCCGCTACTACGCACTCGGCCACATGGCGATGCGGCGCAAAGGTTCGCCCGCCGACGAGGACTCGTTTTTCGTCGTGAAGGAGGCGCATTGCCTCGGCCACGACGAGCCGTACGAGCAGACGATCCGCGAATACCGCATCGAGCAGGGGGTGGACCGCTACGACGAGGCGAACCGCGAATGGCGCCAGATCGTGCTGAAAAAACGCTCGACCGGGCCGACCGTCGGCCGTCCCTCGCAGCGAAGCTTCGAGCTTTTTTTCCTCGCGAGCTACGATCTGGACGGATTCCGGGCGTTCGTCGCGAGCGAAGGGTTCGGCGCGGTCTTCGATCTTGCGGACGCGGAACACGCCCGCCTGCTCGCCGACGAGGAGGCGCTGCTGCAATTCGCCCTGCGGTTCCTGCGGCAGGTGCTCTACGGGGAAAAGACGATCGCGGTCAAGGCCGAGGTCGCGGCCGAGCGCCTCGAAGCCTACCGCGAGAAGCTCGCCGGGCGCGCCGCGCTCTCGGACGAGGAGCGCTCGCGGCGCCAGGACGAGCTGTACGAAGCGCTGCTCGACGAGGACAAGTTTTCGGGGCGAAGCGAATGAGCCCGATCCCGGAAATCGGCGAGGCCGAGCGCCGGCTGGTGGAATCGGCGCTCATCGAGCGCTACGAACGGATCGTCTCGACGCAGCTCGCGGACGTGGAGCTGCGGCTTACGCCGGGCGACGCGCAACTCACCTCGTGTCCGACTCTTTATTGGGAGGAGCGCGGCGCGGCGTTCGTGATCACCAAGGTGGGCGAGGGGCGGTACCGCACCATGTTCTATTACCCGGGCGATTTCGCCGCCGAGCAGTACGGCACCGGGCGCGCCGAGTACGACGACCTCGCCGATTGCGTCACCTCGGTGCTGCGCGCCCAGGCCGATCACGAAAAGGAACGCCACGGCGTGCGCTCGGGGAAGACCGGGCGCGAGCTGCAGGGCATCGGCGATTTCGACACGGACCGGGACTAGGGCGGAGTCCGGACGCGTGACGCTCGAGAAGGCAAAGCAGCTTCTCAAGGTGCAGGCGGATTTCGGCGGGTTCTACAACAAGAACGGCGCCAAGCTGATCCTCGCCGAAGTGCAACGGGAACACGGGCAGGCGGCGGTGGACCAGCTCATCGGCGAGCTCGACCTCGAGCGCATCTTCGGCTTTCAGCCCGGCTCGGTCTTCGACGGCAGCCTGAAATAGGCCGCCGGCGCGGCCTACTCCACTTTCGCCTTGGCGCGCAGCTCGCCCACGAGCTTGTCGATCTTGATCTGCGTCAGGCGCTGCACGATGCGGTCTTTGACGTCGGCGAGCGGCGGGATCTTCACCGCCCGCACGTCCTCGAGCTGGATGATGTGGTAGCCGAACCGCGTGCGCACCGGGAGATCGGTCATCTTGCCCTTCTCGAGCTTCACCATCGCGTCGGCGAAGGTGCGGTCGTAGACGCCCGGAACGTTCCAGTCGAGGTCCCCGCCCCGGTCCTTGGACGAATCCTTCGAATGCTTCTGCGCCAGCTCGTTGAACTTGGCGCCCTTTTTCACCTCCGCGATCAGGCGCTTCGCCTCGTCCTCGCTGTCCACCAGGATGTGGCGCGCCTTGTATTCGGTCGACCCGGTCGCCTCCTTGACGCGCTCGTACTCCGTCTGGATCTCGGCGTCGCTCACGGGGTGCTTGGCGATGTAGTCGCGCAGATAAGCCTGCACGATCACGTTCTGGCGCACGATCTCGAACTGCGTCCGGAACTCGGCGCGCTTGGTGAGGCCGGAGCGGTTCGCTTCCTGCACGATGATCTCGCGGTTGATCAGCTCGTTGCGCACCGATTCGCGCAGCGGCTCGCTGTCGGGCGCGCCCTGCTGGATACGCTCGCGCAGGAGCAGCTCGCCGTACTGCCGCGGGATCGCGGTGCCGTTCACGGTCGCAAGCGGCCCTTCCCTGGGCGCTGGAGCGGCCGCGGCCGGCTTGGCGGGTTCCTTGGTCGGCAGCTGGGCACCCTGACCGAAGCCGAGCGCAGGAAAGACGGTGACGGCGGCAGCCGCCGCGAAGGTACGCACGTTCATTTCATTCCTTTCAGTGAGACTGCAAATGCATTCACGCCGCGGGTTCTCCCGGGGCGCGCGCGCTGATCGCAAGCGCATGGATCGGGTCCTTCATCAGCGCGCCGAGCGCATCGTAGATCATGCGATGGCGCGCGACGGTGTTCTTGCCGGCAAATGCGCGCGAGACGATGAGCACCCGCCAATGGGTGTTTCCCCCCGGGCGCGCGCCCGCGTGCCCGGCGTGCAGCGCGCTTTCGTCGGTGAGTTCGAGCCGCTCGGGCTCGAGGCCGGCGAGCCGCCGCCGGATTTCCTCGGCGACGCTCACTGCCGGGTTCCTTCCTCGAAGTAGCGCGCCAGAAACAGCGCCTGCCCCAGGACGAACAGCAGCATCAGTCCCATCCCGCCGAAGAGCTTGAAATTCACCCACAGGTCGGTCGAGAAGTTGTACGCGACGTACAGGTTCGCCGCGCCCATGAAAGCGAAGAATCCGGTCCAGCTCCAGTTCAGCTTTGCCCACACCGGATCGGGAAGCTGCACCTGCGCGCCGAGCATCAGGCGCATCAGGTTGCGGCGGAAGAAGAGCTCGGCGCCTCCCAGGACCGCCCCGAACAGCCAGTAGAGCACCGTCGGCTTCCACTTGATGAACGTCTCGTCGCGCAGCGCGAGCGTCGCGCCGCCGAAGACCACGATGATCGCGAGGCTCGCCCACAGCATCGGATCGACCCGCCGGCGGCGCCATTTCAGCCAGCCGACCTGCACGAAGGTCGCCGCGATCGCGGTCGCCGTCGCGACGTAGATGTCGGCCAGCTTGAAGGCGATGAAAAAGAGGATGACCGGAAAGAGGTCGAATAGGAACTTCATGTCGAGCGTGCGATTTTACCAGTGTGCGAGCGCCCGAGCCGTCTGGACACGCGCCTTTCCCACCATGCCGACGAGCGGAACGAGCTGCGCGAGCGACTCGCCCTCGAGGAGCTTGACGTGGGTGGCGTCGGCGCGCGCCTGACCGAAGGTCGGGTCTACCGCGCGCCAGCCCTCGCCATCGATCCAGGCTTCGTTCCAGGTGTGATAGAGAAAGCCTCCGTGCGGTTCGGAATAGGCAATGCCGTTCGCAACCCGCACCGGGATGCCGAGCGCGCGCGCAAGCGCCGCGAAAAGGTACGCGTGTCCCTGACACTCGGCGCGCCGCTCGCGCAGCACGTCCACCGCGCTGAACGCGTCCACCGCCTCCTTGGCGATGTTCCGGTCGATCCAGGCGAGGAGGCGAACGATGCGCTCGCCTGCGCCGGCCGCCTCGCCGGCGATCGAGCGCGCGAGCGCGACGATCTGGCCGTCGGTGCTTGGCGCGGCAAGCGTCGGCAGGAGGAATTCCTTCAGCCGCGCCGGATCGCCGCGCGCGTCGATGCCGTCGCCCTCCACCGTGCAGCGCAGGCGCAAGTCCTTGCGCGCGCAGGCCTGCCGAGCGTCGCTCGGCACCGCGAGTTCCGCCGGCACGCCCTCGAGCTCGATTTCCAGGCGCGACACGCGCCTCGGGTTTTCCAGCGGCGGCGACCTGAGCAGGCTGAAGTCGATCAGCGCTTCGTCCTTGTTGAGGCTCGCGGCAACGAGGTAGCTCTTCGCCTGCGACTCGGTTTCCAGCGCCGAGATCATGGTGCCCTGCAGCGCCAGTTCGAACAGCGGCCGGCCGTCGGGCGCAATCCAGGTCGAGGTGTCCACGCCCAGCAACCGCGTCCGGATCTTGAATGCAGCGCCGTCGAACAGCGGGCTGCGTTCGTACGCGAGGATCGCCTGCTCGGCTTCGACGACCTCCTGCGTTTCGCCCTGCAGGACGAAGAAGCGCCGCTCGCGACCGGGCGCGAGCCCGTGCATCAGCGGAAGCAGCGTCAGCGCGCTTTGCGGATACAGCGGTTGCTCGAGCTTGATCCGGCGCTCGTCCCGCGTGCCGCTTGCGCGCACGCGAAGCAAGAGCGTGCGGCCGTCGGACTCGCCCTCGAGCTCGAGCGGGCTGCCGTCGAGATCGTAGGCGTAGGCGAAACGCTCGAGCGTCAGGTCCTCGCGCACCCGGTCGCGCGAGCGCAGGTTGACGCGCTTGTCGATGCCGAGAAAGCGGAGCCGGATCGCCGCCTCGGACTCGATCTCCCAGCGCTGCGGGGCGTCGGCCGCGGGCGCAAGCGAAAGGCGCGTAAAGCCGATTTTCGCGCCGTTGAACACGACACCGGTCCACAGTTCGCGGTACGGCCAGTCGGAAAGTTTCCGCTCGCGCGCCGCGGGCGGCGCACCGGCATCCCGGAAATAGTCCGCGGTGCTCGCGCAGCCGGCGAGCAGCAGCACGCACAGGAGGCCGATCAGGAGGCCTGCAGCAGGCCGCGCTTGCGGTGCCAATCTACGATCGCTTCCGGCGGATATTGCGCAAAGCGTTTGTGCCGCCGGCCCTTTGGCACCTCGACCCAGGAGGGCTTCGAGTCGAGGAAGATGTGCTGCCGTTCCTTCGGTACCGGAAGCGCGCTGTCGATCGCCGAGGCGAACGGGTACACCCAGTCCTTCCAGCGCGGATCCCATACCCAGAGCACGCTCGCGCAGCGCTTGCAGAAATAGCGCCGGCCCGGCGAGCGTTTCCCCGCCCGGGGCGAGAGCCTGGCGCGATAGGTTCCCAGGTGGCGCCGGCCCTCGACCGCGAGCGTCGAGGCAAGCCCCATGATATTGATCGCGTAGCCTCCGCCGCCCGCAGTCTTGCGGCAGATCGAGCAGTAGCACCACAGGTAGGGATAGGGCGTTTCCGAACGCACCGAAAAACGCACCGCGCCGCAGTGGCAGGATCCCTTGAGCTTCACGCGCAAACTATAATCCAAGGCAAACGCGGGAGAAACCCATGTCGCTTGCGAGGCTGCTTGAAATCGAGGATGCGCCGCCCAGGCCATGAAAGCGCTCGTTCTTCTTTCGTTCCTGCCGGCGCTCGCCGCCGCCGGCGGCTCCAATTACGGCATCACGCCGGGAAGCCGCGACCTCGCCGGAAAGATCACCGAGTGGGCCGTGCCCACGCCGCGCTTCGCGCGCGATCCGGCGCCCGGTCCCGACGGCAACATCTACATCGCGGTGATGCACGGCAACCGCATCGCGAAGTTCGATACCAGGACCAAGACCTTCAAGGAATGGGAGCTGCCCGAGGGCGCGCGGCCGCATGGGCTCGTGGTCGCAAAGGACGGCCGCGTGTTCTATACCGGGCACGGCAACGGCTCGATCGGCGAACTCGACCCGGCAACCGGAAAGGTGGTGAGCCACTTCACGCCCTCGCGCGGCGGCAATCCGCACACCGCGGTGCTCGACGAGGAGGGCAACGTGTGGTTCACGGCGCAGGGCGGCTACCTCGGCAAGCTCGAGCGCAAGAGCGGCAAGGTGAGCGAGATCCCGATGTCCGGCGGGCCCTACGGGCTGGCGATCGACAAGCGGGGGCGCGTCTGGGTCTGCCGGATGGGCGCCAACGCGCTTGGCATCCACGACCCGAAATCCGGAAAGACCGAGGAGTTGCGCACCGGGCCGGGCACCCGGCCGCGGCGCATTGCGGCCGCGCCCGACGGCATGCTCTGGGTGACCTATTACGGCAACGGCATGCTCGCCCAGGTGGATTCCGAGGCAATGAAGGTCGTCAAGGAATACCCGATGCCCGCAGGCCCGCGCGCCGGACCCTACGCGGTCGCCGTGGACGGTGCCGGGCGCGTGTGGGCGAACGAGATCGATACCGATACGGTCGCGCTGCTCGACCCGAAATCCGGGAAATTCCGCGTCTTTGCGCTTCCCTCGAGCGGCGTGGGAATCCGCAAGGCGATCGTCGATGCGGAAGGAAAATACTGGTACATGGGAAGCCATAACGGTAAGCTCGGCGTCATCGAATAGGCGAGGGACGCGCCGGGATTTTCAGGGCGCGCCCCGCCAGGAGGGAACCATGGTTCGCAGGAGGGCGGCGATCGCGTTTCTTGCCGCAGCAGCCTTTGCCGCCGCTGCGCCCGCGTACGCGCAGCAAAGCGAACCTTCTCTTCCCGAGCAGTTGATCGAAGGCGTGCGCAGCTTCTTCCGCAGCATTTTCGGCGGCGGCGATGCGAAGCCCGCGCCGCCCGCTGCTGAAGAGCGTCCCGCGGCGCCCGCGCAGGAAACGCCCCCCGCCGCGCAGGAAGCGCCTTCGGCGCCGCAATCCGAGCCCGTCGCCAAGGTGCCGGCCAGGCCGCCGGCGGAACCGCAGGCGGTTGCCCCGACCCCGAGCGCGCAGGCCGCGCCGCAGAGCCTGCACGCGATCGTCGCCAAGGGCGATTATGAAAATGCCCGCAAGCTGATCGAGCAAGGCGCCGATATCGAAGCCAAGGATCCCGGAACCGGCGCCTCGGTGCTGCACTATGCGGTGATGCGGGGCAATCCGGAGATCCTCCAGTTGCTCATGACTCGCGGCGCGGACGTCAACAGCCGCACGAAAAACGGCACCACGCCGCTGCACACCGCGGTCCTGTACAACCGCTACGAGGTTGCCGAACTGCTTCTGAGTCGCGGTGCGGACGTCGATGCCAAGAGCGCGAGCGGTGCGACGCCCCTTGCGCTTGCCTCGGCAGCAAAGAACCGCGTCATCGCCGAACTGTTGCGTTCGCGCGGCGCTCATTAGTCTCCGGGAAGGCAATTCGTTTCGCCTGTTTTGGGCGATTTACATGAAGTACAGACGTCTCGGCTTTGCGCTTGCGGTCGTTCTCGGCATTTCCCTGCTGCCGCTCTTCGCCGGAGCGCAGCAGTCGGGGCAATTGCGCCGCATCGGCTTCCTCGGGAACACCACGCCGGCACTCGAAGCCAATCTCGTCGGCCCGTTTCGCGACGGATTGCGCGATCAAGGGTATGTCGAGGGGAAAAACATCCACGTCGAGTACCGATGGGCCGAGGGAAGGTACGAGCGCATGCCGGACCTGATCGCGGAGCTGCTCGGGCTCGGCGTGGAGGTGATCGTGACCGCCGGCACGCCGGCCACGCTCGCAGTCAAGAAAGCGACGACAACGGTCCCTCTGGTCATGATCGCCGTGGGAGATCCGGTCGGAACGGGGATCGTCGCGGCGCTCAGCCGGCCCGGCGCGAATATCACCGGGCTCACCTCCATCTCGCCGGAGCTGGACGGGAAGCGCCTGGAACTGCTGCGGGAAGTCATTCCCGGCATCTCGCATGTTGCCGTGCTCTGGAATTCGGACAGCCCGCTGCAGGTCGTGGGAGAACGGCGGACGCAATCCGCCGCCGCGGTGCTGCGCATGAAAGTGCTTTCCCTTGGGGTTCGAAACGAGGAAGGGCTCGACAAGGCATTTGCCGAGATCGGGAGAGAGCGACCCGAGGCGCTCCTTGTTCTCGCCGACCGATTGTTTCTGCAACATCGTGCGCGCATCATGGATTTCGCAGCCCGGCACCGCCTGCCCGGGGTACATGCTTACCGCGAGTTGGTCGAGGCAGGTGGACTCATGTCCTTCGGGCCAAGTTACGCGGGCATGCACAGGCGCGCCGCCTACTTTGTCGACAGAATCCTGAAAGGGGCGAACCCGGGCGATCTGCCCGTAGAGCGGCCGGCATCCTTCGAACTGGTGGTGAGCTTGAAGGCCGCGAGCGCGCTCGGACTCACGATCCCGCAATCCGTGCTGCTGCGAGCAACCGAAATCATTCAATAATGCGCACCGCGCAGGTCGATCCGGCGCGCTCTCGCCACCCCGCGAGTTCCCCCTCACCCATTTGGCGGATTTACACGCCGCTCGGCGCCGCGTACGGTCCGCCCACCGCGAAGATCGCGGTGCATCCGTTCGGGGCCGGGGATGAATCGATTGCTGCGTACTGCTGGACTGCTGGCGGCGCTCGCCTCGGCAGGTTGCGCCACAGCACCGACTGCGGAGCGCTATATTGCTCCGCCGCAAGGATCTACCTGGGTCAGCGCACGGACCGACACCGGAAGTTTCGGTTCGGCGACGGTGCAAATTCCGGGCAGGCGCGGCGAAAGGACGTGGCAGGGCAGGCAGCACATCGCGTTCGAATCGCCGGAAGCGACGCTGCTTGCGCTTCCCTCCGGGGACTGGGTCGGCCAGGTGAAGGGCGACACTCCGCTCGTCACCTGGGATCCGCCGCTGAGCTGGGACTGGCCGCTCGAAGTGGGCAAGTCCTGGACCCGGACCTATAAGATGACCATCCACGCGGCCAAGAGGACGATCCCCTACGAGGTTTCGCAAAAGGTCGAGGCGTTCGAGGACGTCACGGTACGCGCCGGCACATTCAAGGCGTTCAAGATCGCCACCTCCACCACGCTTGGCGACGAAAACGTGGTCTGGTTCAGCCCGGAACTCGGGATTTTCGTGAAACAGAGCCTCTGGCGCACGGCGAAGCATTCGGCCGGCCCCGGGACGCGGGAGATCGAACTGGTCTCGCAATCGATTCGACGCTGAGGAAGTCTACACAGCTGAAATAAGCGAAGGTGGAGCCGGCGCACTCCGTTCGGGGTTGCGTCCCGGAGGGCTGCTACTCGAGATTTCCTTTGGCAGGTTGCCGCGCCAGATCTCACACAACACTGTAAGATATGCGCAGAAGATACTGACTGCAATCCAATCCGGGTTGGGTGACTGCTCGATACCGGGGAGAGCGAAATGACTGACAAAGAACACCGCCGTCAATCGAATCGCGTTCCTCTTCGCTGGGAAGCCTCCGTCGTATTCGACCAGCCCGAGGGAAGGCCTGTGATTCATTCGCAGACCCAGGACCTGTCGGTCACCGGAGCGGCGATCTTTAGCGAGTACGGGGACCTGACGGGCTCGGTGGTAACGCTCTTGCTCGCGCACCCGCCGCGCAAGAGCGACGTGGCGCCCAAGGTGCTCAAGGTCAGAGCGCGCGTCGTATCGACGGCGCGATCGCCCGGAATGGCCCAATTCCGGCACGGCTTGAGCTTCATCCGCGCGCCCGGGGACGGGCTGGAGATGCTCGATCAGACCGTTGGGGATGCCGCGGCCGCGACCCCTCGCGGAGGCCCCGGCGGCGCGCCCTGGGACGCGATGCTGGCGGTGCCCTTGGCAGGCGGCCGCCTGGCACAGCTCCGGCAACTCGCGCAAGCAAAGCTCGCGCAAGACGTGAAGATCAACCCGCAGGAGCAGATCAACACGCGCGTGAGCGAGGCGCTCCTGAAGGCGTACCGCTACCTGAAGGATCTTGCCGAGCAGCTCAACGTGGTGACGCCCCCCTATCCCAAGGGATACGCGATCGCCGGGGTGCCGGAGTTCAGCGGACTGGAATGGGATTCGGGCCGCGCCGATTTTCATACGCGGGAGATTTCGCCCACGGTCAAGCTCTACGAACGGGTGTCGCTGCGCTTTCGACTGTCGGGCAAGAAGCAAATTGACGTTGCCCGCGAGTACCCGGCGAGCGAGAAACTGCGGCTGCTCCTGGAGGATAGCGCGATCGAGTTCACGACCCAGGAAGTGCGCAACGAGCGCGGCTCGCTCGAGCGGGTCGTGTTCTACATTCCCTGCGAGGTATCGGCGAGCCTGGTGCTCTTTGGCAACTTCGCCACCGGCAAGCTGCTGCTGCAAAGCCGCAATGTTTCGGGTTTCGGTGCGATGGAACAGATCCTCGCCCCCGAGGCGGTGACCGACGAATCGCTCGACGAGCTCGCCGGCTTCATCCTGGGCGAAAGCGGTCGCCTGGGCTCGCTTCTTCTGCGCAACGCCTGAGATGGTGAGCGCGGCCTGGGGCTGATGCCAGGTTAAGCTCGAAGCGAGCGATGCGCCCCTCGCCTGGAGCGATGCCGAGCCGGTGATCCGCCGGCGCGCCTAGCCCGCGGCGGGTTCGCGCCCGGGTGCGATGCGCCCGGCGGTCCCTGTCAATACGCGAAAGATCTGCGCGTTGGGGCAGAAACTGTTGTCGCCTTCGACTTTTCCGGCTAGCCACCTGTCGCACAAGTCTTCGGCCATGCACCTGCCGCACCGGCTCCGCACATCTTGCATGATGGCCCTGGTGTCACCCTGCCTGGCGACTTCCGGGCTGACCCCGGCACGCGCCAGCATGTGCATCATCCGGCTTTCCGAGCTAGCCACCAGGTATCTCGAAAACCACACGACAAGCGCAACGCTTGCAACCAGCATCGACGTGGCCACGCCGATCTCGAACAAGGTTGGATCCATGGTCCAGTCCTCCTCGCGATCATCGTCCTACCGGACCGCGCCCGCTGCCTTGAGATAAGTCAACAAACCGCGTGAAACGCCGTAGCCTGGTGCCCGCGATCAACGATCGAGCACGCGGCTGCCATCGGCGGTTACGAGGAAACGCTTCCAAAGCGCGCCGCCCGCGCGCACTTCGATCGGCCAATAGCAGCGGGAGTCGATTCTCTGCGGCGAATCGAGGAGCACGACGAACTGCGCGATCGTCCCTTCGGGGAGGGCTTTTTGCCACGCCTCGGTTTCGGGCAGGTATTTCACGCGCGTGATCAGGCGCCGGAGCGGCGAGCCCGCGTCGTCGGCCGGGACCTGGCAGGCGCTCGCGGTTTCGGCAAGCACCGAGCCTGCGAGCAGTCCGGCCGCGATCTGCCAGAATCGCGGCTTTCGGCGTTTTCCCGAGGCAAGCATGATCGGCATTCTATCGCCCCGGGTCGGGGTGGCGGCGCTGCTGCTCATCGCCACGACGTTCGGCTCGAATCACGTCGCCGCGCGCGTTGCCTTCGACCACGGGGCGAGCGTGGCGCTGGCGGTCGCCGTGCGCTCCGGCTTCACGGCGCTGTTTCTGCTCGCGATGCTGCGCGCGTTTCGCATCCCGATGGCGCTGCCGCAGGCGACGCTCGGCCGCGCCGGTTCGATCGGCGTCCTCATCGCGGTGCAGAGCTTCTGCCTGTACTCGGCGGTGGCGCTGATCCCGGTGGCGCTTGCGCTGCTCGCGTTCAACACCTTTCCGATGCTTATTGCATTGATGTCGTGGGCCTCCGGGGGCGATCGGCCGGGAAGGGCGGCGCTCGTGGCGATGCCGGTCGCGCTCGTCGGGCTCGCGCTCGCGCTGGACGTGTTCGGCGGGCCGGTCGACGGGGCGGGAATCGCGTGGGCGATCGGCGCGGCGGTTGCGTTCGCGCTCGCGCTGCTGCTGACCGCCCGCTGGCTGAAGGACGTGGACGGGCGGCTGCGCACGTTTCTTACCATGGGGGTCGCGGCGCTCCTCGTGCTCATTGGCGGCGCGGCAGGCGGCAGTTTCGCGGCGCCGTCGGCGCCGGCCGGGTGGTATGCGCTCGTGCTTCTTACGATCTTCTACGGTTCGGCGATCACTGCGCTTTTCATCGTGCTGCCGCACTTGGGAACGGCAAATTACGCCGTGGTGCTCAATTTCGAGCCGATCGCGGTGCTGTTTCTGGCCTGGGCGGTCCTCGGCCAGGCGGTGACGCCGCTGCAGATCCTTGGCGCCTTCATCGTGATTGGCGCCATCACCCTGCCCGCCCTGCGGCGCTGAACATCGATCTGGGGGACCCCGCAATTTGATCTGGCGCACATCGGGGAATGGGCCGCGGTGTTAGCTTCCCCTGTATGGATCACGGCCCGACCGAAGAGAACCCGCTCCAGGCCCCGGAGCGGCAGCTCGCACAGGCGATTGCGCTGGGCGCGGGTCAGTGGCGCAAGCTGCAGGAAAGCGCCAATTCGCTGTTTGACCCCTTCGGGATGCTGGCCCCGATCCTGCATGCCCATCTCGTCTGGATGCTGCACCCGCTGGAGTTGTTCGACCTGATCGGGCGCAATGCGGTCGAGCTGATGGCGCTTCAATTGCACAGCGCGGCACGGTTGGGCGGCAAGCCGGGTCCGGATCTCGTCGCGCCGCAAGCCGATGACATGCGCTTTGCCGACCCGGTATGGACCCGGGAAGTGCAGTGGAGCCTGCTCAAGCAGTGGTACCTGTTCCACACCCGCCACGTACAGGACGCGCTCTTCGCCACGCCTTGGCTCGCGCCGCACGAGCGCAGGCGCGCCGCATTCTGGTGGCGCAAGTGGCTGAACGCAGTCGCGCCGACCAACTTCTTCTGGACCAACCCGGTCGCGATGCGCAAGGCGATCGAGACCCGGGGCGAGAGCCTGCGCCGCGGATCCGAGCTCTTTCTCGAGGACCTGCGCGCGGGCACGGTACGCATGGCCGCGGCGGAGGATTTCCAGGTCGGCGGCAACCTAGCGACCACCCCGGGCGCCGTGATTTTCCGCAACCGATTGATGGAGCTGATCCGCTACACGCCCGTGGCGAGCGCAGTGCACGCCGTGCCGGTCGTGATCGTGCCGCCGTGGATCAACAAGTACTACGTCCTCGACCTGACGCCGCAAAAGAGCATGGTGCAGTTCCTGCTCGGGCGCGGCTTCGATGTCTACATGGTGAGCTGGAAGAACCCGTCGTCCGACATGGCCGAGGTGAACTTTGACGATTACCTCGTGCAGGGCGTAGACGAGGCAGTGCGCGTGGCACGCGCGCTGAGCGGCGCGGGCCATGTGCACGCGGTCGGCTACTGCATCGGCGGCACGCTGCTCGCGGTCTACATGGCCTGGCTCAACCGCCGGCATGCGAGGCGCGAGGACGTTCCGGTGTCGAGCTGGACCCTGCTCGCCACGCTGACCGACTTCCAGTCCCCCGGCGACATCGAGGTGTTCCTCGACGAGGGCGGGGTGCGCTGGCTCGCCGATCTGATGCGCCGGCGCGGCTTCCTCGACGGGCGCGAGATGGCGGCGACGTTCCGGCTGCTGCGCTCCAACAGCCTGATCTGGCATTACGTCGTGCACGGCTGGCTCTACGGCGAGGCGCCCGCCCCCTGGGACGTGCTCTACTGGAACATGGACGCGACGCGCCTGCCGTACCGGATGCACGAGTACTACCTGCGCGAGATGTACCTGAAGAACAATCTGGTGAAGCGCGACGCGCTCACGGTGGCCGGCGAGCCGATCGATCTCGCGCGCATTCAGCAGCCGCTCTACGACGTCTCGGCCGAGGACGACCACATCGCACCCTGGCGCCAGACCTTCAAGATCAACGGCTACGTCACGTCGCCCAAGCGGTTCGTGCTTTCCAGTTCGGGCCACATCCTCGGCATCGTGAACCCGCCGGTCACCCCGCCCAAGCGCAGCTACCGGATCGGGCCGGCGCATCGCGGGCAGTCGGCGGATCACTGGCACGCGCAGGCCCAGCGGCGCGCCGGCAGCTGGTGGGAGGACTGGAGCGAGTGGCTTGCCGAGCACTGCGGGCCGCCCGGCGCGCCGTCTCCGCTCGAAAGTGCCGACTTCCCGCGGCTCGGCGATGCGCCCGGGCGTTACGTCCGCGAATCGTGATTCAGTTTGTCCTGGGGAGGTAGGCGGTACGCGGCCGGTTGGGCAGGTCCTTCACCCACTCGACCGGAACCGCGAAGTTCACGTTCTGGCCGATGATGGCGCCGAACGTGGTGAGACCGACCAGCTCGCCCGCCTCGTCGAACAGCGCGCCGCCGCTCGAACCGGGCGAGATCGGCGTCGTGATCTGGATGTAGGCGGCGTCCTGATGCGAACGCAGACCCGACACGATTCCTTCGCTCAGGCTCAGCTCCAGGCCGAGCGGGGCGCCCAGCGCGAAGACGCGCTTGCCGACCTTGAGCGTGCGCGAATCGCCCAGCGCGACCGGCGGCGCCTCCAGCTGCGGCACCATCAGCTTGCAGAGATCGCGCGTCGGGTCCTGGTCCCCGTACTCCAGGCGCGCGGGATAGATCCGGGAGGCGTAGCGAACCTTCAGGATCTCGGCATTGCGCACTACGTGGCAGTTCGTGATGACGCGCTCCGGTTCGATGACCACGCCGCTCCCCTGCAGGATCTGCTGATCGCTGCCGTCGAAGCCGAGCACCACCGTGATGCTGCGCGAACGTTTTTCAAAAATGCCCTCGGCGGTGAGCGCCGGCGCCGCCCGTTGCGACGGAACCGCCTCGCCCAGCCGCACCTCCTGGCTCAGCACGCGCGACCCCGGCGCCGCGCCCGGGGCCTCCGAGACCGCAGAGGTCGCTTCGCTGCGAGCCTGGGGTTGCGCCCGCGGCTGGGACGCCTGGGGCGACACCACGATTACGCCTGGCGCCGTTTGCGCCACCCGCGGCTTGGGCGCGGATTTGAGCTGGAGGAAACCGAGGGCCGTGAAGCCGGCGACCA
>CAZXAR010000072.1:0-14562 GCA_964638135.1 uncultured Enterobacteriaceae bacterium | reverse complement strand
GTGAACACGAGCAGCAGCGCGAGCGCGAGCAGCGCGTAGATCGCGCCGTTGGTGACCCCGTCCTGAACCAGCCAGAGAAAGATGTCGCTCGTCATCGGAATCGAATCGGGGTCGGAACAGGATTTCCAAGAATCGTCGGAAATCTTACTCTGACCCCAGGAAAGCAAAGGGGACGGTCACCCGTCCCCTTGCGCGCCATTCCGGCGAGCGTGCACCCTATTTCATCAGACGCCAGACGCCGTTCTCGACCCGCACCAGCACGCGGGCGCGTTCGTCCAGCCCATTATGATTGGCCGGGGTCATGTTGTACACGCCATGCGCGCCAACCACGTTCTTGACGTTTTCGAGCGCGTCGCGCAGCGCGGCGCGGAACTCGGGGGTGCCCGGCTTCGCCTTCTGGATCGCCCCGGGAATCGCCGCGCCGAGCAGCATCACGCCGTCGTGGCTGTAGCCGCCGAAGGCATTGCGACTGCCTTCGCCGAACGTCGCCTCGTAGCGCTTGGTGAAATCGAGCGAGACCGCACGGGTGGCGTGGTTCGCCGGCAGCTCCTCGGGGACGATCAGCGGCCCGGTCGGCGCGATCGCGCCTTCGACGTTCTTGCCGCCGACCTTGATGAACTCGCGGTTCACCGTGCCGTGGTTGTGGTAGATGCGCCCTTTGTAGCCGCGCTCGATGAGCGCGACGTGCGGCAGCGCGCCGCCGGTCCCTGAGCCGCCCACCACCACCGCGTCCGGATTGGCCGCCATGATCTTCAGAATCTGGCCCGTGACGCTCGTGTCGGCGCGCGCGTAGCGCTCGTTGGTGACGACCTTGTAGCCGTAGGCCGCGGCGTGATACTCGGTCGCCTTGTACATCAGGTCGCCCCAGGCGTCGGAAAAGCCGATGAAGCCGACCGACTTCACGCCGTTCGCCTTCATGTGCTCGGCGACGGCGCCCATCATGAGCTCGGTCGGCTGCGGGACGACGAACGCCCAGGCGAGCTTGTCGGGCGCAAGCGAGATCGGCGTCATGACGATGAAGGGCGTCTTGGTCTCGAACGCAACCTGTGCAATCTGCAGCGACGAAGGCACACCGTTCGAACCCATCAGGACGTCGACCTTGTCTTCGGTAACCAGCTTGCGCGCGTTCTTGCCCGCGTTGGTGGCGTCCGAGCCGTCCTCGAGGATGATGTACTTGACCGGCTGGCCGCCCAACGTCTTGGGCATGAGCTGAAAGGCGTTCTTGTAATGGATGCCGAGCGAGGCGCCCGGTCCGGTGGCACCGAGCGTGACGCCGACCGTGACTTCGGCGTGCGCCGCATTCGCGGCAAATGCGGCGGCGGCGATGGCGACTGCAGTGCGGAATTTGCGGGTCATCTGGTGCTCCTCCTTATGGCTTTGGCGATCGCGGCCCGGGCGCTGCATTGGGACACAATGCGACACTGTAAGTCTACGCTCGTGCACTCGAACGTGATCTAAATCAAACTTCCGTCATGGCATTCCGGATCGGCATCGACGTGGGGGGAACGTTCACGGATTTCCTGCTGGTGGGCCCGCGGGGGCACACTGCGGTGCACAAGGAGCTATCGACTCCCGCCGACCCTTCGGTTGCGGTCATGACGGGCCTTGGCACCCTCGCGGCGGGTCTGGCCATGCCCCTGGAGCGGTTCCTGCGCGCGGTCGAGCTCGTGGTGCACGGCACGACGGTCACCACCAATGCGGTCCTTACCGGAAACACCGCCCGCACGGGACTGCTCACCACGCGCGGATTTCGCGACGCCTTGCAGATGCGCCGCGGCGTGCGCGAGGAAATGTACGACAACCGGTATCACCCGCCGGCGCCTCTGGTGCCGCGGCATCTGCGCCTTCCGGTCACGGAGCGCACCGATGCCGCGGGTACGATCGTGCAGCCGCTCGCATCGGAGGACGTCGAGCAGGCGTTCGCGCTATTTCGCGACGCCGGCGTCGAAGCCGTGGCGATCTGCTTTCTGCACGCGCACGCCAACCCCGCGCACGAAAAGGCGGCCGCCCGCCTCGTGCGGGCACGCATGCCCGGTGCCTATGTCTCGGTGTCGTCGCAGGTGCTGCCGCAGGTGCGTTTCTACGAGCGCACCAGCACCACCGTGCTGAACGCCGCGGTCGGCCCGATTCTCGCCCGCTATGCCGGCAGCCTCACGCGCAGCCTTGCCCGAGCGGGCTTCCGCGGCACGTTTCTGGTCATGCAATCGAACGGCGGGGTCGCTGCGCTCGCGAGCATCGCGCGGCTTGCCGCCACGACGCTGCTCTCCGGCCCGGCCGCGGCACCGGCAGCGGGGCTTGCCTGCATGGCGCCGCGGCGCGAGCGGAGCTTCGTCACGGTGGACATGGGCGGCACGAGTTTCGATGCGGCGCTCGTGCGCGATGCGAAGCCCGCAGTCACCACGCGCGGCACGGTCAATCGCTATGCGCTTGCCCTGCCGTCGATGGAAATCAACACCATCGGCGCGGGCGGCGGATCGATCGGCTGGATCGACGAGGGGGGCCTGCTGCATATGGGTCCGCAAAGCGCCGGCGCCGATCCGGGGCCCGCGTGCTACGCGCGCGGCGGGTCGGCGCCGACCTGCACCGACGCCAACCTCGTGCTCGGCTACCTTGCGGCCGAGTTCTTTGCCGGCGGCCGCCTGCAGCTCGATGCGGGCGCCGCCGAGCGGGCGATCGGCGAGCACATTGCTGCGCCGCTCGGCCTGAGTCTGCTCGCTGCCGCCGCCGGGATGTTCCACGTCATCAACGTCAATATGGCCTCCGCGATTCGCGAAATCTCGGTCGAGAAGGGCTACGATCCGCGCGAATTCCCGCTCATCTGCGCGGGTGGCGCGGGGCCCGTGCACGGGGCGTGCATTGCCGCGGAGCTCGGCATCCGCCGGGTCGTCGTGCCGCGCGAGGCGTCAATTTTCTGCGCTTTGGGGATGCTGCAAAGCGACCTCAAGCACGATTATGTGCGCAGCCTCGCGTGCCTCGTGCCCGAGGATCGGGTGCCGCTCGGAAAGTTGCAGGCGCTCGTGCGCGCGATGGAGCGCGAGGCGCGCGCCACGCTCGGTCGCGAGGGAATCGCGCGCGCCCGGCAGCGGCTACGCTACGCGATGGACCTGCGCTACCTCGGGCAGTACCACGAGGTCACGGTCGAGGTGCCGCGGGAAGCGATCGCGCGCTCCGGCTGGCGCGCGGTGCGCGAACGGTTCCACGCCCAGCACGACCGCTTGTACGGCTACGCCTTGCGCGAGGAGGCGACGCCGGTCGAGATGCTGAGCGTGCGGCTCACTGCGAGCGGAGTGACCGCAAAGCCCGCCCTATCCCGCAAGCCGCGCGTGAAGGCAGACGCGAAGACGGCGCTCAAGGCGCGTCGCCTGGCCTTCCTCCCGGAAGCGAGACGCCTTGCGCGCGTGCCGGTCTACGACGGCGACCGGCTCACGCACGGCCAGCGGCTTGCCGGGCCGGCGATCATCGAGTGCGTCAACACGAGCATTTTCGTGCCGCGCGCCTGGCGCGCCGAGTACGATGCGCTCGAGAACTGCGTCCTGAGCGCATGAAGCCCAAAGCCGATCCGGTCGAGGTCGCGGTGCTGCAGCGGCGGCTGAAATCGATCACCGAGGAAATGGGATTGACCCTGCTGCGGACCACGCGCTCGCCGATCTTGAACGAGGCGCGCGATTTCGTCACCGGGCTCTACGACCCCAAAGGCCGCATGCTCGAGCAGACCGAGTACATCCCGGTGCTCGCCTTCGCGCTGCAGCCGGCGTGCGAGCACGTGATCCGGTTTTTCGGCGACGACATCCACCCGGGCGACGTGATCCTGCACAACGACGTCTTTTCCGGCGGCAACCAGAATAACGACGTCGCCGTCTTCAAGCCGGTGTTCCACGGCCGCAGGCTCGTCGCGTGGGCGGCCTGCAAGGGCCACCAGGCCGACATCGGCGGCGCGGTGCAGGGCGGCTACAACCCCGAGGCGCGCGAAGTCTGGCAGGAGGCGCTTCGCATCCCCGCAGTGAAGATCGTCGAGCGGGGAAAGCTCCGGCGCGACGTCTGGCGCATGATCTTTGCCAACATCCGCCTCAAGATCGTCGAAGAGGACATCAAGGCGCAGATCGGCGGGGCGACCGTCGGCGAGCGCGGCGTGAAAGCGCTCGTCGCGCGCTTCGGACTCGCGCGCCTGGAGCGGCTGCTCGAAGCGCTCTTCGACAGCACCGAGCGCATGGTGCGAAAGGAAATCGCCGCGATTCCGGACGGCACCTACCGCGGCGAATCGTACGCCTTCTACGACGGTGTGACCGAAGGCACGCGGATGAGAATCAACCTCGCGGTCACCGTGCGCGGCGACGAAGTCACGTTCGATTTCACCGGCTCCTCGCCGCAGACACCCGGCTTCGTCAACGCGCCGCGCTCGGCCACCTCGTCCGCGCTGCTGCTCACCTTCCTCATGCTCATCCGGCCCGACATCCCGCACAACGCCGGGCTGCTGCGACCGATTCGCATCGTCAATCCCGAGGGCTCGTTCCTGAACGCGGGCTTTCCCGCCGCGACGACCTTCGGCAACTCGATCACCGGGCCGACCTCGGACGCGATCTTTCGCGCCTTTGCGCGGGCGCTGCCCGAGCGAGTCACCGCGGGCTGGAACCGCTTTCTCGGCTTCGCCGTCTCGGGGCGCGACCCGCGCCATGACCGGCCGTACGTCGATATCCTGTTTCTCAGCCTCAAGGGCGGTTCGGGGGCGACCGCGGGCGCAGACGGTTATGATCACATCGGCCTCATCAACTGCGCGGGCGGGATCCTGGCGCAGGACTACGAGATGTTCGAAATCCACGATCCGCATTTCCTGGTGAAGCACGAATACCTGCCCGGGTCGGCGGGCACCGGCCGCTGGCGGGGCGGCCTCGGCGTAGAGACCGAATTCGTGATGCGCGGCGAGAACGTGACCGGGGTCGCCTTCGGCGACGGGGTCGAGGAGGAGGCGCGCGCGTTCGGATTTTTCGGCGGGCGGGCAGGCGCGCGAAACTCGATCACGCTCACCTATCCGGACGGAACCGAGCGCCGCGCAAGATCGAAGGAAATCATCCGCGGCATTCCCCCTGGAACGGTGTTCAACCAGAAGGCGGGCGGAGGCGGCGGTTACGGCGACCCGTTCGAGCGCCCGGCCGCGCAGGTGCTTGCCGAAGTGAGGGACGGGCTTCTGAGCGTAGAGGCGGCGCGCGCGGAGTACGGCGTCGCAATCGATCCGGCAACCCTCGCGCTCGACGCGGCACGCACGACGGAACTGAGGAAACGGTGAGCGCGCCGCACATCGATCACGTCGGCATCCTCGTTGCCGACCTGGAGGCGGCGATCGAGCGGCTGCAGCCGCTTTTCGGCGCGCCGGCACAGGTAAAGGACCTTGCGGACGTGGGCCTGCGGGTCGCGGAGTTCCGCGCGGCGAACGTTGCGATCGAGCTGCTGCAATACACGGACGAGGCGCGCTTCGCCCGGCAGGTGATGGGCGAGCGGCTTGGCCTCAATCACCTTTCGGCGCGCGTAGAGAACATCGAGCGCTCGCTCGCTGCGCTCGTCGCCGCCGGGCTCAAGCCGATGGAGGGCTTTCCCCGGCAGGGCGCGCATGGCCGCGTCGCCTTTTTCGAGCCCGACGCCGCCTCGGGGCTTCTGTTCGAGATCTGCCAGCCGGAATCGAAAACGGAGTGACCGATGGATCTGAAGCTCACTGACCGCAGCGCGCTCGTCACCGGGGCATCGAAGGGAATCGGCTTCGCGGTTGCGCAGGCGCTCGCAGCCGAAGGCTGCCATCTGCACCTGATCGCGCGCACGCAGGCGGATCTCGAATCGGCGCGCGACCGCATCGCCAGCCGCCACGGCGTTCGCGTCGGGATTCACCCGATGGATCTCGCCGAGCGCGGGCGCGCAAGGGAACTCGCCGCGAAGTGCCCCGACATCGACATCCTGGTGAACAACGCCGGTTCGATCCCGCGCGGCACGCTCGAGGAGATCGACGAGGAGCGCTGGCGCGCCGCGTGGGACCTCAAGGTGTTCGGCTACATCAACCTGACCAGGGAATACTTTCGGCTGATGAAGCAGCGCCGGCGCGGCGTGATCGTCAACATCATCGGCAACGGCGGCGAGCGGCTCGATGCCGCCTACATCGCCGGTGGCGCCGGCAACGCCGCGCTGATGGCGTTCACGCGCGCGCTCGGCGGCTCGAGCGGCGACCTCGGAGTGCGCGTCGTGGGCATCAATCCGGGGCCGGTTGCGACCGAGCGGCTGATCGGGCTGATGCGCAATGCGGCGCAGTCGAAATTCGGCGACCCGGAGCGCTGGCGCGAGCTGGAGAAAGCCTTTCCGCTCGGCCGCGCCGCCACCGTGGACGAGATCGCCGCCACCGCGGCGCTGCTCGCCTCCGACCTTTCTTCCTACACCACCGGCACCATCGTCACGATCGACGGCGGCATGGCGAACCGCGGCTCGCTGATCTGAGGAGATTGGCAGTTTGCCTGTCGCACGCGGCCCGGAAACTGGTTACTTGATCTGACCAGTTGTACAATGTGGCCATGAAACAGATCGCGGCGGCGAAGTTCAAGGAACGCTGCCTGGCGCTGATCGACCAGGTGGACAGGGACGGGATCGTGATCACGAAACGGGGGAAACCGGTCGCGAAGCTGATCCCGCTCGGTGCGGATTCGGCGACCCTGATCGGCTCTCTCAAGGGCAAGATAAAGATCAAGGGCGACATTCTCTCGACCGGCGTGCGCTGGAATGCTGAACGTTGACACGCACGTATTGCTCTACGCCGTCACCGGCGCGTTGAAGCCTCGCGAGATGCGGCTGCTGCAGAACGAGACGTGGAGCATTTCCGCGATCGTGCTCTGGGAGATCGCCAAGCTGTCGCAGCTGGGGCGGATCGCAGTGGATCTGGACGATCCGGATGTCGTCCGGGTGCTGGCGCGCCTGCACGTGTGGCCCCTTACGCGAGAGATCGCCCGCGAGAGCGCGCGGCTCGACATCCGCGGCGACCCGGCAGACGAACTGATCGGCGCCACGAGTGTGGTGCACAAAGTCCCGCTCCTCACGCGGGATCGGGCTCTGCTTCGCTCAAAGATCGTGCCGCTCGCCTGAGCGCGCGCGAGGCTGAGGTTCAGCGCGGCGGGTGGTACAGCCCGGCGTGGCGCAGCATCCCGACGAGGCGCGCGAGCGCGTCCTTGCGGTACGCCGCGAGATCGCGCCCGCGGTAGTCGTAGAAACCCTCGCCCGATTTCAACCCGATCTTCCCCTCGTGCATCAGCCGCTCGACGATCGCGGGCGGTGCGTAGCGCTCGCGATTCACCCGCTCGGCGAGGTAGCGGCTTGCGTAATACAGGATGTCGTTGCCGCCGTAGTCGATGAATTCGACCACGCCGAGGGCGGCGAAGCGCAGACCCAGGCCGTAGCGCGTGGCCTTGTCGATTTCCTCGGCGCTCGCGATTCCCTCTTCCATCATGCGCGCGGCCTCGTTCATGACCAGGGCCTGCAGGCGCGGAACGATGTAGCCCGGCGTCGCCCCGCACACGACGGGCACCTTGCCGATGTCTTCAAGCAGTGCTCTCAGGCGCGCGACCACGCCCGCCGCGGTGCCCGGATGCGTTGACACCTCGACCAGCGGAATCACGTAAGCGGGATTGAGCCAGTGCGCGTTGAGCAGGCGCTCGGGGTGGCTGACGAGCGGCACGAGGTCGGTGACGAGTATCGTCGAGGTGGTCGAAGCGAGGATTGCTTCGGGCCGCGCGAGCGCGCAGGCGCGCGCGAATGCGTCGCGCTTCGCATCGAGCGTCTCGGTGACGGCCTCGAAGATCACGTCGGCGGCGTGCAGCGCCGGCGCGGCATCGGATGCAGGGACGAGCCGGATCCGCGCCAGCACGCGCTCGATGGCTTCCGGCGGCATTGCCCCAAGTTCGGCCAGTGTCGCAAGGCTCGCCGCCATCTCTTCGCGCGCCTCGTTCGCGAGCCGCTGCCATGCTTCGACGTCGCGATGTTTCAGATCGACGAGGTCCACCGCGTAGCCGCCATAGGCGAACGCGAGCGCGATGCCCCGGCCCATGCGCCCTGCGCCGACCGTCGCGATCCGCGCGGCTCGCGTGCTCATGCCCTTCCCTGCGTGAGCAGATCCCTCATCTGCCCGCGAGAGAGCGTAGCGAGCCCGAGCGCTTCGAGCGTGCGCGGGCCGCCGCGCAGGTCGCGCCCCAGGATCGCGCCCGCAAGCGCGAGCAGGCCGTTCGCGAGCGGCGCTTCGCACTCCGCCCAGCGCGCGACCGAAGCGAGGAACGCGAGCCCCAGCACCGTGTCCTCGGACATGTAGCGGTGCGCATGCAGGTCGATTTTCTCGCGCCAGTCGCCCGAGTCGACGAGCTTGCGGTGCGCGTCGCCGTACATCCAGCGATCGCTCGTGTAGTGGTCCGAGAGCGGAAAATGCGGCGGCGGGTAGCCGAGCGCCTCGCGCAGCGCGATCCGCTCCGCATCGAGCCGGTCGGTGACCGCGCGCACCGAGCGCTGCGTACCCTCGTTGTGGATGTCCCAGCGCGCGAAGTGCTCGAGCGGCGCGGCGTTCATCAGGATGAGCGGCGGATGGATGATCGGCCCCGCGTTCATGAGCGCCGCCGAGAGCGCATCGCCGCAGGCCTGCACCGCCGGATACACCCTGCGGATCACTTCGAGCGCATGCGAAGAGCAATCTTCCGGGTACACGCCGGTCGGCAGGCGCACGGCGCGGATCGTGATCGCGACCTCGGCCGGCCCGCGCTTGCGCGCAAGGTAGGGGAGCGTCCCGGTTTCCGCGTACGTGACTTCCGCGCGGGCGCCGGCGCCGCGCACGATCTCCGCCATCACGTAGCTGCCGAACGTTCCTGGCGGAAGGAACACCACCTGCCCGTCGGCAAGGCTCGGCGCCATCGCGCGTGCGATGTCCTCCTGCGCGGTGGCGGGCGAGGGCACGAGGACGAGCTCCGCGCCGCGCACCGCTTCGCCGATTTCAGCGGTGACTTTCCCCACCGGAACCTCGCGCGCGCCCTGGTGATCGATCAGGCGGATAACGCCGCTCTGCTTGACCGGCGCGAGCGCCGAGGCATCGCGCCGCCAGAGCCGCACCTCGTGCCCCTGCTCGGCGAGATCGGCGGCAGCCGCATAGGCGCCGTGCCCGCCGCCGAGCACCGCGATTTTCACCCGTCTTTCTCGCTGCGCACGGCGTGGAAACGACACATGGATGCACCCGCGGCAGCGCACGCATCTTCGCGCGCGCGGGCCGGCGCACCGAGCACGAGGCCTGCGACCGCCTGCAGCATTCCGGCGATCGGCGCGCAGACCGGCGCGGAGGATGGACCGTGACCAGCCGCAAAGGGGCTGTTTTCGACTTCGAGGCGAAGCTCCGCGCCCGCGCGCTCGATGCGCCACACGCCCCAGCCCAGTTGCGGAGCGGTCGCTTCGATGGTCGCGAGGAGAGCATCGCCCTCGCCGCCTGCCCTCCGGTAGCGCTCTGCCGAGCGCGCACCGTGCAATGCGACCGACGCGGCGAGCGCATCGAGCGCCGCACCGCGCGCGGACTCCGGGAGATTGCGGAACAAGCCCATCAGCGAATCGTGCCGCATGAGGACGTAGCGCGCTTCGCCATCGCGCAGTTCGCCCTGCTCCGGGATCCAGGCGAGCCGGTCGCGAAAAGCGGCCTGCGCGCTCACGCGATCACGCCGGCGCCCGCGAGGGCATCCACCTCGGCGCCCGAGTAGCCCGCCTCGGCGAGCACGTTTCGCGTGTCGCCGCCGTATTTCGGCGGGAACGGCATCTCGCGGCGAGCATCCGTCACATCGACCGCCATCGGCTGCATGCGCACCGGGCGTCCGTCGGGCATCGAGGTCTGCGTGAGCTTGTCGCGCAATTGCGGCAGCTCGCGCACCTGCCGGATGTCGAGGATGCGCGTTGCCGGGATGGTCGCGCCGCGCAGGTCGGCCAGGATTTCCTCGACCGGGTAGCGCACCGTCACCGCCGCCATGTCGCGGTGGATCGCCTCGCGCTCCTTGTGCCGTCCTTCGTTCGTTTTCCGCAGGTCGTTCGCCACCCGCGCGAACTTCGGGATCTCGGTGAGCCGCCTCCACTGTGCGTCGCTCCCGATCGCGAGATACACGAAGCCGTCCGCGGCCGGATAGACATTCGTAGGGATGAACTTGCGGTGCTCGTTCCCCGCGCGCGTGATCTCGTTCGGCTCGCAGCCGAAATCGACGAGCGGCAGCACCGTGATGAGCCACGAAGCCGCCGCCTGCAGCATCGAGACGTGGATCTCCTTGCCGCGCCCGGTCTCGGCGCGCTCCAGCAGCGCGAGCATCACGTTGGCGTAGACCTCGTCGCCCGCCTTGAGGTCGATCACCGGCAAGCCCATGACGGTGGGCGGACCCTGCGGGTTGCCGGTTACTTCCATGTAGCCGCACATCGCCTGCACGACCGGGTCGTAGCCCGGGGTATCGGGATACGCCGGCCCCATTGCCGAGATCCCCGCCCAGATCAGGTCGGGCTTTACCCCTGCGAGCGTCGCATAATCGATGCCGAGCGACACGTAGCGCGAAGGAACCGTGTTGCAGCAGAAGATGTCGGCATCGAGCGCGCGTATGAGCCGCCTGAGCACTTCTTGCCCGCGCGCGTCCTTGAGGTTGAGCGCGATCGCCTCCTTGCCGACATTGGGCGCGATGAAGTAGCTGCGCCGGTCCTCGTCCGCGATGCGACCGCCGATGTAGCGGTTGGGGTCGCCGGGGAGCGTGTTCGGCGTGGGCGTCGCCTCGATGCGGATCACGCGCCAGCCGAGCTGCGCAAAACGCAGCGTCGCCGAGGGAAGCGAGAGCGCCTGCTCGAGGCTGAGCACGGTGCGGCGCTTCACGCCGCGATGCTCCATGCGGGCGGATCGAGCTCGCCGTGCAGCGCACGGTACACCCGCTCGGGCGTGAATGGGAGCGAGGTGATGCGAACGCCGGTCGCGTTCTCGATTGCGTTGGCGACCGCCGCGGCGACGCAGATCGCGGGCGCTTCGCCCACGCCCTTCGCGCCCTGCGGGCCTTCGCCATCCATCGTCTCGATGAAGGAAATGTCCATCTCCGGCATCTCGGGTGCGGTCACGAGCTTGTAGTCGCGAAAGTTCGGGTTCCTGATCGCGCCCGCCTCGACCTGGAGGTTCTCGGTGAGTGCATAGCCCTGCCCCATCACGATGCCGCCCTCGACCTGGCCCTCGATGCCAAGCCGGTTGATGACGCGCCCCACGTCGTGCGCGCCGGTGATCCTGAGGAGCCGCGCGATCCCGGTGCGCGTGTCCACCTCGACCTCGGCAACCTGCGTTGCCCAGGCGTAAGCCGCGGAGACGTCGCCCTTGAAGTGCTTGTCCTGGTGCTTGGAGGGCGGCTCGTAGTAGAAGGTCGTCATCACGAGTTCCGCCTTGTCGGAAAAGTGGAGCGAGCGGATGAGCTTCCCAAGCTCGAACACCGCTTCGCCGCTTGCCTTGAGCACCACCTGCCCGCCGCGCATCTCAAGCGCTTCGGTCGCGTGTCCGGATTTCGCTGCCGCTGCCCCGAGGATCTTCGCCTTTGCCTTGCGTGCCGCGCCGATCGCGGAGTTGCCGGCGATAAAGGTGGTGCGCGAGGCGTGCACGCCGACATCCCACGGCGTGATGTCGGTGTCATTGTTCACTACCGTGACCGCGGAAAGCGGCAGCCCCAGCTCTTCGCACACGAGTTGCGAGAGCACCGTTTCCGAGCCCTGGCCGATCTCGGATGCGCCGGTGATCAGCGTCACATGCGCGAAGTCGTCGATCTTGAGGATCGTACCGCAGCCATCCGACGGATAGATCTTGGCGCCGCCGCCCACATGCAGCATCGAGGCAATGCCGACGCCGCGTTTCACTGGATCTGCGCTCGACTGCTTCGCCGCGTACGCGCGGCGCTTCTCGGTGTAGCCGCTGCGCTCGGCGGCGGTGGCAAGGCACTCTCGAAGGCCGCAGGTCTTGAAGTGCATGCCCTGCGGCGTCACCTCGCCCGGCGCCTGCGCGTTCTTCAAGCGGAATTCGAGCGGGTCCATGCCGATCGCATCCGCAAGCCTGTCCATGTGCGCTTCCACCGCAAAGGTCGCCTGCAGGTTGCCGTAGCCGCGGAACGAGCCGGCATACGGGTTATTGGTGTACACCGCCTTGGTGTGGTACTTGCAGTGCGGCACCCGGTAGAGCGACGACACGGTCTGCATCATGACGAAGGGCGTGGTTGCGCCCCACGAGGTGTAGGCGCCGTTGTCGTGCACCGTCTCCACCGTGCGGAAGGTGAGCGCACCGTCCCTGGTGCAGCCGGAACGGAGCTTGAGCAGCACCGGCTGGCGGGTGGGCGAAGCGAGAAACTCCTCCTCGCGGGTAAAGAGAAGCTTCACCGGGCGCTTGGTAATCCTGGCGAGGAAGATCGCGATCGGCTCGAACGGGTAGATGTCGAGCTTCGAGCCGAAGCCGCCGCCGATCGGCGGCTGGATGATGCGGATGCGTCCCGGGTCGATGCCGAGGAGTTCCGCGAACTCGCGCTTGTGCAGGAAAGGCACCTGGGTGTTCGAATACAGCAGCAGGTTGCCGCCCGGGTCGAAATCGGCGATCACGCCCGACACTCCCATGCAGCAGTGCGTAACGTAATGGAGGCGAAACACGTCCTCCACCACGATGCAGGATTCGCGCTCGCCCTGCGCGACGTCGCCCTGCTGGTAGTCGAAGGTCATGGCGATGTTGTCGGGCTTGCCGGCAAACGCCACCGGGGCGCCGGGTTTGAGTTTGGGGCTGTCGTTGGCGCCGTGCGGCTCCGGGTGGATGAGCGGCGCGCCGGGCTTCAGCGCTTCGAGCGCATCGGTGAGCACCGGGAGCGGCTCGTATTCGACCCGGATCAGCTTGAGCGCTGCTTCCGCGATCTCGGCGCTGTCGGCCGCGACTGCCGCGATCTCGTCCCGGAGGCTCCGCACCCGGTCGGTCTTGAGCGGCAGGTGGTCCTTCGCGACGCCGATCGGCCGCTGCCAGGGAACGTCCGCCGCGGTGATCACCGCATGCACCCCGGGGAGCTTCTTCGCCGCACTGGTGTCGATCGAGCGGATCTTCGCGTGCACCTGGGTGGAGCGCAGGATCTTCGCGTGCAGCTCGCCCGGCAGGTCGATGTCGTGGATGTAGCGCGTCTTGCCGCTCGCCTTGTCCGGCGCATCGAGCTTCGGAATCCTCTTCCCGATCAGCGACTCCATTTACTCTGACCCCACTTTTTCGATCGCCTCGATGATCTTGCGGTAGCCGGTGCAGCGGCACAGGTTCCCTTCCAGGCCGCGCTTGATCGCTTCGGCATCCGCCCCGGGATGCTTCTCCAGCCAGTGGCTTGCCTGCACCATCATGCCGGGGGTGCAGAAGCCGCATTGCACCGCGCCGTAATCGGTAAAGCTCCTGCGCAGCGCCTCGCCGTTCGCTGCGGAGGCGAGCCCCTCGATCGTCACCACCTCGCGCCCGTCGCAGTCCACCGCGAACATGAGGCACGAGTTCACCGTGACGCCATCGACCAGGATCGTGCACGCACCGCATTCGCCCTCGCCGCAGCCGTACTTGGTGCCCGTGAGGTCGAGTTCCTCGCGCAGCATGTTGAGCGCGCTCATTTCCGCGGGAACGGTGAGCCGCGTTCTTACTCCGTTGAGCGTGAATTCGATTTCAGCCCTGGCGTGCATTGTCGAGCATCTTTCGCAGATTGTTGCGGACCATTTCGGTTCGATACCAGGCCGAGGCGCGCACATCCGAGATCGGACGCACTTCTTCGGCCGCCGCCTTGACCGCGGCATCGATGGTGACGGCGTCGAGCGCCTTTCCTTCGAGGGCCGCCTCGGTCTTCGGCGCCCGCACCGGCGTCGGCGCCACCGCGCCGAACGCAACGCGCACATGGCGCAGCCGATCGCCCTCGCGCACTGCGCCGAATCCGATCGCCACCCCCGCAATATCGAGACCCGGCCGTGTGCCGAGCTTGAAGAACTCGCCCCGGAACCCGGCGAGCGGCAGCGCAATCTCGACCGCAGTGAGCAGCTCGGAAGCGGCGCGCACGGTCTTTCCCGGTCCGGTGAAGAACTCGGCGAGCGGTACGGTGCGCGTGGCGAGCACGCCGTTCGGCTTCCCCGCGAGTAGCACACACGCATCGAGTGCAAGTAGCGGCACCAGCGTGTCGCCCGCGGGCGAAGCGTTGCACAAGTTGCCGCCAAGCGTCGCCGCGTTACGGATCTGGTCGCTCGCGAAGTGATCGCACGCCTGCCACAGGATGCCGAAGCGTTCCTGCACGAGCGCGCTGTCCATCAGTTCGGTGATGGTGGTGAGGGCGCCGATCCGCACCACTTCGCCCCGTTCCTCGATGCCCCGAATTCCGGCAACGCGCCGGATATTCATCAGCACCGGCTGGAATTTCACCTTGCCGCCCTGCGTCTGCGGCATGAGGTCCGTGCCGCCGGCGAGAATCGTGACGTTGCCCGCGCGCAGAATCTCCGCCGCCTCCTCGACCGAGCGCGGCACCACGTACGACCCCGGATTGG
>CAZXAR010000071.1:0-15217 GCA_964638135.1 uncultured Enterobacteriaceae bacterium | reverse complement strand
CATGTTCAAGGACAAGTACGTGCGCTACGTCGACGTGCCGCAGAACTACGACGACTCGATCGGCGGCGCGTTCTACGTGCAGGAGATGCAGCAACTGCGCGACGACCTCGGGACGCTGCGCGGCAGGCCGATCACCGACGCCGAACTCAACGCATCGATCGGGGTGTACAACGAGAACCGCAGGGCGGTACGCGACCTGTACGCCTACCGGGCGCAGAAGCCGTGGCAGGCGCCGACCTCCGAAGTGTACCTGGTGCTGCGCGCCGGGTGCGTGCTGCCTCCCGAGGAGCATACGCAGCTCGTCCGCGAGTACCTCGCCGAGACCGACAAGCAGAAGCGGCCGAAGCGCGACAACGCGCGCGTGGTGATGACCGGCTCGTTCTGCGAGCAGCCCCCGCTCGGGCTCATCAAGTCGATCGAGATGGCCGGCTGCTACGTCGTGGACGACGAGTTCATGCTCAGTTTCCGCTGGCTGATGGACGAGGTGCCGGCCGACGGCAACCCGCTCGAGGAGCTTTCGAAGGCGTTCCTGCACCGCTCGGCGCAAAGCTCGTCGAAGTACGACGACCGGAAAGAGGACAAGGGCAGGTACCTGCTGCACCAGGTGAAGAGCCGCGGCGCCGAGGGCGTGATCTTCGCCGCGCCTTCGTTCTGCGATCCGGCGCTGCTGGAGCGCCCGATGCTCCAGGAAGTGCTGGCGAAGCAGAAGATTCCGTACACCGCGTTCAAGTACGCCGAGAACACCGGCCAGATGGCCCCGATCCGCGAGCAGGCCGGAACGTTCGCCGACTCGATCAAACTCTGGAGCGCCGCTTAAGGAGCCGCCGCATGAGCACGACGACCGCACCGATCCAGGCGCCGCAAAGCGCCAAGAAGCCGCAGAAGGTCCAGAAAGAGGACGCCATGTGGCTGCAGAAGGAGATGATCAACCGCAACTACCACGAGCTCGCCACCGCGCACGAGTCGGGCCGCAAGATCTCGGCGACCTTTGTCCCGGGCAACCTGAACGAGCTGCTGATGTGCTTCAACTTCGCGAGGAGCCTCCCGGAGACCAATGCGCTGCAGAACGGCATGCGCAAGAAGTCGGGCAAGATGATCATGGACGCCGAGCGCGACGGCCACTCCGAGGACGTGTGCACCTACGTCAAGGCCGATCTCGGCATGATGCTGCAAGGCCAGGTCGGCCCCACCGGCGAGCCGTTGCCGACACCCGACGTGCTGCTTCTCTCCTACACCGGCTGCTTCACCTTCATGAAGTGGTTCGAGCTGATCCGGCAGAAGTACAACTGCGAGACCGTGATGCTGCACGTGCCCTACCAGGGCGACGGCAAGGTTTCGCCCGCGATGCGCGACTACGTGGTGAAGCAGTTGAAGGACAAAGTCATCCCGACGCTGGAGAAGGTCTCGGGAGTCAAGTTCGACATCGACCGGCTGCGCCAGTACATGCGCGAGTCGGTGAAGGCGGAAGAAAACCTGGTGCGCGTGCTGCAGTCGGCGAAGAACCGGCCCTCGCCGATCGACGGCTACTTCGGCGCGGTGTATTACATCGGGCCGATGTTCACCGCGTTCCGCGGACTGCCCGAGGCGACGCAGTACTACGACGTGCTGTGGAGCGAGGTCGAGCAGCGCATCCGGGAGAAGAAAGGTCCAGTGACGCCCGAGGGCGAGCTCACCGAGGAAAAGTACCGCCTGGTGGTCGAAGGGCCGCCGAACTGGACCAGCTTCCGCGACTTCTGGAAGATGTTCTACGACGAGGGCGCGGTGATCGTCGCAAGCACGTACGCCAAGGTGGGCGGCGTATACGACTTCGGGTTCCGGCACGACCCGGAGCATCCGCTGGAATCGCTCGCCGAATACTGCCTCGGCTGCTACACCAACCTCAATTTCCCGCAGCGGATCGCGATGATCTGCAAGTACATCGACGAATACCAGGCCGACGGCCTGCTGATCAACTCGATCAAGAGCTGCAACAGTTTCTCGGCGGGGCAGCTCCTCATCCTGCGCGAAGTGGAAAAGCGCACCGGCAAGCCGGCCGCGTTCATCGAATCGGACCTGGTGGATCCGCGCTACTTCTCGGCGGCCAACATCAAGAACCGGCTGGAATCGTACTTCCAGATGATCAAGGCGAAGCGCACCGCCGCCGCCGCGGCGGTGCACTAAGGAGAACGGCATGCGGTGTTTCATCGGCATCGACCTCGGCTCGACCACCACCAAGGCGGTGGTGATCGACGAGCAGCACAACGTGCTCGGGCGCGGCATCACCAACTCGCGCTCCAACTACGATACCGCGGCGGCGATCGCCAAGCAGGAGTCGCTCGTTTCGGCGCGCTTTCACCTGTTCCGCGAGGCGCTCGCAAAAAGCGCCGCCCTGAACGGCGGGCTGGAGGACTTCATCGGGCAGCTCGAGCGCGACTTCCGGCTCGAGCAGTTCCTGATCCAGCTTGCGGACCTCGAGCAGGTCTGCCAGCGCAATGTCGAGGCCGCGCGCTTCGGCGACGCGGCAAAGGCGGTGCACGCGGCGCTCGACGAGGTCTTCAAGCGCCAGCGCGCCGAAGCCCCGGAGCTCTTCGCCCCGGGCGCCAAGCGCAAGTCGGACTTCTTCCGCGACATTGCCGGCAGCCGCTATCTGGCGATCGCTGAAAGCGTGGCGAAGGAGGCGGGCCTGCGCTACGACATGCTGCTCAACGTCTTCGACCGCTCGATCATCGAGGTGGAGAACCGCGTGTACTCGGAATCGATCTCGAAGAACCTGCTCGCCGCGCTCGATCGAACCTTCCGGGCGATGCCCGACACCGCGAGCCGCGGCGAGGCCATCCGCCGGCCGATCCAGGGCGTGCTCGATACCGAGCTGGAGGAGTCCTACGTGATCGGCACCGGGTACGGCCGCGCGCGGCTGCCGTTCTCGAAAGAGCACATCCGTTCCGAGATCCTGTGCCACGGCCTGGGCGCGCACGTGATGTATCCGGATACCGCCACCGTGCTCGACATCGGCGGCCAGGACACCAAGGCGATCCAGGTCGACCGGGCGGGCATCGTTGAGTCGTTCCAGATGAACGACCGCTGCGCCGCCGGCTGCGGGCGCTACCTCGGCTACATCGCCGACGAGATGAACATGGGACTGCACGAGCTGGGACCGCTCGCGATGAAGGCGACCAAGACGGTGCGCATCAACTCGACCTGCACGGTGTTCGCCGGCGCGGAGCTGCGCGACCGGCTCTCGCTCGGCGAAAAGCGCGAGGACATCATGGCGGGGCTGCACCGCGCCATCGTGCTGCGCGCGATGTCGATCCTCGCGCGCTCGGGCGGCATCCGGAACGAATTCACTTTCACCGGAGGGGTGGCGAAGAACGAAGCCGCGGTGAAGGCGCTGCGCGACCTGGTCAGGGAGAACTACGGCGAAATGACGCTCAACATCAACCCCGACTCGATCTACACGGGGGCGCTCGGCGGCGCGACCTTCGCCTGGCGCGCGGTGGTCGAGGAAGGCAAGACCGTGGAGGCACGGCAATGATTCATACCATCGGCATCGACATCGGCTCGGGCGTGGTCAAGACGGCGCTCTTTCGCATCGACGGCGGCAGGACCGAGTGGCTCGCGAAGCGCAGCGAGCGCATCCGCCGGCGCGATCCCCTGGAACTCGCCAAGCTCGGCTTCGACGAGGTCCTCGAGGAGGCAAAGCTCAAGCCGGCCGACATCGGCTACACCGCCACCACGGGCGAGGGCGAAAACGTCAAGTTCGCCACCGGCCACTTCTACTCGATGACTACGCATGCGCGCGGCGGGATCTTTCTCAATCCCGAGGCGCGCGCGGTGGTGGACATCGGGGCGCTCAACGGCCGGGCGATCTGGATCGACGAGCGCGGCAAGGTCCTCTCCTACAAGATGACCAGCCAGTGCGCTTCCGGCTCGGGGCAGTTCCTCGAGAACATCGCCCGCTATCTCGGCGTCGCGGTCGAGGAGATCGGACCGCTCTCCAGGACTTCCACAAACCCCGAGAAGGTGAGCTCGATCTGTGCGGTGCTTGCGGAGACCGATGTCATCAACATGGTCTCGCGCGGCATTCCGACCGCCGACATCCTGAAAGGGATTCACCTGTCGATGTCTTCGCGGCTCGCGAAGCTCCTCAAGGTGACCGGGATCACCAAGGGCCTCGCGCTCCTCACCGGCGGGCTTGCGCTCGACGAGGGGTTGCTTGCCGCGCTGCGCGAGGAATTGGTCAACGAGAAGATCACCGGCCTCACGGCGACCAACCACCCGGACTCGATCTACGCGGGGGCGATCGGCGCGGCGCTGTGGGGCGCCTTCCGGCACGACAAGCTGAAAGAACTGCAGGAACGCGCCGCGGCGTAAGGAGAAATGAAATGGCCTTGCTGATCAACGACAATTGCACCGCCTGCGACGCCTGCAAGCCGGTGTGCCCGAACGAGGCGATCGCGGTCGGCGACCCGATCTACACGATCGACCCGATGAAATGCACCGAGTGCGTCGGCGCGGAGGATGAGCCGCAGTGCAAGCTCGTCTGTCCCGCCGACTGCATCGTGCCCAACCCCGACTACCAGGAAACGCCCGAGCAGTTGATGGAGAAGTACAACAGCCTGCACGGGTAACTTCAGCGATTTCCCTCCAGGAAGGCGCGTACCAGGCTTTGCGTCTCCTGGCTTGTCAGCAGGTCCTCGGTCGCAGCAAGCTCCATGCCGTAGCCGTCGTGGTCGGGTTTGCCTGCGGCGCCGATGCAGCGCTTGCAGGCGGCGAGCGCTGCCGCCGGAAGCGCGGCGACGCGTGCCGCAAGCTGAACTGCCTCGCTTTGCAATGCGTCCGCAGGCACCGCCCACTGCACGATCCCGAGCCGGGCAGCCTCGACGCCGTCGATCACCTCGCCGCCGAGGATGAGGCGCTTTGCCACCGCCTCGCCGCAAACAAGCGTCAGACGCTGCGTGCCGCCCGCCCCCGGAATGAGCCCCAGCCGGGCCTCGGGCAATCCGAGCTTTGCCGCTTCCGATGCGATCCGCAGGTCGCAGGCGAGGGCGAGTTCCAGTCCGCCGCCCATCGCGGCGCCGCCGATCTCGGCGATCGAGACCAGCCTCGATCTTTCCAGCCGCGCATAGGCGCGCTGCATCTCGCGCACGAACTCGATCATGCGCGAACGGCCTTGCGCGGTTTCGTAGCGCGAGCGCATGAGCGCAAGGTCCGCGCCAGCGCTGAAAGCGCGCTCGCTGCTGCGGATTCGCAGCACCGACACCGCCGGATCGTGCTCGGCCTCGTGGATCACCTCGTGCAGCCGCGCGATCCAGTCCTCGTCGATCGCGTTCACGGGCGCGCGCGCCAGCGTCGCCACGGCCACCGCCCCAGCGCGTTCGAACCCGATCATGGGCGCGGCCCCCGGCGCAGCGCAGCGCGGCCCTTGGCGGTGAGGAACGGATCGACGAGCAGCTTCATGCCCTCGGCGACATACGCTTCGAGCGTGTAGCGGCCGCGCAGCGCCCAGCCTTTGAGCGCCCAGGCGTGGGCGAAGTGCACATACTGGTAAACGAGAAGCTGCGTGTTCACGGGCTCCACGTAGCCGGCCGAGATGCAGGCCCGCAGGCAGCGCTCGAGCAGCCGGTTGGTGCGCGTCTCGCCCTCCTTGATGTAGCGCCGGCGTTCCGGACGGAGCGACTTCGTCGAGCGGTAGGTGAGCACGGTCGCCGCGCGCAGCCGGTCGACCACGCGGCAGTAGGCGCCAAGGGCGAGCCGCAGCCGCGCGAGCGGGTCTTCGACGCCTTCGAGCGCCTGCGGGATCTCGCGTTCGTAGGTTTCGAGCACGTCCTTGAGCGAGAGAAACAGCAGGTCGTCCTTCTCGCGGAAATAGCGGTACACCAGGCCGACGCTGATTCCGGCCTCGCGCGCGATCTGCTGGATGGTGGTGACGAAGTAGCCCTGCGCGGAGAAAAGCTTGACCGCGGCGCGCACGATCTGCTCGCGCCGCTCGCCGACGAGCTTCGGATCGGCGACCAGGCTCTCGACGATGCCCGGCGAGGCCATCAGCCGCCTTTCAGGAGCGCGCCGGCGATGACGAGCTTCTGGATCTCGCTCGTGCCCTCGTAGATGCGCAGCGCGCGGATCTCCCGGTACAGCGCCTCGACCGGGGTGCCGCTCACCACGCCCGTGCCGCCGTGCAGTTGCAGCGCCATGTCGATCACCTGCTGCGCGCATTCGGTGGCGTGCAGTTTCGCCATCGCCGATTCGCGGGTGATGCGGCGCTCGAGCACGTCCTTCACCCACGCGGCGCGGTACACGAGCAGTGCGGAGGCGTCCACCGCGAGCGCCATGTCGGCGAGCTTCGCCTGCGTGAGCTGAAAATCGGCAAGCGGCTTGCCGAACACTTCGCGCTCGCGGCTGCGTGCGAGCGCTTCATCGAGCGCGCGCCGCGCGAAGCCGAGCGCGGCCGCGCCCACCGTGGTGCGAAAAACGTCGAGCGTCGCCATCGCGATCCTGAAGCCTTCGCCGGGCGCGCCCAAAAGCGCCGTCTCCGGCACGCGGCAATCCTGGAACGTGATCGTCGCCAGCGGATGGGGCGCGAGCAGCGGGATCCGTGCGGAGATTTCCACGCCCTCGGTTGCGGCGTCCACGATGAAGGCCGAAAGTCCCCTGGCGCCGGGCTCCTCGCCGGTGCGCGCGAAGACTACGTAATGGTCGGCGAGCCCGCCGTTCGAAATCCAGGTCTTGACACCGTTCACGAGGTAGCCGTCGCCGGAGCGCTTCGCTTCGGTCGCGATCGCGGCAACGTCGCTTCCCGCCTGCGGCTCGGAAAGCGCAAAAGCGGCGATCTTCTGCCCGTGCATCACCGGGGGCAGATACTGGCGGCGCTGCGCTTCGCTGCCGAAGAGCGAAATCGGCCCGGTGCCGAGTCCCTGCATGGCGAAGCAGAAGTCCGCCAGGCCGGCGTGGCGGGCGAGCGTCTCGCGCGCGAGCGCGAGGCTCCGCACGTCGAACTTCCCGGCCGGATCGAGCACGCAGCACAGGTTCAGGTAGCCCGCGCTGCCCAGCCGCCGCACGATCTCGCGGCAGGCGCGGTCGAGCGCGTCATCGTCGTGCGCGCCGTGCGCCAGGCCGTCCAGCTCGCCCGCGGCGAATTCGTCCAGCTGTTCGGCGAGCGCCCGATGGCGCGGCTCGAAGAACGGCCAGTCGAGGAAGCTCGCGTCGGGCATCGCCTCAGTTGCCCTCGAACCGCGGCTTTTCCTTCTTCACGAACGCGTTGTAGGCGCGCTCGTAGTCGTGCGTCTGCATGCAGATCGCCTGCGCCTCTGCCTCGGTCTCGAGCGCCTGCTCGATGGTCTGGTTCCACTCCTGGTGCAGGCATTTCTTGGTCATGGCGTGGGCGAAGGCCGGCCCGTCGGCAAGCGAAAGCGCCATTTCGTGGGCCCGCGCAAGCAGCTTTTCCCTGGGCACCAGCTCGTTGAAGTAGCCCCAGGCGAGGCCTTCCTGCGCGCTCATCACCCGGCCAGTGTAAAGCAGCTCGGCGGTGCGGCCCTGGCCGATGAGGCGCGGCAGGATGGCGCAGGCGCCCATGTCGCAGCCGGCAAGCCCGACGCGCACGAACAGGAACGCGGTCCTGCACTCGGGCGTGCCGTAGCGCAGGTCGCTTGCCATCGGCAGGATCGCGCCGGCGCCCGCCGAGATGCCGTCGATCGCGGCGAGGATCGGCTGCGGACAGGTGCGCATCTCCTTCACCAGGTTCCCGGTCATGCGGGTGAAGTACAGCAGCCCGTCCATCTCCATCTTGATGAGCGGCCCGATGATCTCGTGCACGTCGCCGCCGGAGCAGAAATTGCCGCCTTCGCCGGTGAGCACCACGGCGCGCACGTCCTCGGCGTACTGCAGCCTGTGGAAGGTGTCGCGCAGTTCGGCGTAGCTCTCGAAGGTGAGGGGATTCTTGCGCTCGGGCCGGTTGAGCGTGACGGTCGCCACGCGATCCTTCACTTCCCACTTGAAGTGCTGCGGCTTCCATTCCGCCGCCTTGAGCTTGTACATGCGTTCCTCGCTGTCGAAAAAAAGGACTGGTCAGCCGACCATCGTCAGCCCGCCCGAGACGCTGAGCACCTGGCCGGTGATGAAATCGGAGCGCGCGCTCGAGAAAAAGAGCACCGCGTCGGCAATCTCGGAGGGCCTGGCCAGGCGCTGCATCGGCGTGACGCGGACGAACGCCTCGCGGTGCTTCTCGGGCACGGCGGCGAGCAGCGGCGTATCGGTCGGTCCCGGGCAGACGCAGTTGACGTTGATGTTGAAGCGCGCCATCTCGCGCGCGAGCGACTTGGTGAACGCGATCGCGCCGCCCTTGGCCCCCGAATACACGCTCTCGCCCAGGCTGCCGACGCGTCCGGCGTCGCTCGCGACGGTCACCACCTTGCCGGCTTTCCGCTCGATCATCGGCTCGAGAAAGGCGCGCGTCACCGCGATCGGGCCGAACAGGTTCAAGTCGATCACCTTGCGCCAGAAATCCGGGGTGTTCTTCACGAACGGCTCGATCTTGCCCCAGCCGGCGACGTTGACCACGATGTCGACGTGCCCGGCCCGCACGCCCGCTTCGCCGCGGAAGGCCTCGATCGAGGCGAGGTCGGTGACATCGAGCCGGATGAAGTCGGCCTTGGCGCCGCGGCCGCGGATCGCCGCGGCCGCCTGCGCCCCTTTTTCCCCGGCGACATCGCCGAGCAGCACCCGCGCCCCGGCCGCGGCGAGCGTCTCCGCGGTCGCGAGTCCGATACCCGACGCGGCGCCGGTGACGACGGCGGTCTTGCCTTCGAGCTTCATGGCTTGGCTCCTTGAATGATCACTCATTCAGTTAACCGCGGCCGCGCCGCCGCCGCCTTGATCTGGATCAGAGGCGCGGCGCGGTGGCCTCAGCCGAGGCGCTTGACGAACGCCAGCCGGTCGGCGGGCCCGAAGCCGGCGCGCACGAAGAAGCCGAGCAGCTCCAGGTTGCGGTACGCGACCATCGTCTCGACGCGCTCGACGTGCAGCGCGGCGAGATTGACGAAGAGCTGCGACAGCAGCGCGCGCCCGATGCCCTTTCCCTTGTGCATCGGGTCCACCCCCATGGTGTCGAGGATCGCCACCGGCTCGGCGCGGCCGTAATCGCCGAGATCGACCCGCGCCATGACGTAGCCCGCGACCGCGCCGTCGGCGCGCGCGGCGAGCGAGACGCGGATGCCGCTTCCGGCGAGCGCCTCGGCCAGCGCGTGCCCCAGGTAGGTGCGGCGGTCGCGCCCGGTGAGCCTGCGGTCGATGCGGGCGATGCCTTCGAGATCGCGCTCGGCGAGCGCGTGCAGCTCGGCGACGTCGCGCGCGAGCGCCTCGTAGTCCTTGGTGCCGGTCGCGCTGTAGTCGTTCGGGTCTCCCGGCGGCGCGTCCTCGGGCGAGGCGACCGGCGCTTCGCGCGCGGTGCCGAAGGCGCTCTCCCCGATTGTGCAGTCGAGCACCGGGTCGCGCCCGAAAGTCCAGCCGTTGGCATCCAGATAGCGAAGCAAATCGTGCTGGCGCCACAGCGCCGCGGTGCGCAATTCCGCGATGCCGCGGCGGCGCGCCTCGGCTTCGAGCGCCTGCCCGAGCGCGACACCGGCCCCCTGGCCCTGCGCCGCCGGCCGCACACCGAGCAGTTCCAGCCGCAGCGCGGGCTCGGTAAGGCCGAACTCGCCCTCGAGCACTCGCCCGAGCACGAATCCAACGACCGAGCTGCCCTGGTCCACGGCGAACTGCGCGTGCATTTCGGGCGCGCGCTGCGCCTGCGCCAGGCGCCGCTCGAAATAGGCGCGGCGTTGCCTGCCGCCGATGGCGGCATCGATCGCCACCACCGCGTCCAGGTCGGCGGCCGCCAGGCGCCTGGGTTTGAAACTTCCTTCCCGCACTGCGGATGGATGCGTCTTTTCGCTCATGATCGGTTTCTCCGGTTGGCTCAGGATCCGGTGTAGGCGAGCAGCAGTTCGCGGTCGGTGTCCTCGTCGAGCAGGTCTTCGAGCGCGGGCAGGAGCGCCATCTCCTCCTTCTGGACGTGGGCCACCAGCCGCTCGGCGAGCTCCAGGCCGAGCGTGCGCATCTGCTGCAGGGTGGCCGCATCCGGCGGCGCGCTGCCGAGCAGCTCGCGCAGCGAGCGCGCGGCGCTGCGGATCGTTTCGTGCTCCTCGCGCAAAAGCTCCGCAATATCGCCTTCGCCCGCCTCGGCGAGGCGCGGAAAGAGCTCGCGCTCCTCGAAATGGAAGTGGCGCGTGACTTCGTCCTCGAGCGCAGCCAAGCCGCCGCGCAGCGCCTCGAGCAGTTCGGCTTCCGGCGCCCGCCGTACGATCGTCTGCTCCAGACGGCTCCACAGCTGCACCGTCGCGAGGTGCTCCTCGTGCAGCCGCAGGCTAGTTTGTCGGTTGAAGAACATCGGGCCTTCCTCCCGAGTGCGTCGCCCGCAGGCGCAGCATCACGGTGCCGAAAAAAACCGCATACGCGATCGCCGCCGCAAACCCCGCGAGGGCGCCGAGCCGCACCAGCCAGACCGAGCCGGCGGCGATTCCGGCGAGGAGCGCGCCAAGCGCACACAGGTGCAGGATGCGATGCACATCGAGCGTGCGCTCGGGCGTCATCGCCGATACCCGCGCCGGCACGCGGCTTGCGCTTGCCGCGTGGACCGAGGCGAGAAACGGGACGATGCGCTGCAGGACCGCGAGCAGGAACGTGAGCAGCCAGCCGGCGACGAGCAGCGCGCCGAAGAGCGCCTGTGCGCGTTCGGGCGCCGCGCCGAGCGCAAGCGCCACGCCGAGCGCCAGGCTTGCGAGGAGGCACCCCCAGGAGACGCGCACCAGCACGAACGCGGCGCCGAGCGGTGGCCGCAATCCTGCGCGCAGCGAGCGTTCGAGCGCGATCACATGCGCGAGCGCGGCGGCGAGGCCGGTCGCCGCGGCGAGCACGAGAAGGCCCTCGAGCCGCAGCGCGATCGCCGCGAGCGCGAGCGCGATCGCCCCCAGCCCGAGCGCAAGGGCAGCGAGGGTCAGGCGCTCCGAAGGCGGCGGCGCGAGCGCGAACATCGGCAGCAGAAACGTGGACAGGCCGAGCGCGAGCAGCCCCATGAAGCCGTAGCCCGCGAGCACGAGGTGCGCGAGCGCAATCCCGCTGCGCTCGAGCGCGAAGCCATACGCGTAATGCGCGACGAGCGCCGCCCCGAGCGCGAGCGCGAGCGCAAGGCAGGCGAGCGCCGCCCAGCCGTAGGCACGGATCGCGCGCATCCCGCGTGCTCGACGCAGGTTTTCGAACAGCAGCCAGCAGTACGCGGCGAGCGCGACGAAAGCGGCTGCCGCACCCGGTGCCATGATCGACAGGTCATGGGCGGCTGAGCCGCCGATAAAGAGCAGCAGCCCGGGCACGAGCAGCCACCAGATGAGCCTTGCCGCCGGCACCGAGCGCACCGGCTGGCGCGTTGCGACCGGCAGCAGCTGCAGGCTCGCGCCGATCGCGGCGAGCGCGAGCACGCCGAGCGTCACGGCATGAAGCGCGGCGAACGCCGGCCCGAGGCCGCCGCGAAAATCGCTGAGCGCTTCGGGCGCCGCAACGAGCAACGCCCAGGCGAGCACCTGGAATCCGACCGCGGCGCCGAAGTAGCGCATCGGAACCGAAAGCGGAAGCAGCCGGCTGCGCGTCCCGGCGCCGAACGGAATCATGGCGCGAGCGTCCGCAGCAGCCGTTGCGCGTACGTGGCCGCAACCTGGCGCCGCCAGTCTGCGGCGGTGACGGTGGTTCGTACCGGTCCGGCCTGCTTCTGCACGAGTTTCCCGAGTGCCGCCGCCGTTTGCGGATCGGGCGCCCGCCCGAGGAGGGCCGCCGTTCCCGAGAGGAGCAACGGCGCCGGATTGGTGCCGGTCAGCGCCACGCGCAGCGCGGCGATCGAACTCTGCTCGACGCGCAGCGCCATCGCGACCCCGGCCAGCGGAAAGTCGATCGCGCCGCGGGCGCGCGCCTTGAGGTAACCGGAACGGGTTCCCGGCGCCGGAGCCGCGAACTCGACCGAGGCGAGGATCTCGCCGCCGCCAAGCGCAAGGTGCGCCGCGCCGTCATCGCGATAGAGCGACTCGAGCGCGCAGCGCCGAACCCCGTCGGCGCCGGCGATCGAGGCGCTTGCGCCGAGCGCCATCAGCGCCGGTGCGAGATCGCCGCTGAAGGCGGCGCGGCAGCGTTTGCCTTGCGGCGCGACGTGGCAGACCTCGCCGCGGTGCTTGAGGCAATAACCGTTCGCGCGCCGCCACCATTCGCTCTGGTTGTAGTACACGCAGCGCGTATCGAGACAGAGATTGCCGCCGAGCGTCGCGACGGTGCGGTGCGCCGGCCCTGCGACGACCGAAGCCGCCTCGCGGATCGCGGCGTACGGGCCGTCAAGCTCGTTCGCTCGCGCAAGCCGGGCGAGCGTCACGCCGGCACCGATGTGCAAAGATTGGTCGGTGCGCTCGAGTCGATCGAGCCCGGCGACGCGCTCGAGCGAAACGAGCATGCGCGGTGCGCCGAGTCCGTGGCGCAGGTTCGGGATGAGGTCGGTGCCGCCGCCGAGAATGCGCGCTCCGTCGCGTGCGGCAAGCCGCGCCGCTTCCGCGAGGCTCGTCGGTCGCTCGAGCGTGAGTTCGGGCAGCATGTCAACGCCCTCCGGCAGCCTTGCGCACGCGCTCGGCGCGGCGGCGGGCGCGCAGCCATTCGTGCACGCGCTCGGCGGTGAGCGGCAGTTCCGTTGCGCGCATGCCGATCGCCTCGGCCACTGCGCTCGTGAGTGCCGGCAGGAAACCGGCAAGGGCGCCTTCGCTTGCCTCCTTGGCGCCGAACGGTCCGTTCGGATCGCGCGCCTCGACGATTTTCACCTCGATCGGCGGCGAGTCGGCGATGGTCGGAAAACGGTAGTCGAGGAAATTGGCGCGCACCGGAAGCCCGGTGCGGTACTCGGTCGCCTCGCCCAACGCTTGCGCCATTCCCATCCAGACCGCGCCGTGGACCTGGCCTTCGACGGCAAGCGGGTTGATCGCAAAGCCGCAGTCATGCGCGACCCACACCTTTTCGACGCGGATTTCGCCTGTCTGCTCGTCGACCGCGACTTCGACCACCTGCGCGGCGTAGGAAAATCCGGGGCTCGGCCCCACCGCAGCGCCGCGGAACTTGCCGCCCTGCAGCTCGGGCGGCACGATGTAGGTGCCCTGCGTGGTGATCGGGCCGGTGTCTTCGAGCGCGGAGCGCACCGCCTCGGCGTACGAAAGCGAGCGGTCGGTGCCGGCGACGCGATAGCGCTCGCCCTCGCATTCGATGTCGGCGGCCTGGACTTCCAGGCGCTTCGCCACAGCATCGAGCAGCCGCTGCTTGAGCGCTTGCGCCGCGGCGAGCGCGGCATTGCCGACCATGAACGAGACGCGCGAGGAGTACGAGCCGTTGTCCTTGGGGGTGAGCGCGCTGTCTGCGGCGATGACGCGAAAACGCTCCAGGGGGAGGCCGAGCACCTCGGCAGCGACCTGCGCGAGCAGCGTCGAGGAGCCCTGCCCGATGTCGGCCGCGCCGGTGAGCAGCGTGATCGAGCCGTCGAAGTCGAGCCGCAGGTTCACGGTCGCATGCGGCTCGCCGGTCCAGTGCACCGGCTTCGCGGCGCCCGACACGTAGTGCGAACACGCGAGTCCGAGGCCGCGCCCGCGCGCGAGCCTGCCCTTACGCTCCTTCCACCCGGAAGCCTGCTCGACCCAGTCGAGGCATTCCGCCAGGCCGCAGGAATTCACCTGCAGGTCGTTCGCGCTGCGGTAGGGCGCCGAGACGAGGTTCGCGCGCCGCAGCGCGAACGGATCGAGCCCCAGTTCCTCGGCCATCGAATCGAGCAGCGATTCGAACGCGTGGCGCATGTCCACCGAGCCGTGCCCGCGCATCGGGCCGCAGGGCGGGGTGTTGGTGTAGACGCGGTAGCCGCGATAGCGCACCGCCGGCAACCGGTACAGCGCGTGAATGAGCGCACCGGCATAAAGAATCGTCACCACGCCGTAGCCTGCGTAGGCACCGCCGCGTTGCACGCATTCGGCTTCGACCGCGGTGATTTCGCCCGATCTTTTCAAGCCGAGGCGCAGCCGGATGTCGGTTTCCGGCCGGCCGTGGTGCATGATGAAGGTTTCCTCGCGCGACAGCTCGATTCTCACGGCTCCGCCGACGGCGCGCGCAAGCAGCGCGGCGATGATCTCGAAGTTGAGCGTCTCGGTGCGGTGCCCGAACCCGCCTCCGACGTAGGGCTTGACGACCCGGATCGCCGCCGGATCCATCTTGAGGCACTGCGCGAGCGTCAGGTGCACGTAGTAGGGCACCTGTGTCACCGACTGAAGCGTCAGGCGCCCGCGCGCAGGGTCGTATTCGGCGAGCGCGCTGTCCGGCTCCATCTGCGCGTGGGTGACCTCGGCGTAGTGAAACGACTGCTCGCGCACCAGGTCCGCGCCGGCGAACCCCTGTTCCACGTCGCCAAAGCTGTGGCTCACCTCGCGCTCGAGGTTGCCGGGTTTCTTGTCGTGCAGCGGCACGGCATCGGCGGCGCGCGCCTCGGCGGCGTGGAAGTACGCCGGCAGTTCGCGGTACTCGACCTCGATCCGCTCGAGCGCCGCGCGCGCCGTGCGCGCGTCGTCCGCTGCGACCGCCGCCACCGGCTCGCCGCAGTAGCGCACCCGATCGCGCGCGATCGGATACTCGTTGTGCACGATCGGCAGGATGCCATAGGCGACGTCGCAGTCGGCACCGGTGAGCACCGCGCGTACGCCGGGAAGCGCGCGCGCCCGGCTCGTGTCGATCCGCACGATTTCGCCGTGTGCGAGCGGACTGCGCAGGATCGCGCCGGCGAGCGCTTCGGGGGCCGGCAGGTCGGCGGTGAAGCGCGCCCGGCCGGTGACTTTCTCGACGCCGTCCAGAAGCGGCTGGCGTCTGCCCGCGGCGACGTTCATGCGGCCGCCTCGCGCACCGCTTCGATGATCTTCACGTAGCCCGTGCAGCGGCAAAGGTTTCCCGCGAGCGCGGCGCGGATTTCCGCCTCGCCCGGATGCGGGTTCTCGCGCAGCAGCGCCTCGGCCGCCATGATCATGCCGGGCGTGCAGTAGCCGCATTGCGTGCCCAGCCGCTCGTGGAACGCGCGCTGCAGGCGCGAGAGCCGCCCGTTCGCCGCGAGCGATTCCACGGTCTCGACCGAACGCCCCTCGCAGCTCGCGACGAGCGTGAG
>CAZXAR010000070.1:0-15319 GCA_964638135.1 uncultured Enterobacteriaceae bacterium | reverse complement strand
GATCCAGGCCCGCATCGCGCAGCCGCTCGGCAAGCACCGCGCCGCCGTCCCACCAGGAAAGCGACTTCGCCAGGCGATCCAGCTCCACCGGCCCCAGGCCGAGCGCGCTTCCGAGGTCGCGCACCGCGCTGCGCCCGCGGTAGCAGATCACGGTGGCCGCGAGCGCGGCGCGGCCGCGCCCGTACTTTGCGTACACGTACTGGATCACCTCCTCGCGCCGCTGGTGCTCGAAGTCCACGTCGATGTCGGGCGGCTCGTTCCTTTCCTTCGAGACGAAGCGCTCGAAGAGCATCGACATCCGGCCCGGATCCACCTCGGTGATGCCGAGCGCGTAGCAGACCGCGGAATTCGCCGCCGAGCCGCGGCCCTGGCACAGGATGCCGCGCGAGCGCGCGAAGCGCACCACGTCGTGCACGGTGAGAAAGAAAGCCTCGTAGCGCAGCTCGGCGATGAGCCGCAGCTCGTGCGCGACGAGCTCGCGCACCTTCTGCGGCGCTCCTTGCGGAAACCGCCACGCGAGGCCCTCGCCGGCGAGCTTTTCCAGCCAGGAGGAAGGCGTCTCGCCCGCGGGCACCAGCTCCTGCGGATACTCGTAGCGCAGCTCGTCGAGGGAAAAATCGCACCGCTCCGCGACCCGGAGCGTCTCGGCGAGCAGCTCGGGCGGATAAAGTTGCGCCAGCCGCGCGCGCAGCCGCAGGTGCCGCTCGCCGTTCGGAAAGAGATTCCCCCCGCAGCGCGCGACCGGCGTTCCCAGGCGGATCGCGGTCAACGCATCCTGCAGCCGCCGGCGCGAGCGCACGTGCATGTGCGCGTCGCCCGCCGCAGCGAGCGGCAGGCCGCTTGCGGCGGCGAGTTCGCGCAGCGCCGCGAGCCGCGCACGGTCGTTCGGTCCGCAGAGCAGCTCCGCGGCGAGCCAGGCGCAGTCCGGGAAGCGCTCGGCGATCCACAACGCTTCTCCCTCTCTCCCGAACCGGGGGAGAGGGTCGGGGTGAGGGGGCGCAATAAGCAGCACCAGGACTCCGCGTCCGCACACCGATTCGAGGTCCGCGCGCGCCAGCGAATAGCTCCCCTTTTTCCCGCGCCGCCTCCCGGTCGTGATCAGCGCGGAGATCGCGCCGTAGGCGCGGCGGCCGGTGGCGAGCAGCACCACCTTCATTCCATCGTCGAGCGTGAGCTCGGTTCCGGCGATCAGTTTGAGCCGCTGCTCCTTCGCCGCGACGTGGGCGCGCACGATGCCGGCGAGCGAGCATTCGTCGGTGAGCGCGAGCGCCGAATAGCCGAGCGCGGCGGCGCGCCCGACCAGCTCCTCCGGGTGCGAAGCGCCGCGCAGGAACGTGAAGTTGGAAAGGCAGTGCAGCTCCGCGTATTCCGGCAAACTGGAAAACACTTCCGCTTTTTCCGGCGTTATGTGCTGCGGCGCAGGCTCCTTTGCGCCGCAGCACGTCGTGGGTTTTCAGGAAAAGATGCCATGCAGGAACCAGCCTCCCTCGCGCTCGCGGTAGATCCACACCAGGCAGGAATCGGCGCTCCGGGCGATGAAATAGTCGCGCCGCGCCTCCTCGCCGTCCCACCAGCCCGACTCGATCCGTTCCGGTCCTGCGAGCAGCACGAAATCCGCTTCCCCGATGCGGCGCGGCCTCTCGAGCAGCCAGAGCGGCCGCGGCCCCGACCATTGCCCCCCTGCCAAGGGGGGCGGCCGAAGGCCGGGGGGTTCGCCCGCCGTCACCGCCCGCCAGGCACGCTCCGGCCGATGCTCGGAGCGCATCGCGAGGCCATGCACCGCGTCGCTGCCCAGGCGCGCCGCCAGGCGCTCGACGAGCCGCGTCCAGTCCTCGCCCGCGGCGCGCGCATCGCGGAACAGCGCCGCGCTCGCCCCGGGGAGCGGCTCGAGCGCGTCCGCCTCGAGCCGGATCGCCTCGACCGGTTCGGCGAGCGCGGCGCGCTCGAGCCGCTGGCGCAGCAGCGCGGTGAAGTGCGACGCGTCGCGCGACGGCGTTGCAAGGTTCACCGCCACGCGCGTCGGCTGCGCGCTCGCGTGCGCCATCGCCAGCGTGAAGCCGCGCACGCCCGCCTGGCGCGCCGCGAGAAATCCCTCGAACTGCGCCAGCAGCCGCCGCGCCGCGAAGAGCACGCTCGCCGCCTCGGTCACCTGCGCCGGCAGCTCGAGCCGCGCGGCAAAGCGCGCCGGCGGGGCGAACAGCGCGCGCGGCTCGGGAATTTTTCCGAGAGCGCGATCGAGCTCGTCGAGCAGCCCCTGGCCGAACCGCAGCGCGACACCGTCGCGCGGCAGGCGCATCAGCTCGCCCAGCGTCCCGATCCCGAGGCCGCGCAGAAGATCGAGCGCCTCCGGCGCAAGCGCCACGACTTCGGCCGGCAGTTCTTCGAGCGGCGCACCGCATCCCGCCGCGCGCCAGAGCGCGGCGCGCGCCGTGGGTGCGAAGGCAAGCGCCGCCTCGAAGCCGATCCCGGCCAGCCCGGCGCGGAGTTCCCTCTCGAGGCCGTCCGTGCCGCCGAACAGGCGCAGGCTTCCTTCCACCTCGGCGGCCACGGCGTGCGGCGGCTCGAGCGACACTTTCGGCGTGAAGCGTCCGAGCCAGGCCGCGACGCCTTCGAGCGCCTCGGCTTCCGCGCGCAGGTTGCGTTCCAGCACGCGCAGCGCGGGCGCGATCGCCCATGCCGCCGAAAGCGCCATTCCAGGCCGCACGCCGAGCCGCCACGCTGCCGTGTCGCAGGCAAGCACCCTGTCGTTTCCGGCGACCGCCCACGCCCCGGATTCAGACGGGGCATGCCCGCGCAGCAGCGTTTCGAGCGGCAGACGGAAAAAATGGAGCGCGGCCCAGAGCATGGACAGGCCTCTTGACCGGGATGGGGAGCGGCGCTGCAAGCGGTGCGCCGCGGCGCTTGAGGATTCGCGCCGCAAGCCGGCCGCCGTGCCATTCGAGCGCGAGGCGAAGAACCGCGGGCGACGCTTGGCTCGCCATCCCGGGCGGGCGGAACAGGATGGCGAACCCCGGGCTTGCCTCTGCCGCAACCGCGAGCCGGCGCAGCTCGGCGTAGCGCACCGACGGCAGCCACGCCAGCAGCGCATGGCATGCGCCCGCGCGCAGCACCTGCTCGGCGGCCCATAGCGTATCGCGCCTGCCCGGCGCCCTCACGACGGCGAGAAATTCGAGATGCACCCCGGCGGCGGCGAGGGCGGGGGCGTAAGGCAGATGCGGCGGCGCAAGCCAGGCAATGCGCCTGCCCTGCGCCGTGAGCGCGGCAAGCGCGGGCAGCACGAGCTGCAATTCCCCCACCCCTTCGCGTGCGGCGAGGATCTCGGTGAGCGCCCCGGCGGGCCAGCCGCCGCCGGGCAGCTCGCGGTCGAGCGCGGCGAAACCGGTCGGCACCGCGGGAGCGGCCGGCGCAGCGAGCGCGCCGCCGCGCCAGACGCGCGGCTGGCGAAGGATGTCCTGGAGGTTCACGGATACTGTATTTTTATACAGTATCGGGGCGGAACGCAAGTTTGATCGTGGTCAACGCCCGGCGGGCACTTCCTGCGTAGCGTGTGCTGCATGCGAACCACGTTTCATCCGGCCGGGGACCGCACCATGGAACCGACTACCGAAGAAGCAGACCGCCTGGCGGCGCTGTACCTGTACGGGGTCCTCGACACCGACTTCGAGGAACGGTTCGATCGGCTGACGCGGGTCGCGGCCGCGGTGTTCGGCACGCCGATCTCGCTTATTTCCCTCATCGACAAGGACCGGCAGTGGTTCAAGTCCTCGCTCGGCCTGGACGTGCGGCAGACCGCGCGCGACCTCTCGTTCTGCACCCACGCCATCCGGCACCCCGATGTGTTCATCGTGGGCGATGCGAAGCAGGACCCCCGCTTTCGCGCCAATCCGCTGGTCACCGGCAACCCGCACATCCGTTTCTACGCGGGCGCGCCGCTCATCACGGGCAGGGGCTATGCGCTCGGCACGTTCTGCGTCATCGACCGCGAACCGCGCGCCGACTTCAGCGCCGCCGAGCAGGCGCTGCTGCAGGATTTCGCCGCCGCCGTGGTTGACCTCTTCGAGCTGCAGCGCACGGTGCGGGACGCGCACGCGAAGACCTGGCGGAGCGCCTGAAGGCGCTCGCGCTTCAGGCGCGCTCGGCCGACCAGCGCTTGACCGACTTCAGGATGCGCTCGTCGGAAAAGCCGAGCTTCGCCAGCACCGGGGCGCGCTCGAAGATTTCGCCGTAGCGGCGGATCAGCCCGCCCTCGAGTTCGCAGCAGCTGATCCCGGCGAAGCCGACCCGCCGGCCCTCGCTTCCCGCGATCTTCGAAGCGTAGGAAAACGCGTAACGCGCATAGCCGACGCGGCCGTCGGATACCGCGCCGGAGAGCCGCCATTCGAAGTCGCGCGCATCGCGGTGGAAAAAATCGCGCACCATGCGCGCGATCTCCGCGCGGCCGCGAAACTCGCCGTAGAAGCCGTCGTGGTAGACGCCCTCCGGCGTGAAGCAGGCAGCTGCACCCTCGGCGTCGCCGCGGCAGATCGCTGCGGTCATTTTCCGCAGCAGTGATTCAAACGCGCTCGCAGTGTCCATCGTCCGTTTCTCGGTTGCGTTGCCCCGTGTGGCGTGGCTGCGAGAGTGCGCGCAATTCAGCGCCGCGGCAAGAGCGGGAATCTCTCGAGCGCCTGATAGCTCGAGCCACGGCTCGAGAGCAGCGAACGCACCAGCACGAATTCGTCCACCGGCCACTCGACGGCGGGGAGCGGCGGCAGCCTCCCTTCGCTTCGCGCCTTGCGAATCAGCGTGATATGGGCGGCAAAGGGGCGGCGTTCCAGATTGAACCCTTCCGCGGCAAGTAGCGCGCGCAGCCGCTCGGCAATCGATCCGAGGGCGGCGGGCATCTCTCGCGGGCCGACCCAGACGATGCGGTTGTGCGCCCACAGGCGCCCCTCCTCGATCGGCAGCGCGTGCCGCTCGCCCTGCGTGCGGCGTGCGGCGCGCACCGCCGCGGCAACCTTCTCCTCCTCCACTTCACCGAGGAAAGCGAGCGTGAGGTGAATGCTTTCCGCGCGCGTGAGCCGGCCGCCCGTGCTTTTCTGCGCCTGCGCGGCCCAGTGTGCGAGGCGCTCGGCCGTTCGGTGCGGCGGCCACACGGCGAAAAACAGCCGCACCGGGTGTTCCCTCTCAGTCGGAGGCGAGGTGCCTGCGCGTCAGCGCGGCGAGCGAGCGCTCGACGCCGTCCGCGGATTTTTCCAATTGCTCCACGATCCGTTCCTGCTCGCGCCGGCCGCGGTTCTGGGAGAGCTTCCAGCGCGTCTCGATGCGGGTGACTTCGAGTTCGAAATTGACGATGGCAGCGAGCATGTCGTCGACGTACTGCCCGCGCAGGCGATTGAACGCCGGAAGCCACTCGGGATCGTGCGCGGCGACGAGCTTCGCCTGCGCCGCGTGCTTTGCTTCGCGTGCCTCGATGATCGTTGGCTTTCCATATGCGTGCACGGCAGCGTAGTTCCAGGTCGGCACGCGTTCGGTCTGCTCGTACCAGCGCGGCGAGACGTAGGCGTGCGGACCGGAGAACACCACCAGCACCTCGTCGTCGAGGAATTCGCGCCACTGCGGGTTCGCTCTCGCCATGTGCATGACGAGCACCCACGCCGCGCCGCGTTCCTCCACCATCACCGGCAGGTGCGAGGCGTGCAGCGCGCCGCCGGTGCCGGTGACGAGCAGCGCGAAATTGTGCGCGCGCATGAAGGCAAGCGTTTCGGAACGGTCCTCGACCCGGTTGTAGGGGGGCGAATACATTATTCGAGGAGCACGACCGCCTGCGCGGCGATGCCCTCGCCGCGGCCCGCGAAGCCGAGTTGCTCGGTCGTGCTTGCCTTCACGTTCACATCGTCGGCCGGGATGCCGAGGTCCGCAGCGATGTTTTTCACCATCGCCGGAATGTGGGGAGCCATCCTGGGCGCCTCCGCCACGATGGTCGCGTCCACGTTGACGATGCGGTAATTGCGGATCATCGCGCGCACCGCGCGCAGCAGCGCCCGGCTGTCTGCGTCCTTGAAGCGCGCATCGCTATCCGGAAAGTGCCGGCCGATATCGCCCAGCGCGGCGGCGCCCAGGAGCGCATCGCAGATCGCGTGCAGCAGCACGTCGGCGTCGGAATGCCCGGCGAGCCCCGCGTCATGCGGAATCGTTACCCCTCCGATGACGAGCCTGCGGCCCGGCACGAGCGCATGCACGTCAAATCCCTGTCCGATCCTCATCGCGCCCTCAGGATCGCCTCTGCGATCGCAAGGTCCTCAGGATAAGTCACTTTGAGGTTTTCCCGGCTCCCGAGCACGAGGCGCGGCCGCAGTCCCAGCGCTTCGATCGCGCCCGCCTCGTCGGTCACGGTTCGATCTGCGTCCCGCAGCGCCTGAACGAGCAGCCCGGCACGGAACATCTGCGGCGTCTGCGCGAGCCAGAGCTGCGCGCGGTCCTCGGTCGCCGCCACGCGCTGCGCCCCGGCTTCGTCCTTCGTCACGCGCTTTACCGTGTCGGCGACCGGCAGCGCGAGAATTCCGCCGATCCGGTCGGCCGAACATTCCGCGATCAGGCGCTCGAGATCGGCGCCCGGCAGGCAAGGCCGCGCCGCGTCGTGCACGAGCACCCAGTCGTCGGCGTCCACTGCCGCCGAAGCCGCCACAAGACCGTTGTAGACCGAATCGCGCCTGGATTCGCCGCCGCAGTACAGCGGTTCGAGACGTCCGTCGAACGCGCTCCAGTCGTGGCGCGTGAACTCGCGATCCTCCGGCGCAAGGACCACGAACACGTTTTTCGGCTGCGCGCCGCAAAGCGCGCGCACCGCGTGCCAGAGCATCGGCTTGCCGAGCAACCCCAGGTACTGCTTCGGCTGCTCTGCCGCCAGCCGCGTACCGCTTCCGGCGGCCGGGATCAGGGCAAAGAGACTCAAGGCGAATATTCCGAAAAATCAGGATTGTATAATTGCGCTGCGCAATTGATGCATCGCGACACGGTTCCCCCCAGGCAACGGTACACGCGCCTCCCTGGCTCGGCGGATGCGCTCGCCATTGCGCGCCTCGCCTCGGGGCATCCGTCGATGTCGGCGGGCGCGGCCGCCGGACCGGTGGCCGTGGTGAGCGCAACTGCGCTGGACGCCCAGCGGCTCGCCGAGGAAATCGCGTGGTTCGAGCCGAAGTTGCGCGTCTGCCTGCTGCCCGACTGGGAAACCCTTCCCTACGACGGATTCTCGCCGCACCAGGACCTTGTTTCCGAGCGCCTCGCCACGCTTTACCGGATCCAGCGCGGTGAGTTCGAGGTGGCGGTGATTCCGGCGCAGACCGCGCTCGTTCGGCTGTGTCCCCCATCGTATCTTGCGGCCTACACGTTCTTTCTCGAACAGGGTGCGCGGCTCGATCTCGCCGCGCTGCGCGTGCAACTCGCGCTCGCCGGCTACGATCCGGTGACGCAGGTGGTCGCCCCGGGCGAGTACTGCGTGCGCGGCGGGTTGATCGATCTGTATCCGATGGGCAGCCGCCTGCCTTTCCGGCTCGATCTGGACGACGACGTGATCGAGACCATCCGCACCTTCGACGTCGACACGCAGAGAACGCTCTACGCGGTGAAGGAGATCCGGCTGCTGCCGGCGCGCGAGTTTCCGCTCGACGAAGCGGCGCGCGGCAGGTTCCGCAGCCGCTGGCGCGAGCGCTTCGAAGGCGATCCGTCCAGGGCGAGCCTGTACCGCGACGTCTCGAACGGGGTCGCCCCCGCGGGGATCGAGTATTACCTGCCGCTCTTTTTCGATTCGTTGGCAACCCTGTTCGATTACCTGCCCGCGCAGTCGATCCTCGCCCTGCACCTGGATGTGGCTGCAGCGATCGAAACCTTCTGGCAGGACACCGCCGCGCGCTACAAGCTGCTGCGGGGAGATCCGGACCGGCCGCTCCTGCCGCCCGCCGAGCTGTTCCTCTCGGCCGAGGAGTTCTACATTGCGGCACGCGGCTTTGCGCGCGTGGCTCTGAGCGACAAGCCGTCCGAGGAACCGAATCAGCCGTTTGCCGCGAACGCGCTTCCTCCTCTCGCGGTGAACCGGCGAGCGCACGATCCGCTCGCGGCGCTGCGCGCGTTCGTCGCCGATTGCGGCCTTCGCGTGCTCCTCACCGCCGAGTCGCCGGGCCGCCGCGAGACGATGCTCGGCTATTTCGCGGAATTCGGGTTGACGCCGGCGGTGTGCCCGGGGTTTTCGGAATTCGCCGCTTCGGATTCGCGCTTTGCGCTCGCGGTCGCGCCGCTCGCCGGCGGATTTTCCCTCCCCGAGGAAAACTGGTGCATCGTCACCGAGGCCGAACTCTACGCGGGAACCGTGCGGCGCCGCGGCCGCGCGGCGGAAAAGCGCAGCTCGGTGGATGCGATGCTGCGCGACCTCTCGGAGCTCAAGACCGGCGACCCGGTGGTACACATCCAGCACGGCATCGGGCGCTACCAGGGCCTCGCGACGCTCGACCTGGGGGACGGCCCGACCGAATTCCTGCTGCTCGAATACGAGGGCGCAGACCGCCTCTACGTGCCGGTGTCTCAGCTTGCGGTCATCGCCCGCTATTCCGGCGCGCAGGCCGAAGCCGCCCCGCTGCACAAGCTCGGAAGCGGGCAATGGGACCGGGCCAAGGCACGCGCCGCAACGCAGGTGCGCGACACCGCGGCGGAGCTTCTTGCCCTGTACGCGAAGCGCGCCGCGCGCGAGGGCTACGCGTTCCCGACGCAGCCGCACGAACTGGAGTCGTTCGGCGACGGTTTCGGCTTCGAGGAGACTCCGGACCAGGCGGCGGCGATCGAAGCCGTGGTCCGCGACATGGCTGCGGGCAAGCCGATGGACCGCCTGATCTGCGGCGACGTCGGGTTCGGCAAGACCGAAGTGGCGCTGCGCGCCGCGTTCGTCGCGGTCGCGGGCGGAAGGCAGGTCGCGCTGCTCTGCCCCACCACGCTCCTCGTCGAGCAGCATTTCCAGACGTTCGCCGACCGCTTTGCCGACTGGCCGGTGCGAATCGCCGAGCTGTCGCGCTTTCGCACCGGAAAGCAGCAGGCGCAGACGGTGCGCGACCTCGCCGAGGGCCGCATCGACATCGCGATCGGCACGCACCGGCTGCTCTCGCACGGAGTGAAGTTCGCGCGGCTCGGCCTGGTCATCATCGACGAGGAGCACCGCTTCGGCGTGCGCCAGAAGGAGACCCTCAAGCAGCTGCGCGCCGAGGTGGACGTCCTGACGCTCACCGCGACGCCGATTCCGCGGACGCTCGCGATGTCGCTCGAGGGGCTGCGGGACTTTTCGGTGATCGCCACCGCGCCGCAGAAGCGGCTCGCCATCAAGACGTTCGTCGCGCCCTGGTCCGAAGGCCTGATCCGCGAGGCGGTCCTGCGCGAATTGCGCCGCGGCGGGCAGATCTATTTCCTGCACAACGACGTCGACACGATCGAGCACATGCACGACCGGCTGGCGCGCCTCGTGCCGGAGGCGCGGCTCGCGGTCGCCCACGGCCAGATGCGCGAGCGCGAACTCGAACGCGTGATGCGCGACTTCTATGCGCAGCGGTTCAACCTGCTCGTCTGCTCGACCATCATCGAGACCGGCATCGACATTCCCACCGCCAACACCATCGTCATCCATCGCGCCGACAAGTTCGGCCTGGCGCAATTGCACCAGCTGCGCGGACGCGTCGGGCGCTCGCACCACCAGGCGTACGCCTACCTGCTGACGCCGCGCGGCGAGGCGCACGACCCGGACCCCCTGGCGGCGCTCGGCGCGCAGGCCAAGAAGCGCCTCGAAGCGATCCAGATGATGCAGGAGCTCGGCTCGGGGTTCTACCTCGCGATGCACGACCTCGAGATCCGCGGCGCGGGCGAAGTGCTCGGCGAATCGCAGTCCGGCGAGATCCAGGAAGTCGGCTTCGACCTGTACACGCGCATGCTCGAGCGCGCGGTGCGCTCGCTCAAGGCCGGAAAGGCGATCGACCTCGAGCGGCCGGTGGATCTATCGACCGAGATCAATCTGCACACCCCGGCGCTCCTCCCCGAGGCGTACTGCAGCGACGTGCACGAGCGCCTCGCGCTCTACAAGCGCCTGTCGGCCTGCGAGACGCGCGAGGAGCTGGAGGCCATGCGCGAAGAGCTGGTGGACCGGTTCGGCGAGCTGCCCGAGCCGGCGCGCGCGCTCCTGGACTCGCATCTGCTGCGCATCCTCGCGAAACCGGTCGGCGTCGCCCGCATCGACGCCACCCACGAGGCCGTGCAGCTCCAGTTCCAGGACCGGCCGCCGCTCGACGGAGCGAAGATCGTCGGCCTGGTGGGGCGCCAGCAGGCCCTGCGGTTCGCCGGCGCCGACCGCCTGCGCATGGAAGCGAAGCTTCCGGAGTGGCCCGAGCGCGTGCAGGCGGTGAAGAATCTGCTCGCCGAGCTGGCCGCCTGATGCCATGAACCTGGTCCTGCAGGGCGCGGCGCTCGCGCCCGACGCGCTGGGGGAACTCGCCGCGCTCGTCGGTGCGAACCACATCGTGACGCTCGGCGCTGCCGCCTACCGGCTTACCGGCGCTCACGAAACCCCGGCGGTCGAGCCCTGGTGCGCGCAGCGGCAGCTCGATTTTGCCTGGGTGCCCGACGAGCGCAGGCTCGCCGACGTGCGCCTGATCGCGATGGACATGGACTCGACGCTGGTCACGATCGAGGGCATCGACGAAATGGGCGAGGCGCTCGGGATCAAGCACGAGATCGCGACGCTCACCGCGCAGGCGATGCGCGGCGAGATCGACTACCGGGAGTCGCTGCGGCGGCGCGTGGCGCTGCTCGCCGGGCTGGAAGAAGCCGCGCTCGAGCGCATCTGCGAGGAGCGCATGCACCTGTCCCCCGGTGCCGAAGCCCTGGTCAGGCGCTGCCGGGAGAACGGCATCCGCACGCTGCTCGTCTCCGGCGGCTTCAACTTCTTCACCGCGTGGCTCAAGGAGCGGCTGGGCATCGACGCGGTGCTCTCGAACGTGCTCGAAATCGCCGCCGGCCGCCTCACCGGGCGCGTGCTCGGCGGCATCGTCGACGGCCATGCCAAGGCGGAAAAGCTGCGCGCGGAGATGCGTCTCGCGGGCGCCGCGCGCGAGCAGACGGTGGCGGTGGGCGACGGGGCGAACGACATCCCGATGATGGCGGTCGCCGGGGTGTCGGTCGCCTATCGGGCAAAGCCGGTGGTCCGCGAGAACGCCACGCACGCCCTTGACCATGCTCAACTGGACGGGGTGCTCAACCTGTTCCTTTAGGCTAGGATTGGCCTTCCGCAAAGGAGGAGAAACCGATGACCGACACGGTGAAGTTCGTTCTGGACGAATCGCGCATCCCGAAGCGCTGGTACAACATCATGGCCGATCTCCCCTCGCCGCCGCCGCCGGTGCTGCACCCGGGGACCAAGCAGCCGGTGGGGCCCGACGACCTCGCGCCGCTCTTTCCGATGGCGCTCATCCTGCAGGAAGTATCGGGCGAGCGCGAAATCGACATTCCGGAACCGGTGCGGGATATCTACAAGCAGTGGCGCCCCTCGCCCCTGCATCGCGCGCGGCGCCTCGAAAAAGTGCTGCAGACGCCCGCCAGGATCTACTACAAGTACGAGGGCGTGTCGCCCGTGGGCAGCCACAAGCCGAACACCGCGGTAGCGCAGGCGTTCTACAACAGGGAAGCGGGCGTCAGGAAGATCACCACCGAAACAGGCGCCGGCCAGTGGGGCTCGGCGCTGTCCTTTGCCGGCGCGCTCTTCGGCATCGAGATCAAGGTGTTCATGGTGCGCGTGTCGTACAACCAGAAGCCGTACCGCCGCGCCATGATGGAAACGTTCGGCGCGAAATGCATCCCCTCGCCTTCGCCGGAGACCAATTCCGGGCGCGCGATCCTGGAAAAGAACAAGGACCACCCGGGCAGCCTCGGCATCGCGATCTCGGAAGCGGTCGAGGTCGCCGCGACCAACGACGACACCAAGTACGCGCTCGGCTCGGTGCTCAACCACGTGCTCATGCACCAGACCGTGGTCGGGCAGGAAGCGATCGCGCAGCTCGAGATGGCGGGCGACTATCCCGACATCATCGTCGGCTGCACCGGGGGCGGCTCGAACTTCGCCGGCATCGCCTTCCCCTTCATCGGCGCGCAGCTCCGCGGCGGGAAAAAAGTGCGCGTGGTGGCGATCGAGCCCTCGGCCTGCCCCTCGCTCACGCGCGGCAGGTACGCCTACGACTTCGGCGACACCGGGCACCTGACGCCGCTCGTCAAGATGCACACGCTCGGCTCCACGTTCACCCCGCCGCCGTTCCACGCCGGCGGGCTGCGCTACCACGGCATGGCGCCGCTCGTCTCGCACCTGCAGGAGCTGGGGCTGATCGAATCGAAGGCTTACCAGCAGAGCGAAGTGTTCTCGGCCGGGGTGCAGTTCGCGCGCGCCGAAGGGATCGTTCCGGCGCCGGAAGCAAACCACGCGGTGAAAGGCGCGATCGACGAGGCGCTGCGCTGCAAGACCGAGGGCAAGGCGAAGACGATCCTCTTCAACCTCTGCGGCCACGGCCACTTCGACATGCAGGCCTACACCGACTACTTCTCCGGCAAGCTCGTCGACCAGCAGTACGAAGAGGCCGAGCTCGCCATGGCGCTCGCCGGGCTGCCTTCGGTCACCGCCTGATCGCTCGCGGGCGCCCGGCATGAGCCGGGTACTCGCGACGCACCTCGCCGCGGTCGCCATCATGCTCGCCGTGATGATGGCGAGCGGCGAGAGCCCGCGCATTTTCGTCTATGGGCTGTTCATCAACTATTTCTACCGGCTGCTGACGCTCTACGGGATCGTACGCCTGCACCGGACCGGAGGGGAATCGGGCCGCAGGCTTGCGCGCGCGCTGACGCGCCCGCCGTACCCCGCGCAGCCCTCGTTCCAGATGACTGTCGGCGAAGGCGCGGGCGCGCTCCCGGGCGGCATCAAGGCATACCTCTTCGTGTGGGCCGTGCTGGCATATTTCACCTTCATGCTCGTCAACGTCAAGGACCAGAAAATCGCGACCCCGACGCCGGTGATTCTCGACGAGCTTGCCATGGGCCTTGCCGCAGGACTCCTGTGGTGGCTGCTCGATCTTGCCGACCGGCGCATCACGCTGAATTTCGCTCGCGACCTGCCCACCAACCTCGGCTACAACTCGGGCGAGACCACCACGCTCGCCGCCACCACCCTCACCGGCGGCGTCGCCTCGGGATTCCTCGGCTCACCCTGGCCGTATTTCCTCGCCCTCCTTGTCTTCAAAACCTGGAGCGACGTCTGGTACGAAACCAAGTTCCCGCACGGCGAGCATCCGCGCAAGATCGCCTGAGCGCGGCGGCGCAACTTGGATGCCGCGTGGATCAGCGCGCCACATCGCGATCCATCCGGTCGAGCGGACTCGTGACGCCGCGACCGCCCTTGTTCAGCACGTGCGTGTAGATCATTGTGGTCGAGACGTCCGAATGCCCGAGCAGTTCCTGCACCGTGCGGATGTCGTAGCCGCCTTCGAGCAGGTGGGTGGCGAAGGAATGGCGCAGCGTGTGGCTGCCGACCGGCTTGGCGATCCGCGCTTCGCGCGCCGCCTGCCCGATCGCGCGCGGCAACACGTCGTCGTAGATGTGGTGGCGGCGGATTGCGCCGCTGCGCGGATCGGCCGAGCGCTTGCGCGAAGGCAATACGTATTGCCATCCCCATTCGCGCACGGCATTGGGGTACTTGCGTTCCAGCGCGGCCGGCAGTTCCACTTCACCGTAGCCCTCGGCGAGGTCGCGCTCGTGCAGCAACTTCGCCCGCGCGAGATGCGAGCGCAGCGGCTCGGCGAGTTCCGCCGGAAGCATCGTCACGCGGTCCTTCGCGCCTTTGCCGTCCCTCACCGTGATCTGGCGATAGCCGAAGTCCACGTCCTTCACGCGCAGCTTCAGGCACTCGCGCAGGCGCAGTCCGGCACCGTACAGGAGCGCCGCCATCAGCCACTTGGTGCCCTCCAACCTTGCGAGCAACGCCCGCACCTCGTCGCGCGTCAGCACCACCGGCACCCGCAGCGGGCGCTTGGCGCGCACGATGCCCTTCATCCACGGCAGCTCGACGCCGAGCACCTGGCCGTAGAGAAACAGCAGCGCCGAGAGCGCCTGATTCTGGGTTGACGCGGCAACGTCGCGCTCGCTCGCGAGGTGCGAGAGGAACGCCGTGACCTCCTCGGCGCCCATCCCGCGCGGATGGCGCTTGCCCGAAAACCAGATGAAGCGCCTGACCCAGTGCACGTAGGCCTGCTCGGTGCGATAGCTGTAGTGCCTGCGCCGGATCGCATCGCGCACCTGGTCGAGCAGCCGTGGCGGTCCGGCTGGGGCCGGCGTATGCTCTTCGGCCATGAAGCCCTCCCCGAATCACGTTCAACCGGATACTGGGTATCCGTACAGTAGCGGTAACGCATTGATTCGGGAGGCGGTTGACGCCTCCGCGGAACGAATGGTGGGGTGCGTTCCGCGTTTTCGGCTTCCTACTTCACGTTAGATTTCGCAGGTCGCGCTGTAGGCAACGATTGACGAACTACGGCGGAGCCGTATAATAGGCTCGATGTACAGTTTCATCGAGACGAAGTTGTTCACTCGCCTAGCCGATGACCTTCTTTCTGATGACGAAAAGCGGGAGCTTCAATCGGCCTTGATCAAAAATCCAGAGGCTGGAGACGTTGTTCCTGGTTCAGGAGGCGTGCGAAAGCTTCGCTGGCGAGCGCCAGGCCGCGGAAAGCGCGGCGGCTATCGCGTGATCTACCTTACGAGGCTTGCTCAGGGCATCATTTGGATGCTCACGATTTACCCTAAGAACGTGGCGGAGAACATTCCCGCTCACGTCTTACGCCAGATCCGAAAGGAAGTAGACGATGCCGAAGGGCAAACGAAACATCGGTCTTGAGATTCTTCAAGGCTTGCGCGAGCTCAAGCGCGGCGAGTATGGTCGCGTGACCACGATCCCAAGTGTGACCAGTATTCGAGAGAAGACTGGTCTGTCTCAGGCGAGGTTCGCTCAACTTCTGGGAGTGTCGGTACGAACGCTCCAGGACTGGGAGCAAGGTCGTAGAGCCCCATCGGGGGCGGCAAAAACCCTCCTCATGGTCGCCGACAAGAATCCGCGTGCGCTGCTTGAAGTCGCGTGACGATAGCGAAATCTAACTTCATGTGGAACGGACGGGCCGCCACCGCAGCGCCAATTCGAAGGTCTGCACTGGCCCGCCGTTCACAACTACGTTAGGCGCTGATGAGGCTGACTCCTTTTCTATTTTCCCTGGAAGGCCGAACG
>CAZXAR010000069.1:0-16259 GCA_964638135.1 uncultured Enterobacteriaceae bacterium | reverse complement strand
AGATTTTGCTCAGGGTGGACGAGAACCGGCAAAAGCTCTCGGCAGCGCTGAACATAGAGACCTACGAGCATTATTCGGTTGAGGACGTCGTGCGGCTGCTGGCGGACAAGCCCGAAAATCCGTTGTGAAGCCGCGGGCCAGCGCTCGCCGGCGCCGAGCCGGTCAATCCAAAGCGGACTGCGTCTGCGGCGAGGTTTGCGCGGCCGCGCCGGGCGCGGTAAGATGTGACCAACTGTGTTGACCAACTCGAGGGCGCCATGCAGATCAACATCGCGCAGGCCAAGTCACAGCTTTCCCGGCTGGTCGAGCGCGCGCTCGCGGGCGACGAGGTGATCATCGCGCGCGCCAACAAGCCGCTGGTGCGGCTCGCGCCGGTCGAGTCGGCGGCGCGCGCGCCGCGCAAGCCGGGAAGCGGCAGGGGCGAGCTGCTGCACATCGCGCCCGACTTCGACGCCCCGCTCGAAGACTTCCGCGACTTCCGCTAGGGCGCCCGGCCTTGCGGCTGCTGCTCGACACGCACTCGCTTCTGTGGTGGGTGGACGGAGGCGGCGAGCTTTCAGCGGCGCAGATGCGGGCCATCGCGCGGCCCGGCAACCAGGTGTGCGTGAGCGTCGCGAGCGCCTGGGAGATGGCGATCAAGGCGAGCCTCGGCAAGCTGAAGCTCGCGCTGCCCGTGGCCGACTACATCGTGCGACACCTCGCCGCGAACCGCTTCCAGCTCCTGCCGATCACGCTCGAACACGTGGTGCGGGTCGAGGCGCTGCCGTTTCACCACCGCGATCCCTTCGACCGGCTGCTGGTCGCGCAGGCGAAGGAAGAAGGCCTAGCGCTGGTGTCGCGCGATGCGGCGTTCGCGCGCTATGGCGTGAAGCAGATCCGCTGACATGCCGCGCGAGCTGCTCGCCGACTATCCGCAGGCCAATGGGCGCCATGACGAGCTGTTCGCCGCGCCGCTGGAACCGCGCGCCCACTGGAAGCCGATGCTCGAGCAGCTCGCCGCCGAGCCCGCCGAGCGCATGCGCGAGCGGCTGCACTCGGTGCAGCTCCAGATGCGCGAGAACGGCGTCACCTACAACGTGTACGCCGACCCCAAGGGCGCCGACCGCCCCTGGGAACTCGATCTGCTGCCGCTCATTCTGCCGCAGGACGAGTGGAGCGGCATCGAGGCGGCGGTCATCCAGCGCGCGACGCTGCTCAATGCGACCCTGCTCGATCTCTATGGCGAGCAGCGGCTGCTGAAGGAGGGGGTGCTGCCCCCCGCCCTGGTGCACGGGCACGCGGGTTTTCTGCGCCCCTGCCACGGCGTGAAACCGCCGGGCGGCACGCTGCTGCACCTGTACGCCGCCGACCTCGCGCGCTCGCCCGACGGGCGCTGGTGGGTGATCGACGACCGCACCCAGGCGCCCTCGGGCGCCGGCTACGCGCTGGAGAACCGGATCGTCGTCTCGCGCGCGTTTCCGGAACTGTTCCGCGATCTCAAGGTGCAGCATCTCGCGAGCTTCTTCGCCACGCTGCGCGACAGTCTCGCGCACTGGGCGCCGCAGAACGGCGGCGCCCCGTTCACCGCGCTGCTCACGCCGGGACCGCTGAACGAAACCTACTTCGAGCACACCTATCTGGCGCGCTACCTCGGCCTGCCGCTCGTCGAGGGCAGCGATCTCACCGTGCGCGAGGGCTGCGTGTGGCTGAAAACGCTTTCCGGCCTGAAGCGCGTGCACGCCCTGCTGCGGCGCCTGGACGACGATTACTGCGATCCGCTGGAACTGCGCAGCGATTCGGCGCTCGGCATCCCGGGCCTGGTGGACGCGACGCGCCGCGGCAACGTGCTGGTGGCAAACGCGCTCGGCGCGAATCTGCTCGAATCGAGCACCCTGCTCGGCTACCTGCCCCGGCTGTGCGAAAAGCTGCTCGGCGAGCCGCTCCGGATGCCTTCGGTCGCGACCTGGTGGTGCGGCGAGCCGGCGGCGCTCCAGTCCGTGATCGCCAACCTCGATCGCCTGGTCGTCAAGGCGGCGTTTCCGCAACTGCGGGTCGAGCCGATGTTCGGCGAGGATCTCGACGAGCGCGGCCGCAGGCGCGTCATCGCGATGCTGCGCGCGCGGCCGAACGATTATGTGGCGCAGGAAATCGTGCAGCTGTCGCAGGCGCCGGTCTGGGACCGCTCGGGTCACCGGCGGCTGCTCGCGCGCGCGATCGGGCTGCGCGTGTATGCCTGCGCCAGCCCGCACGGCTATGTCGCGATGCCGGGGGGCCTGACCCGGGTGGCGAGCGCGGCCGATGCCCGCGTGATCTCGATGCAGCGCGGAGGGAGCAGCAAGGACACCTGGGTGATCGCCTCGGGTCCGGTCAGCACGTTCAGCCTGCTGCGGCGTGCGATCGGGCCCGGCGAGCTGGTGCGCTCGGGCACCAACCTGTCGAGCCGCGTGGTCGAGAATCTGTTCTGGTTCGGCCGCTACAGCGAGCGCTGCGACGCCACTGCGCGGCTGCTGCGCATCGCGCTGGGCCGGCTGGCGGACGACATCCCGGGCGAGGACGAGCGCGAGCGGCCGATGATCGTCGAGCTGCTGCGCCGCGCCGGGATCCTGCCGAAGGGCGAGAGCGAGCCGGAGGACGCCGAGCTTGCGCGCGCGCTGCGCGCGGCGGTCGTCGACGAAACCCGGCCCGGGCTCGCCGGCGGCTTGCGCGAGCTTGCGGGCGTCGCTTCGCACCTCCGGGAGCGGCTTTCGCTCGACAACTGGCGCACCCTCAATCGCATGACGCGCGGCCTTCCCGCGCATCGGGGCCGCTCGCTCGCGCTCGCCGACGTGCTGGCGGAGCTCGACGGCACCATCGCGTCGTTCACGACGCTCTCAGGCTACGCGCTCGACGGCATGACGCGCGACCCGGGGTGGCGTTTTCTTTCCATCGGCCGGCGCATCGAGCGCCTGCAGACGCTCTGCACCACGCTGCAGCTGGCGCTTGCCGGACCGGCCGACGCGGACCTATCCTGGCTCCTGCGCCTCGCCGATTCGATCATCACGTACCGCGCGCGCTACATGACGCGCCCGGAATGGCTGCCGGTGCTCGATCTGCTGGTGTGCGACGAGGCGAACCCGCGTTCGATCGCCTTCCAGGTGCTGGGGCTGGAGGACTTCGTCGGCCGGCTGGTCGAGCTGTTCGGCGAATTCGGCGAGGAGCGGTTCGCATCGTCGGTCGCGGCGCTGAAGAGCATCGATGCAGCCGCGGACCTGCAGCCGGGCAAGGGGCGGCTCTACGCCATGCTGGAAGACTGGCACGAGGCCTCTTCGCGTCTCGGCGAGCAGCTCGGCCTGCGCTTCTTCAGCCACGTCGGCGAGTCGAGCCGGCAGACCTTTGCAACCTGAGGCGACGAACGGGCGCGGCCTGCGGATGAAGCTTCACGTCACCCATGAAACGCGTTACCGCTACGCGAGCCCGGTCGTGCTCTCACAGCAGCTTCTGCATCTCACGCCGCGCACGCTGCGCTGGCAATCGTGCGGCCTGCACCGCGTCGCGGTCGAGCCGCGCCCGGGGGAATACGACCAGCACGACGACTACTACGGAAACCGCACGGTTCGCCTGCTGCTCGCCGCGCCGCACGAGGAGCTGCTGGTGCGGGCCGAGTCCGTGGTGAGGCTGGAGCCGCGCGAGAAGGCCGTGCTCGCCGCGCCTCGGACGCCGTGGGACTCGGTGCGCGACCGGCTGCGCGCGCTCGATCCGCCGCCGCCGCTCGATCCGGCGGAATTCGTGTTCGAATCGCCGCATGTCGAAACCTGGCGCGAACTCGCCGACTACGCGGCGGCGAGCTTTCCGCAGGGGCGCAGCGCGCTCGAGGCGGCGCGCGACCTTGCGCGCCGCATCCACGGGGATTTCACGTTCGACAAGAAGGCGACCAGCGTCTCGACGCCGCTCCGGCAGGTCGTCAAGCAGCGCCGCGGGGTGTGCCAGGACTTCGCGCACCTGATGATCGGCTGTCTGAGATCGCTCGGGCTTTCCGCGCGCTACGTCAGCGGCTACATCCTCACCGATCCGCCGCCCGGCCGGCCGAGGCTCATCGGCGCCGATGCGTCGCACGCATGGGTTTCAGTGTACTGCGGCGAACCGGCGGGCTGGGTGGACATCGATCCGACCAACGACTGCCTGGTGGACGACGAACACGTCACGCTCGCCTGGGGGCGCGATTTCGGCGACGTCACGCCGATGCGCGGAGTGATCCTGGGCGGCGGCGAGCAGGAGCTCGAGGTTCGCGTCACCGTCTCGCCGATCGCCGAGGCTCCGATAGAATCGGCGCAGCATGCCTGACCGCGCTTTCGGCATCGAGACGCTGTGCCTGCACGCCGGACAGATTCCCGATCCGGCCACCGGCGCGCGCGCCGCGCCGATCTACCAGACGACCTCCTTCGTGTTCGACTCCGCCGAGCACGCCGCGAGCCTGTTCAACCTGCAGACCTTCGGCAACGTGTATTCGCGCATCTCGAACCCGACCGTGGCGGTGCTCGAGGAGCGCATGGCGGCGATCGAGAACGGACGCGCGGCACTCGCCTGCGCCACCGGGCAGGCGGCCGAAGCGACCGCGATCCTCACGCTGGCGAGCGGCGGCGATCACATCGTCTCGGCGTCCACCTTGTACGGCGGCACCCACACGCTGCTTGGCGTGAACCTGAAGAAGCTGGGCGTGGAGACGACCTTCGTCGACCCCGACGATGCCGAGAATTTCCGCCGGGCGCTGCGGCCGAACACGAAGCTCCTCTACGCCGAAACGCTGGGCAATCCCCTGATCAACATCGTCGACATCGAGGCGCTTGCGGCGGTCGCGCGCGAGGCGGGCGTGCCGCTCGTTCTGGACAATACTGTGCCATCGCCCTACCTGTGCCGCCCGCTCGACTGGGGCGCCGACATCGTGGTGCACTCGGCGACCAAGTACCTCGGCGGGCACGGCACCACCATGGGCGGAGTGATCGTGGAATCGGGCCGGTTCGACTGGGGCAACGGAAAATTTCCCGAATTCACGACGCCCTCGCCCGGCTATCACGGCGTCATCTTCCACGAGACCTTCGGCGACTTCGGCTACACCATGAAGGCGCGCATGGAGATCATGCGCACGTTCGGTCCGGCGCTCTCGCCGTTGAACGCCTGGCTGCTGCTGATGGGCGTGGAGTCGCTGCCCGTGCGCATGGACCGGCACTGCGAGAACGCCCTGCGCGTGGCGCACTTCCTCCAGGACCACCCGCAGGTGACCTTCGTCAACTATCCGGGCCTAGCAGACAACAAGTACCACGCGCTGGCAAGGAAATACCTGCCCAAGGGCGCCTCGGGCCTGCTCAACTTCGGCGTCAAGGGCGGCGCGCGCGCGGGCGAGCGCTTCATCGAGGCGGCGCAGTTCATGAGCCACCTTGCCAACATCGGCGATGCCAAGACGCTGGTCATCCACCCTGCTTCGACCACGCACCGCCAGATGAGCGAGGAGGATCAGCTCAAGGCCGGCGTCACCCCCGACATGGTCCGCATGTCCGTGGGCATCGAATCGATCGACGACATCCTGTGGGATATTGACCAGGCCTTGAGCGAGTCCGCGAAAGCATGATCAGCTACGACATCATCGAGCACGGCAAGCCGCTGCAGAAAGCGGTCCGGGAGACGCCCCAGCCGAAGGGCAGCGAGGTGCTGGTGCGCGTGACCCGCTCGGGCGTGTGCCACTCGGACCTGCACATCTGGGACGGCTACTTCGACTTGGGCGGCGGCAAGCGCTTCTACGTCAAGGAGCGCGGCTGCGTGCCGCCGTTCACGCTGGGACACGAGCCGTTCGGCGTGGTGGAGGCGTTCGGACCGGCCGCGCGGCGCGCCGCAAGAGGCCTCCGGATCGGTCAGAAGCGGATCGTGTTTCCCTGGATCGGCTGCGGCCAATGTCCGGTCTGCAGGGACGGCCAGGACAACTACTGTCTCAAGCAGCGCTTTCTCGGGGTGATGAAACCGGGTGCGTATGCCACCCACGTGCTCGTACCGCACCCCCGGTACCTGGTCGATGCGAGCGGCCTCGATGAGGCGTTCGCTGCGACCCTCGCCTGCTCCGGGCTCACTGCCTACAGCGCGGCGAGCAAGCTCCCGGCGCTCAATCGGCGCGACTGGGTGGCGGTCCTGGGATGCGGCGGGCTCGGGCTGGTGGCGATCGCGATCCTCCGCGCCAGAGGCGTGCGCAACGTGATCGCCTGCGATGTGGACCCGGCCAAGCTCGAGGCCGCTCGGAAGCTCGGCGCAAGGAAAACGCTCGACACGCGCGCCCCGGATGCAGCGCAGGCGCTGCAGCAACTGGCTGGCGGGTTTCTCGCAGCGGCGATCGATTTCGTCGGCCTGCCGGCGACCCACGCCATCGGCTACCCGGCGCTGCGCAAGGGCGGCCGGTACGTTCTCTGCGGCCTGTTCGGCGGCGAGATCACGCTGGCGTTGCCGCCGATCGCGCAGCGTGCGGTTGCCGTGATGGGCTCCTACGTAGGCAACCTCCGGGAACTGAAGGGACTGGTCGCGCTCGCCCGGCGAAAGAAGCTCGATTCGGCGCCGGTGCGCGTCCGCCCCGCGGACGAGGTGAACACGATCCTGGAGGAATTGAAGGCGGGCAAGGTTCTCGGCCGGGTGGTGCTCGATCTCGAGCGGATCGCCGGCTGAGCGCGGTTCTTCGGCGCCCATCCATGTCGAGCCTTTCCTGGGCATTTCCCTACGCTTGGCCGCGCAAGCCGGTGCTGGCACGCAATATCGTCGCCACGTCGCAGCCGCTTGCCGCGCAAGCCGGCCTGCAAATGCTTGCCTCGGGCGGCAACGCGGTCGATGCGGCGCTTGCCGCGGCAATCACGCTCACGTTGGTCGAGCCGGTTTCCAACGGAATCGGATCAGACGCGTACGCCATCGTCTGGGACGGAACGCGGCTGCACGGCCTGAATGCGTCCGGGCGCTCGCCCGCCGGTTGGACGGCCGAGACGTTCGGCGCCAGGGGCGTGCCGCCGCGGGGTTGGAACTCGGTCACGGTTCCCGGATGCGCATCGGCCTGGCGCATGCTCTCCGAGCGCTTCGGCAAGCTGCCGTTCGAGAGACTGTTCGAGCGCGCGATCGGCTACGGCCGCAGAGGCTACCTCGTGTCGCCGACGATTGCGCGCCAGTGGGCGCAGCAGGCCGCAGAACTCAGGGAGCAGCCCGGCTTCGCCGCCGCCTTCCTGCCTGGCGGCCGCGCACCGCAAGCAGGGGAGCGGTTTTCCTTTCCCGAGCATGCCGCGACACTGGAGAAGATCGCACAGACCAAGGGCGACGCTTTCTACCGCGGCGAGCTTGCCGAGAAAATCGAGGCCGATGCGCGACGCCATGGCGCGGCGATGCGGGCGGAGGACCTTGCAGCGCATGTGTCGGACTGGATTACGCCGCTCGAGATCGGCTACCGCGGCTACACCGTGCACGAGCTGCCGCCGAACGGCCAGGGCATCGTGGCGCTGATCGCACTCGGCATCCTGGGCGAGTTCGACCTCGCCGCGCTGCCGGTGGACTCGGCCGAGAGCCTGCACCTGCAGATCGAAGCGGTGAAGCTCGCGTTCGCCGATGCGCTCGCCTACGTCGCCGACCTCGAACACATGCCGCTCGCGCCCGAGCAGTTGCTCGATGCGGCCTATTTGCGCAGCCGCGCGAAGCTCATCGACAGGAAGCGGGCGCAACCGTTTGCCGCCGGAGCGCCGCCGAAGGGCGGCACGGTATACCTTACCGCCGCAGACACCGAAGGCATGATGGTTTCCTACATCCAGTCGAACTACATGGGGTTCGGCTCAGGCGTCGTAGTGCCGGAAACCGGGATCTCGCTGCAGAACCGCGGCGCGACGTTCACGGCGCGCGCAGGGCATCCGAATCGGGTGGGTCCGCGCAAGCGCCCCTACCAGACGATCATCCCGGGATTCGTGACGCGCGACGGCAGAGCCGTGATGAGCTTCGGCGTCATGGGTGGGACCATGCAGCCGCAGGGCCATGTCCAGGTCCTCGCGCGCATCGCCGATTACGGGCAGAACCCGCAGGCGGCCTGCGACGGCCCGCGCTTCCGCTGGGTTCAGGGGATGGAGGTAAATGTCGAGAGTGGGTTTTCGCCGTCGGTGCTCGATGAGCTTGTCCGGCGCGGCCATCGCATCACGGAACTCAAGGAAGGCTACATGGACTTCGGCAGCGCGCAGATGATCTGGGCGCTCGAGGGCGGCTATCTCGCCGCGAGCGATCCGCGGCGCGACGGGCAGGCGGCCGGCTACTGAGGGGAAGACGATGCTCAAGATCTGGGGACGGACGAATTCGGTCAACGTGAAGAAAGTCCTCTGGTGCGCCGAGGAACTGGGGCTCGCCTACGAGCGCATCGATGCCGGAATGCAGTACGGCGTGGTGAATACGCCCGAGTACCGCAAGCTGAACCCGAACGGCCTCGTGCCGACGATCGACGACGAGGGCTTCGTGCTGTGGGAGTCGCACACCATCGTGCGCTACCTCGCGGCAAAGCACGGCGCCGGCAAGATCTGGCCGCTCGCCCTCGCGCAGCGCGCGGACGCCGAGCGCTGGATGGATTGGGCGTTCACCTTTCTCGGCGCCTTCCGGCCGGTCTTCTGGGGCCTGGTCCGCACCCCGCCGGAAAAACGCGACGCCGCCGCGATCGAGGACGGGCGCAGGAAATGCGCCGAGCTTCTCGCGATCCTCGACGCGACGCTCGCAACGCGCAAGTACGTCGCGGGCGACACCTTCACGATTGGGGACATCCCGATCGGCTGTCATGTGCAGCTGTGGATGCGCCTGCCGATCGAACGGACGCGGCAGCCGGCGCTCGAGGCGTGGTTTGCGCGCCTGCTGGAGCGCGCGCCCTACCGCAAGATCGTCGACGTAGCGCTGTCCTGACTTCGCAGTCGGCGCCAGCGCTCCGCCTTGTCGAGCTCGGCAAGCGCCTTCACGCTCGCGTAAAAGCGTTCCAGCTCGCCGTCGGCTTCGGCAAGGAGCCGTTCGAACCCGGGCACCAGCTCCGAATAGGTCGCAAACGAGGCAAGCAGCGCATTGTTCGGTGCGGCCTCGAAGCGCGCGGCGCCGCGCACGTAGACCGGGTCGGCTGCGAGCCGCTCGAATTCGGCGCGTTTTCGCGCGCGCATCTCTGCCGGCGGAATGTCGAGCCGATACAGCGCTTCGAGCCGCGCGCGGGCCTCGTCCAGCACGCGGGCGAAGCTGCGCTCGCGTTCGCGCGCTTCGCGGAACTTCAGAAGGTCGGCGGCGCGCCCGGAGGCCGCGAGCCAGCGCTCCACCCCATGGCGATCGACTACGACCGCGAAACCTTCGTTGAAGGTCGAGTCGCCCTTGACGTACACCAGCTGATGCGCGAGTTCGTGGAACACGAGCCGCGCGAGTTCCGCCTCCGGCCAGCCGATGAACGTCGATAGCAGCGGATCGTCGAAAAACCCCAGCGTCGAGTAGGCCGGCACGCCGTAGACGAACGCATCCAGGCTGCGCTCGCGCTCGCGCGCCGCATGGCGTTGCGCGTCTTCCCTGGCGAAGTAGCCCCGGTAGGACACGCAACCCGCGACCGGAAAGCACGACGGGACCGGCTGGAGCGAAAACTCGGGTGCCGCGACCACGTTCCAGACCGCGTACGGCCGGCCCAACTCGCTGTAGCGGCGGTAGCTCCCGTTGTCCGGCAGCTTGAGTTCGCGCGAAGCAAAATCACGCACCGATTGCGCGATCGCGAGCCGCTCGCGCAGCTGTGGCTCGGTTTGCGCGTCCGCGAGCAGCTCCGCCACCGGGCGCGCGCGGCCGGTCAGCTCGAGATGTCCGCCGACGGCCTGCGCGTAGTACGACAGCGTCTCGCAGCCCGAGAGCGCGAGCGTGCTAGCGACGCTCAGCAGGAAAGCGCGCATGCGCGAGGAACGATTTGACGCCCGCCGCCACGCGGGGCGAAAGGATCATCAGGCTGTGGCTCACCGGCAGCACCGTCCGCTCGCGCATCCCTTCGACCGAGGTTTCCTCGACACAGACCACGCCGTCGTTGACGCCCGGCAGCCGCCCGCACGCCCTGCCGAGCCCCAGCGGCACGGATCCGGCGACGACCCCGAGCGGTTCGGCGCGCAGCCAGCGCGCGAGGCGGCCCTCGCGCCAGAGCGCTTCGCTTTCCCCCAGCAACCAGCGCCCGAACCGCAGGCGCGCAAAGCGCCGGGCGGCGACGCTGCCGCGCGCCGCAGTGCCGAGCAGGACCGCCTTGCCGACCGCAACCTCGGCGTGCGCGTTCAGCGCTTCCAGAATTACCAGCCCGCCCAGGCTGTGGCCGACGAAGTGCGCCGGGCCGATACCCTTCGACTGGCGGGCGAGCGCCTCGGCGTTGGCGGCCAGCGGCCGCGCCCTGCCCGCATAGTCGAACAGATGGCAGCGCAGGTTTGCGCGCCTGAGAAAAGCGGCAAGCGGTGTCATGACCACGCCGGGTGCCCAGAGCCCGGGGACCAGAACCACATCGCGAATCTCGCCCATCGAAGAATCCGCGCCTCAGCCGGCCGGCGCGCGAGGGCGCGCCGCCAGGAGCCAGGTGCCGATGCCGAGCGCAGGCACGCCAAACACAGCGTAGGCCGCCGCATAGCTTTCGGACAATGCCAGCGCGGCATTGAATGCAGGCGGCGCAATCACTACGCCGAGAAAGGTGAAAAAGAGGCATCCTCCGGTCGCCTCCCCGATCCTGCCCCCGGGCGCAAGGCGCGCGACCTCGGCGAGGTAGACGCCGTTCCATCCAACCGCGGTTGCGCCGAACGCGGCGGCAAAGACGAACAGCAGCCATGTCGGCCAGGCGGGAACCGCGGCGAGCGTGACGATCGCCGATACGCCCATGCCAAGACCGAGCAGACCCAGCATGGTGCGACGCGAGAGCATACGGTCCGCCATCAGCCCCCACAGGACACGGCCGAACACGCTCGCGACCTGCGACACGGCCATTACGAATCCCGCGAGCACCAGGGTCAGGGCAAAGCTTTCGGTGAGGAAGGTCACCAGATAGGTGACGAGCGTGATCTGCACACCTCCGTAGACGAACGAAGTGAGCGCCATCCGGCGCAGTGCCGCCGTGCGGAGCACGAGCGCGACCGGCGCGAACAGGGCGGCGAGCGAAACCGGCGCGTGCGGATTCAGGCCGTGGTCGTAACGGGTGCGCCAGGGTTCGATGGCGAGTGCGAGCGCAAGGCACGCCAGGCCGATCGCGAGCGCCGCACTGCGCCAGCCAAAGGCGAGAATCAGCACCGGGACCAGAGCGCCTGCGATCGCGCCGCCTGCGGGGACGCCCGTCTGCTTGATCGAGAAGGTGAGCGCGATGCGCGATGGCGGCGATGCGCGCACCAGGATCTGCGAGCTCGCCGGGGTGGTCGGGCCATAGCCGAGACCGATCGCAAAAGCGCCGAGAAGAACGAACGGCAGCATCGCGGATGCGCCGAGCGCAAGACCCGCGAGACAGGTCGCCAACCCGATCTGGCTTACGCGGATCGGACCGATGCGCGCCACCCAGCCGCCCGCCGTCGCCGAGCCGATCATCGAGCCCAGGTAGGCCGTGGCGATGAACCAGCCGATCGCGCTCGGCGCAACGTCCAGTTCGCGCGCCGCAACGGGCGCCATCACGGGCGCGCAGTACATCGCGACCGCAACCAGCGTCTGAATCAGGAACGTGACCGCAAGCGGTGCTGCCCAGCCCTCGGCGGGCGCGGCCGCGTCAACCCTCACCCTTGACCGCTTTCAGGAGCCGCTCGGCGCGGTACACGATGGGATAGTCGATCATCCGGCCGTCCACCTGGATCGCGGCGGCGCCGGTGGATTCCGCTTCGCGAAACGCGGCGACGATGCGCTCGGCCTCGGCGATCTCCTCCACGCTGGGGCCGTAGCCTTCGTTTGCCGCCGTCACCTGATCGGGGTGGATGCACAGCCGCCCCTGGAATCCGGCACGGCGGCTGCGCTCGACCGCGCGGCCGAAGCCCTCGTGATCCTTGAAATGAAACCACGGACTGTCGATCGGGCCCTCGAGGCCGGCGTTGCGCGAAGCAAGCACCAGCCGCGAGCGCGCGTGGCCGAGTTCCGGTTCGTCGTGCGTCGGCGAAAGACCCAGATCGTGGCTGTAGTCGCCGGCACCGAACGCCACGCGCCGTACGCGCCAGGTCCCCGAGTAGGGTTTCAGGTTGCGCGCCTGCAGGATGCGTTCGATACGGGAGATGCCGGTGGCAGTCTCGACGATCGGCATGAGGTCGAGCGACCCGACCGCGATTTCCCGTTCGCGCTCTAGGTTCGCGAGCAGCCAGTCGATCGCGTGCAGATCGGCAGCGCTTTCGACCTTGGGCAGCACGACGCCGTCGACGCCCGTGCCGACGGTCTCGACGAGATCGCGATAGCAGAACGGCGTTCCCATCGCATTCGCCCGCACATAGCCGCGGCAGCGGCGCGGCTGGCGCGCGTTTGCCGCAAGCGCTGCCGCGACCGGCGCGCGGGTGGCGGGCTTGTCCGCAGCGGCGACCGAATCCTCGAGATCGAGGATCACCGCGTCGGCGCCCAGCGTGAACGCTTTCGCAACGCGCCGTGGATGGTTCCCGGGAGCGAACAGAAACGTGCGGTTGAACGGCATGGAGACTCCCTAGCGCAGACGCTTGCGCTCTTCCCAGCGAGGATACGGCAATTGCCACTTTGCCGTGGCGAGCGCCTCCGGCCACACCACCTGGCGGCGCCCGTTGCGAATCTGCACCACGGCGGGCTTCGTCCCGACCTGGGCGCCGCTCGCATCGACCTTGTACGGACCGAGAACCGTTTCGGTCTCGAGCGCGGACAGCTGCTCGCGCAGCTTTTCCTGGTCCAGCGAGCCGGCGCGCCTGACCGCCTCCTCGAGCACTTTCGCCGCCGCGTAGCCTTCGGCCGCCAGTTGCGTCGGCTCGGCAGACCAGCGGCGCGCGTAGGCGTCCGCAAAGCGCGCGCTCGGACGGCCTGCGAGACCGCGCTCCCACGGCGAGATGCCGAGCGCATGCTCCGCGTCCTGTCCCACCAGCTTGACGAACTGCGGATCCGCAACCCCTAGAGCGGCGAACATCCGCGGCGCGTAGGCGAACCTGCGGAAGCTCTTCACCATCTCGGCCGCATCCTGCGGCAGGCCGAAGGCGATCCAGGCCTGCGCATCGCGCGCCCTCGCGTAGCCGATCTGCGCGCCGAAGTCCGCCGTCCCCGGCGAGTACAGCTCGACTTCGCCCGGCTCAAGGCCGCTCGCGAGCGCGTCCTCCCTCAGGCGCGCAGCCATTTCGCGCGATGCCGGGTCGGCACGCGCAACGATCAGCATGCGCCGGTAATCCATCTTGCGCGCGATTTCGAGGACGCCGGCGCCGTACCCGGAGTACGGCGCCGGAACCTGGAACACGAAGCGGAAATTCGCCTTTTGCACGCTGCGCGAGGCGCCGGTCGCATTGAGCAGAACTCGCCCGTGCCGTTCCGCGGCGCCTGCCGCGCCAAGCGTCGCCGCGGAGCCGAACGGCCCGACCAGAAGGTCGGCCTGCTGTTCGCCGATGAGCCGCTCGTACAGAGGCCCCGACGCCGCCGCTTCCGAGCGGTCGTCGAGCAGGCGCAGCTCGACCCGCCGGCCGAGCAGCCCGCCCGCCTGGTTCACCTCCTCCTGCCAGAGGAGCAGCGATTTCCTCAGGTCGGCCGCGAGGTCCGCCAGGTAGCCCGATTGCGTGACGACCGCCCCCACGACGAGCGGCGGCTCTGCGGCGCGCGCCGGCAGCATCGCCAGCGTACTCGCGACAAACACGCAGAATCGAACCACGGACTTACTCATCGCGAACGCTCTCCGTCCCGGAAATTACGGTGTGCGAAAATCGGCGTCAAGGATCATGCGAACCGCTTTTCTCGATGCGCTCGCTGCGATTGCCGGCGAGCCTCACGTCCTGACCGAGGAGCGCGATACCGCGGCCTATTTTTCCGACTGGCGCAGGCAATTCCGCGGCGTCGCCGAGTGCGTGGTGCGCCCGGCGAGCACCGCCGAGGTCGCCGCGATCGTGCAGCGCTGCGCGCGCGAGAACGTCGCCATCGTGCCGCAGGGCGGCAACACGGGTCTCTGCGGCGGTTCGGTACCCACTGGCGCACGGCGCCAGATCCTGCTCTCGCTTGCGCGCCTGAACCGCATCCGCTCGCTCGATCCGCTCGACGACAGCATCACGGCGGAGGCGGGCTGCGTGCTGGCGCAGGTGCAGAAGGCCGCGGAAGAGGCCGGCCGCTATTTCCCGGTATCGCTCGCTGCCGAGGGAAGCTGCCAGATCGGCGGCATCCTTTCGACCAATGCGGGCGGCGTCAACGTCCTGCGCTACGGCAGCGCGCGCGATCAGGTGCTCGGCCTCGAGGTGGTGCTTGCCGACGGAAGCGTCTGGGACGGCCTGCGAAGCCTGCGCAAGGACAATACCGGCTACGACCTGAAGCAGCTGTTCGTCGGCGCCGAGGGAACGCTCGGCATCATCACGGCCGCGGTGCTGAAGCTCCGCGCGCGGCCGAGCGCGGCGGTCACCGCGTGGATTGCGCTCGAGAGCCCGGCGCGCGCCGTCGAGCTGCTCGCGCACCTGCGCGAACGGCTCGGCGAGTGCGTCAGCGCCTTCGAACTGGTGTCGCGCCGCTGCGTGGAGGCGGTGCTCGCGCACGCACCGGGGACGGTCGATCCATTACGCACGCCGCACCCCTGGTACGTGCTCGCCGAGCTGGAAGCGAGCGAAACGTTCGAGGCGCTGCAAGGCCGGTTCGAGGCAGCGCTTGCCGAGTGCGCCGCCCGGAGCGAAGTCCTCGATGCCGCCATTGCCGCGAGCCACCTGCAGGCCGCCGCGCTGTGGCGCATCCGGGAGAGCATTCCCGAAGCGCAGTTCACCAACGTCAAGCACGACGTCGCGGTCGCGGTCTCGCGCATTCCGCTGCTCGTCGAACGTGCCGAGGCCGCGCTCGCCGCCGCGTTCCCGGATGCGCGCAGCTACATCTTCGGCCACGTCGGCGACGGCAACCTGCACTACAACGTCGGCGACGAAGGCATGCTCGAGCGGCGCGAGGACGCGAACCGGATCGTCTATGAAATCGTCACCTCGCTCGGCGGATCGATATCGGCCGAGCACGGCATCGGGCAGCTCAAGCGCGAGGAGATCCGGCGCCGCAAGCCGCCGCTGGAGATCGAATTGATGCGCGTGCTGAAGCGCGCGCTCGATCCGCACGGACTGATGAATCCGGGCAAGCTGCTGTAGGCGCTAGCGCCGCGCGGCGAGCGCAAGCGCCGCGGCGGTGACAATGAAGAAGGCGATCGCCAGCGCATTGCCCACCGCGCCCGCCATCTGCAATCCGGGGCTCTCGGCGAGGTCGGCGGCGAGCCGCACCAACACACTTGCGTGCAGAACCGCGAGCGGCGCGTAGAACACGCTGCGGAAGGGTATCGCGATGCGCAGGACCGCGGGAAAGATCAACGGCGCATGGCCGAACACCATGGAAAAGACGAATCCGAGCAGCAGCGCGTGCAGCGCCGCGTCACGCGCCACGCCAAGCGCAAGCAGCACTCCGCCCAGCGCGAGCCAGGCGTAACCGGCGAGAAGACAAAGCGCGATGAAGCGCGTGATCCCCTTCGAGCGCACGGTGCGCACCGCGAGGTCGTAGCGCGCAAGCCACGCGGCGGTCGCCGCCAGGCCGATGCCGAGCAGGCGCAGGTCCGCGATCGCCGCAATCGCCGTCAGCGCGAGCGCCAGCGCGCCGAAGACAACCCGCGCCGCCGGCGGGACCGGCGCAAGTCGCGACAACTCGAGCCGTTCCCCACCGATCGTCAGGACAAAAAACGCGATCCAGAGCGGGAGCGCGCTTTCGAGCGAGCGAGCGGCCGCCAGCCAGAGATTCGCAGCGAGCAGGCACAACGCCCCGAGCGCAAGCACCGCCGTGTGGAGCGCGCGCTGGCGCTGCCAGATTGCGGCCGAAGCGGCGGCGAACACCGTCGCACCGAACGCGAGCAGCCAGAAACCGGGGTCTGGCGCGCTCATGAGGATCGCGACACCCCCCAGCCCACTCGCCGCGGGCGCCGCGTAGGCCCAGAGCCGGCCGAGCGCCACCGCCCGCTCCAGCGAGATCAGCGTTCCAAAGAAGGCGCTTGCCATGAGCGCGCCATGCCAGGCAAGTCCCGCGGCCGGCGCCGGAACCGCTGGCTCGATCCGCCCAAGGCCGCCGGCGATCCCGCCGACGAGCGAGACAAAACCGAGGACGAGCAGCGG
>CAZXAR010000068.1:0-16367 GCA_964638135.1 uncultured Enterobacteriaceae bacterium | reverse complement strand
GCGGCGGCTGCGCTTACCGCCGCAGTGCGCGCCCTGGTCACCGCTTCGAGCGTCTCGCGCTCGTGCTTGATGTAGCCCTTCGCGGTCTCGACCAGGTTCGGGATCAGGTCGTAGCGGCGCTTGAGCTGCACGTCGATCTGCGCGAACGCGTTCTTGAAGCGGTTGCGCAGCTGCACCAGCCCGTTGTAGATCGCGATCGCCCATGCGATCGCGCCGATGACGATTGCAAGAAAGATCCAGCCGCCGGTGCTCATGACGCCCTCCCCCAGGACCCGTTATCGGTGGCGCGTACTATAGCGCCAACGTCTCGGGAGTGCTCATCGCAATTGGCCGTTCTGAGCCCGAGGACTTGATATGCTCACCGAATGAAGGTCCGGGAGGCGCTGCGAATGCTGGGCGAAGATGGCTGGTTTCTGGTGGCAACTCGAGGCAGCCATCGTCAGTTCAAGCATTCGAGCAAGCCGGGCCGAGTCACGGTGCCCGGGAAGCCCAACGACGACCTCGCGCCGGGTACACTGAATAGCATTCTGAAGCAGGCTGGCATGAAGAAGTGAGGTTCGTATGCGCTATGCGATCGTGATCGAAAAGGCCGAAGGCAACTACTCCGCGTACGTGCCCGATTTGCCCGGGTGCGTTGCCACCGGCGCGACTGTCGAGGAGGTCGAGGCGCAGATCCGTGAAGCCATTGAGTTTCATCTGGACGGCATGCGCGAAGACGGCATGCCGATCCCTGAACCCGCGAGCCGCGTGGAGTACGTCGACGTTGCGGCATAACCTGCAGCCGCCGCAAGAGGGCTCGTGCAGGGCGCAGCGGACGGCGCCGGCACGAGGGGTCCCCATCGTGAGGCGCCGAGGCGGGCCGCGGCCGGGAGGGGAAGTCGGCCGAGGATTGTTCGAGCGCGCTTGAAACTAGCGCGAGTTCCGCAGACGGCCGACGGACGCGGACGGGAAAGCCGAGGGAAGCGCGCGCGCTGAGCGCGCGGCGCATCACTGGGGAGGCGGCGGCGCCGTCGCGCGGCGCTCCTGCGCGCGCCCGAGCCCGAGGGCAAGCGCAAGCCAGGCGATACCGACCGGAACGACCACAAGCGAGATCGCGGAAAGGTCAAGCCCGGCGCCACGCAGCGCGGCGAACAGCCAGCCGCCGGCAGCGTCGGCGCCGCGAAAGACGACGACGTCGATCACGTTCTTCGCCTTGTATTTTTCCTCGCGCGCGAGCACCGTGAAGAGCACTTCGCGCGCCGGATTCGAAAGCGCGAAGTTGACCGTGCGCTGAAGCGCCTGGAACGCGACCACCATGGCGAGCACCGGCGCGGCGGCAAGCGCGACGAAGCCGAGCGCGAACACCGCGGGGAGCGCGGCCGCAGCAGGCCCGATTCCGAAGCGCGCCATCAGGCGGCCGGTGGCGAAGACCTGCACCACGAGCGTGAGCGCGCCGACCGCGAAATCGATGGTGGCGAACATGCGGGTGCGCACGGCCGGGTCGTCGGACGCGGCGGCGACGATATTCGCCTGCTGGAAGTAAAGAAACGTCCCCGCGATCGAAAGGAGCGACACCCAGAGCGCGATCCCCGCGAGATAGGGCGAGCGTACAAGGAGCGAAAACCCGGCAAGCGGGTTGCCTCCCAGGGTGCCTTCCGCGCGCGCGGCGCAGTTGGCGGGCGCGCTTCGCGGCTCCTCGCCCCTGGTGGCGGCCGCCTCCAGGCGCGAAGCGCAGAAGACCGCTGCTTCGAGCATGAGCGCCGCGGCAAGCAGCAGGTTCACCGGGCCGAGCGGAACCGCGAGCCCGATCGTGAGCGCGGGCCCGGCGAGCGCGCCCAGGCTTCCGCCCGCGGCGATGAAGCCGAACAGGCGCTTGCCCCGCTCGGCGCTGAAGAGGTCGGCCATGAACGACCAGAACACCGACACCGCGAACAGGTTGAACACGCTGATCCAGACGAAAAAGACGCGCGCGACGTGCTGCGTGCCGAAGTCGAACGCGAGCAGCAGCCAGAAGAGCGCGATGTTGGCGACGAAGAAGTGATACACGATCGGGATGAAACGCCGCCGCGGCAGGCGCGCGACGAGCGCGCCATAGAGCGGCACCGCGGCGAGCAGGGTGAGGAACGTCGCCGTGAAGAGCCACTGCAGGTTGCGCACCCCGCCCGCAACCCCCATCTCGTCGCGCAGCGGCCGCAGCACGTAGTAGCCGGCGAGCAGGAAGAAGAAATAGGCGAACGACCAGCCGAGCGCCGCGACATCGCCGGGTCGCACCGCGGCCGCCCGCACCATCCATCGCTCAAGCACCGTCTTGCCGTGGACGGCCATCGCCCGCTCCTCCCGCGAGAAGCGACTTTACTAGAATGCGCGCATGGATCGCACAAGGCGCACGATGCTCCGCTCGCTCGCAGGCTTGGCCGCGACGATCGCCGCCGCGCGCGCGCACGCTCAAGGCGCGCCGCTCGCCGCGCGCGCGGTGCCCGCCACGGGCGAGCGCCTGCCCGTCATCGGGCTCGGGACCTGGCAGGTGTTCGATGTCGGCAACGATGCGGCGCGGCGTGCGGTGCTGCGCGAGGCGCTCGGCGCGTTCGCGCGCGCCGGCGCCAAGGTGGTGGATTCCTCGCCGATGTACGGCACGAGCGAAGCGGTGCTCGGCGATCTCGCCGCCGGGCTGGGCGTGCACGGGCGGCTCTTTTTCGCGACCAAGGTGTGGACGAGCGGCCGCGACGAAGGCATCCGCCAGATGCAGTTGTCGTTCTCGCGCCTGCGGGCGAAGCGCATCGACCTGATGCAGGTGCATAACCTGCTCGATGTCGCGACGCACGCGAGGACGCTCGCGGACTGGAAACAGCAGGGGCGCGTGCGCTACACCGGCATCACGCACTACGTCGCCTCGGCCTACGCCGAGATCGAGCGCCTGCTCAGGACCAGGCAGTTCGACTTCCTGCAGATCAACTATTCGCTCGCCGAGCCCGACTCGGCCGAGCGCCTGCTGCCGCTTGCCAAGGAGCGCGGCATCGCGGTCATCGCCAACCGGCCGTTCGCCGAAGGGGCGATGTTCCGCCGCGTGCGCGGGCGGGCGCTCCCCGCCTGGGCGGCGGAACTGGGCATCGCGAGCTGGGCGCAGTATTTCCTCAAGTGGATCCTGGGGCACCCGGCGGTGACCTGCGCCATCCCGGGCACCGGCCGGCTCGATCACATGCTCGACAACCTCGCCGCCGGCTACGGCGCCCTTCCCGACGAGGCCGCGCGCAGGCGGATGGCCGAGCACTACGACTCGCTGTGAAGGCCTCGCTCGCGGCGTTCGTGCTTGCGCTCGGCGCGGCCGGGGCGCTCGCGCAACAGCCCTCCGAAGGCGTCGATGTGCGCAAGAGCCGCCTGCTCCTCTTGCCCGCCTCGACCGTGGAGCGCAGTGCCGGCCAGCAGTATGCGCAACTGATGCGCGCCGCGGCGCAGAAGGGCGCGCTCAACACCGACCGGCGCCAGGTCGAGCGCCTGCGCAACGTCGCGCGCGCCCTCATCCCGCACTCGGCGCGCTTCAATCCGGACGCGCAGCGCTGGCGCTGGGAAGTGAACCTGATCGGCTCGAATAGCGTGAACGCGTTTTGCATGCCGGGCGGCAAGATCGCGTTCTTCAGCGGGATCCTGGATTCGCTCGGCCTCACCGACGACGAGGTTGCCGCGGTGATGGGGCACGAGATCGCGCACGCCCTGCTCGAGCACGGCCGCGCGCGGATGTCCGAGCAGGTGCTGAAAAGCGTCGGCATCACGGTCGCCGCCGCGCTCCTCAACCTCGGCCAGCTCTCGACCGAGCTCCTCGCGCGGGCGGCCGATCTGGCGGTGACGCTTCCCTACGCGCGCCGGCAGGAATCCGATTCCGACCTCGTCGGCATGGAACTCGCGGCGCGCGCCGGATTCGATCCGCGCGCGGCCGCCTCGGTGTGGCACAAGATGCAGCGCCTCGCGGCGCAGAGCGGGCGCGGCCAGCCGCCGCAGTTTCTGTCCACGCACCCCTCGCACGCGACGCGCATCAAGGAAATCGAGGCCAACCTGCCGCGGGTGCTGCCCTTGTACGAGGCCGCCCGCAGGCAGTAGCAGCGCGCGGAAGCACGGGTCGCCTGTCTCGAGCGCCGCTCGTCATAGAAGCTTTGTGAAAGTCCCGCCGCGCGAGATTGTGAATAGCAGCGGCCCAGGGCGACCAGCCGCTCGGCGAACCATTCCTGGAAGGCAGCGGACCAGAAGCTCGCCGAGCTCCTTGGCGTTCATGTCCTTGCCGGTGGCGACAAAGCCGCGGAGCTTCGCGGCCTGGTAGGCGGCTCGCTCAAGCGGGCTACGTCGGATGTTCTGGTCTTTGGTGATCAGCACCCAGCCGCCTCGGGCGACCTCAGGGATCCACTCGGTGTCGGGCGTGTCGCCGCGGAAATGGTCCAGGTGCACTTCGACCTTCGCCCCTGCGGCGCGCAGCGCTTCGGCTACTGCGTAGCGGCCGATCTGGTGATCCAGGAAAAAGGTGAGTGAGGCGAGACGCTTGGCCCTACGCTGCGCGGCGCTCGCAGCGGATGGCATTCTGGACCGCCTCGAGCGGAATCGCATAGTCGCGCGCCAGGACGTCGACGTCGTCGCCGGCGTCGAAGCGCTCGGCGAGAATCGCCGTGCGCACGCCCAGGCGATCGAGTACCGGACGGCCGAAGGACAGCCGTGGATCGATGATTACATCGGCGCTCCCGGTCTTTCCGGCAGGAGCGGGAAAGAGCACGATCTTCTCCGGAATCCCTTTCGGGTCGCGGCGCACCCGCTGCAGCCGGTCGAGCAGAACCTCGCGCATCTGGATCTGACCTTCCTGCGAAGCGCCGATCAGAGCGCCCATCTTTTCCACGAGGAGGTTCACGCCGTCGGTCTGGAACTGTTCTTCCGCGAGCGGCCTCCGGGTCCTGAACGCGCGCCGGAGGTAATCCACCGTCTTTCGCACCTTCGGCAGCGGGATCTCGTGTTCCCGCCGGATGCCCGCAAGGACAAAGGCTTCGACGAGGTTGATGAAGGACAGCTGGCGGTTCTTGCGGTCGGCGATCTCGATCACCGGCTTGAAGAACTTTGCCGTGTCACGCACCCGGTAACGCTGCCCCATCGTCCACGCGCGCAGCGTCGAAGGCGGCAGGCGCAGATACGCCGCCGCGTCGCCAATCGTGTACGCAGGCGTTTCCCGGAGGTCCAGCTGAGTGAAGACGTCCCGTCGCATTGGCCGAAATCAGCCTGCCGCGAATACTAGCACCACCGCAGCGGAGCGCCGCCTACTTCGTCGCGCCCCCCTGCATCAGCAGCTGGACGAAGCGGCGGATGTCGCCCGCGGTCTCGGCGCTGGTGGAGGTGAACTCGACCGCCGTGAGCTGCCGCCCGTCCACCTGGAAGGTCTTGAGCGTCTTCGCGTAGAGCTCGGTCGCCCGGCGTCCGAGCAGCGAGAGATCGAGCTCGAGCCGGATGTCGGTCATCGCCGGCAGCGGTTCATCGAACTCCGCCAGCATGCCGTGGTAGCTCAGGTCGCGCGTCTTGCCGTCGCGCACTTCCGCGGCGACGATCTTGTTTTCCACTTTGCGGCAGGAGAACGGGATCGTCGCCTCGACGCGCGGACTGCGGCGGATCTCGCGGCGCGGCACCTGCAGGCCGAGCGACGGGATGCCGAGCACTTCGCGCAGCAGGACCGGCTCGGGCTTGCCCTTGACGAGCACGCTGATCGGCTGCTCCGCGTCGAGGAAGTCGGCGCAGCGCGCGTAGGTGTTTTCGCCGATCAGCACCTGGCCGCGCAGGCTGAACGCCTCGATGCGGGAGGCGAGGTTCACTTCGTCGCCGATGACCGTGTACTCGGAGTAGGCCTCCGAGCCGAGCAGCCCCGCCATCACCGTGCCGGTGTTGATGCCGACGCCCATGAACATTTCCGGCAGACCGAGGTTGCGGTGGTACTCGTTCAGCTCGTCCATCGCGACCTGCATGTGCACCGCGCAGGCGATTGCCTGCTGGACGTCGTCCGGGTAGGCGACCGGAGCGCCGAACAGCACCATGATCGCGTCGCCCATGAACTTGTCGATCGTGCCGCGGCTGCGGATGATGATTTCGCTCATGCGCACGAGATAGCGGTTGAGCATCTCCAGCACCACGCCGGCCGTGTGGGTGGCGGCGACCGCGGTGAAGCCGCGCAGGTCGGCAAGCAGGATCGTCACCTCGCGGGCAAGGAAACCCTCGCGCGCCTGGGAGGCGGATGCGGGCGCCGCGAGGCCCTTCACGATCTCCTGCAGCCGAAGCGCGGCCTCGCCCGCGAGCGGCGCGCCGGTGGCCGTGGCAATCAGGTCCTGGATGCTGCGAAACGCGCTTTGCGCGGGCGAATCTTTCACGGCGTTAGTGTAGCCCTGCCGGGCCGGCTTCGCGGCAGCGCGGCTCACTGCGCCGCCACCAGGCTTGCCAGGTACTCGGGGTCCCCGCGCAGGCGCGCCGAGGCGCCGTCGTAGACGATCCTTCCCCGGTCCATCACCACGGTGCGCTCCGAAAACTCGAGCGCGACCCGGCTATTTTGCTCGACCAGCACGACCGAAAGCGCGCTCCGCGCGCGCAGCTGCGCGAGCACGCGCACGAGCGCCTCGACGAGGAGCGGCGAGAGCCCCTCGGTCGGCTCGTCCATCAGCAGCACCGACGGATTGGTCATGAGCGCGCGCGCGATCGCGAGCATCTGCTGCTCGCCTCCGGAAAGGTGGCCGCCCGCGTACTGAAGCCGTTCCTTCAGGTTGGGAAAGAGCGCGAAGACGCGCTCCAGATTCCACGGCCCGGGGCGCGCTCCGAGCTCGAGGTTCTCGCGCACCGTGAGCGAGGGAAAGATCTCGCGCTCCTGGGGCACGAAGCCCAGCCCGGCAAGCGCCCGTTCGTGCACCGCGGCCGCCTCGATGCGGCGGGTGCCGATCGCGATCCGGCCCGAATGCAGCGTGGTATGCCCCATGATCGTCGCAAGCAGGGTCGACTTGCCTACGCCGTTGCGGCCGATCACGCTGAGGCATTCGCCGGCGGCGAGTTCGAGCTCGATCGACTCGAGCACCACGGTCTCGCCGTAGCCGGCCGACACGCCCTGCAGCCGCAGCCCGTCAGGCATCGACTGCGCTGCCGAGATAGACCGCGCGCACATTGCGATCGGCGGCGATCGCCCCGGGGGTCCCTTCGGCGTAGATCGCGCCGTTCACCATCACCGTGATGCGCTCGGCGAAGCGGAACACGAAATCCATGTCGTGCTCGATGATGAGAACGGCGATCTCGTCCGGCAGGCCGGCGATCGCATCGAACAGAATGTGGCTTTCGGCGCTCGGGGTCCCGGCCGCCGGCTCATCGAGCAGCAGCACCTGCGGACGCAGGCCGAGCGCGATCGCGATCTCGACCAGGCGCTGGCGGCCGTAGGGCAGCTCGCCGATGCGCCGTCCGGCGTCGTCGGCGAGTCTCAGGGTGGCGAGCAGGCGCGTCGCTTCGGCGATCACGTCGCTGCGCTCTCCCGCGGCGCGCAGCATCGATCCGCCGGCCCCCAGACGCTCGGCGACCGCGATGCAAACGTTCTCGAGCACCGTCAGGCCGCGAAACAGCTGGTTGATCTGGAAGGTGCGCGCGATGCCGCGCTTCACGCGCTTCGCCTGGGCGAGCGAAGTCACGTCCTCGCCCTTGAGCAGCACGCTCCCGCGCGAGGGCCGCAGCAGCCCCGTGAGGAGATTCAGGAATGTCGTCTTGCCGGCGCCGTTGGGCCCGATGAGCGCCTGGCGCGCGCCGCGCTCCAGGCGGAAATCGATTTCGCGCGCCACGTCCAGCGCGCCGAAACTCTTGCACAGGCCGCGGGTTTCGAGCAGCGCAGCGGTCATCGTCCGCGCCCGCCGCGAAGTCGCCGCCGCAGCGCGTCGGCGAGTCCCAGCATGCCGTTGCGCGCGTACAGCGCGACCACCATCAGCGCGAGTCCCACGCCGAGCTGCCAGCCGGTCGGATACGCCTTGGCGAGCGCGTGCTCGAGCACCATGTAGGCGACGGCTCCCACGAAAGCTCCATACAGGCGGCCGTATCCGCCCAGGATCAGCACGATCAGCACGCCCGCGGCGCGCTCCAGGCTGAGCACCGAGAGGTTCACGTACGCGTTGGACTGCGCGAACAGCGCCCCCGCGACGCCGGCGAGCGCGGCGGAGACCGAATAGACCGTCACGAGGCGAGCGCGCACGGGAGCGCCCACCGCGTGCATGCGGATCACGTTTTCGCGTATGCCGGTGAGGCTCAGGCCGAAATGCGAATGCACCAGCACGCGCACCACGACGAAGCAGGCGAACAGCAGCGCGAGCGCGTACACGTACTGCGAGCGGAAATACAGCAGATCGAAGGGAAACAGGCCGAGCAGCGGCGCGTACTTCAACCCCGGCATGCCGTCGAAGCCGCCGGTGTACGCCGAGGCCATGTTCGCGCCCTCCTCGAGCAGCGCCATGGTGCAAAGCGTGAGCATGAGCAGCGTCAGTCCGTGGGTCCGGAGCAGCACCAGGCCGCTCGCAAGGCCGATCGCACCGGCCACGATCGCCGCCGCGAGCAGCCCGCTCAGCGGCTCGTTCCAGCCCCAGTGCAGCGCGAGCATGCCGACGGTGTAGGCGCCCGCGCCGAAAAACGCGGCGTGGCCCAGGGTGAGGATTCCGGCGTAGCCCAGCACCAGGTCGAGCGACAGCGCAAACAGGATCGTGATCAGCACCTGCGTGCCGAAGGCGAGGTAATTCGGAAACAGGAAGTACGCGGCGATCCCCGCGAGCCACGGCAGAGCTTCCCACCAGCGCACGTGGTGCCGCCGGGCAAGCGCGCTTGCCGCGGCAAGACCCGGCGCTTCGGCGGCGGCGCTCACCCGCTGCGCCGGCCGAACAGGCCGTGCGGGCGCCATAACAGCAGCGCGAGCGTCAGGGCGTAAATGAACAGGGTGCCGCCTTTCGGAAACTGGATCTTCAGCACGAAGTCGAGCAGGCCGATCAGCAGCGCCGCAAGAAAAACGCCGCTCACCCGCCCCAGCCCGCCGACGGCGACGACGATCAGGAAATACGCGAGATACCGCAGCGGATACTGCGGATCAAGGCCGAGGATCTCCGCGCCGAGGCCGCCGCCCACCGCGGCGAGGCCGCTGCCGAGCGCGAAGGTCACGGTGAACAGTCGCCGGACATTCACGCCGAGCGATTCGGCCATGCGGCGGTTGTCCACCGCGGCGCGGATCTGGGCGCCGAGCCGGGTGCGTTCGAATCCGAGCCACAGGCCGACCATGAGTGCCGCGCCGACGGCGATCAGCATCAGGCTGTAGGTGCGGTAGCGCACTACGCCGAGATCGGTCTGACCGCGCAGCCATTCGGGCAGCACCAGGGTCTGCGTCTCCGGCCCGACCGTGAGCGTGACCGCCGCGATCGTCACCAGCACCAGCCCGATCGTGAACAGCACCTGATCGAGTTCGGAGGCGCGATACAGGCGCGCGTAGAGCAAGCGCTCGAGGACCACCGAGAGAGCCCCAACCGCCGCAAAGCCGAACGCGAGCGCCAGCGGGAACGGCAGGCCCCAGCCACTCATGGACAGCACGATCGCGTAGCCCCCCAGCATCGCGAATGCGCCGTGCGCGAGATTGACGAAGCCCATCAATCCCATGGTGACCGACAGCCCGACGGAGACGATGAACAGGACCATGCCGGCCGCAAGCCCGCCGAGCAGAATGCTGGTCAGATCCATCGGCAAAAAAAACCGCCGTCCGGCGGAAAACGCAGGGCGGCGGTCGGGGTGTCGAAGGGCGAGGAATCGGGCGCGGCTACTTGCACCGCCCTTCCTTCAGCTCCTTGCACATGTCCTTGACCGCCTGGATGACGCCCATGTTCTTCTGCACCAGGCGCCCGTCCTTCTTCACCAGCTCGCTCAGGTATTCGTTCATGACGACGTCGCGCGTCGCCGGGTCGATCATGATCGGGCCGCGCGGGCTGTTGAACTTCCAGCCCCGGAGCGCCTCCATCGCCTTGTCGGCGTCGATTTTTCCCCTGAGAGTCACCACCGCGTGCGCGATCGCCGCCATTCCGTCGTAGCCCTGCACGCCCATGAAGTCCGGCGTCGAATCGGCGCCGTACTCCTTGCGCCACGCGGCGACCAGGCGCTGGTTCGCCGGATTGTCGAGATCGGCGTTGTAGTGATGCACCGTGATCAGGCCGACCGCGTCGTCGCCCATCGCCTGCAGCTTGGTGTCCTGCGTGATGTCCCCGGGTCCGATCAGCTTGATTCCGGCCTGCCGCATGCCGAGCGCCGCATAGGTCTTTACGACGCTGAGGGCGTGATCGCCCGCCGGAACGAACACGAAGAACACGTCGGGCTTCTTGTCCTTGGCGCGCTGGAAGAACGGCGTGAAGTCCGGCACCTTCGCCGGGCCGCCCATCGGGATTTCGTCGATCACCTTGCCGCCCGCGGCCTCGAATCCGCGCTTGAACGCATCCAGGCTGTCCTTGCCCGGCGGGTAATCCGTGTACCCCACGACGGCGGTTTTCGCCTTGACGATCCTCGCCGCCGCCTCGCCCATCGCGAACCCCGCATGCCACATCGAAAACGACACGCGCGAGATCATCGGCGAGAGATTCGTGATCCATGCGGTGCCGGCGTTCATGATCACCATCGGCCGCTTCGCTTCTGTCACCAGCGGCGCCGAGGCGATCGCGTCGGGCGAGTAGATGAATCCGGTCACGATGTCGACCTTGTCCTGCGCGATCAGCTCCTGCACCGCGGTCTTGGCCTCGGCCCCGCCCGGGTTCTTGGAATCGCGCTTCACGATTTCGACCTTGTAGGGACCGAACGCATCCGGGTTGAGCTTCATGAATATCTGGATGCCGCGATCGACCTGCTGCGCGAACTCGGCGCCGACGCCGGTGTAAGGCAGCACCACTCCGATCTTGACCGTCTGGGCAGGCGCGCCCGCGGCAAACGCGCATAGCGTCAATCCGGCGACCAGCGCCGCCCGCATGCTCCTCGGTGCGTTCATGGTTCCCCCTCGTTGCGCGGCCAGCGGGCCGCGGCAGCGGTAATATGGGCAAAAGGGCTTGCAGTTGCAAGCGAGTCGCATTCGGGGCGAATCGTTTGTGCGTCGCACCATCAATTGCAGAGGAGGAGTTCATGCTTCAGGAGCGCATTCCGGACTTTTCCAGGTTCGTGGAACCCGACCGCGTGCGCCGGGAGGTCTATACCGACCCGCAGATCTTCGCGCTCGAGATGCAGCGCATCCATGAGCGCGTCTGGATCTATTGCGGGCACGAATCGCAGGTGCCGAAGGCGGGCGACTACTACGCGATGCAGATCGGCCGGCAGCCGATGCTGATGGTGCGCGCCAAGGACCGCAAGATCCACGTGCTCTACAACCGCTGCCCGCACCGCGGCAACATGATGTGCGGCGACCGCCACGGCAACGCCGGCGGGTTCTTCCGCTGCTCGTACCACGCCTGGACGTTCCACCACGACGGCGCGCTGCGCACCATTCCGATGATGGAGTCGGGGTACGCAGGCACCCGCTTCGGGCGCGGCAATCCCGACTGCAACATGAAAAAGGCGGCGCGCGTGGAGTCGTACCGCGGGTTCGTGTTCGCAAGCCTCGCCCCGGACGGCCCGGGGTTGCTCGAATTCCTGGGCGCATCCAGGGTCGCGTTCGACGACATGTGCGACCGCGCCCCCGAGGGCGAAGTGGAGATCGTGCCGAACTGCTTCCGCGTCATCCAGCACTCGAACTGGAAAATCTTCCTCGAGAACCAGCTCGACGCGCTGCATCCGTCGGTGGTGCACCAGTCCACCGGCCGCGCGGCGATGGAGGTCGAAAAACAGGTCAGGAAGAAGACCGGCCAGGCGCCGCTCTCCTACCACATGCTCTCCGCGTTCGCCGCGGTGACGATCGAGAAGTGGGACGGCTTCCAGACGCTCAACTACCCGTACGGACACTGCATCCTCACCGGCTACATGGGCCTGCGGCCGAAGGACCCGGACACGCTCGCCTACGAAAAGGTGATGCAGAGGGCCTACGGCAGGAAGCGGATGGAAGAGATCTTCGGCGTCAACATCCACCACGTGCTGATCTACCCGGGCCTGTCGGTGCAGTCGCCGTTGCAGCAGCTGCGCGCGGTGCGCCCGCTGGGCGTGGACCGGACGCTCACCGAGATCTGGCATTTCCGCCTGAAGGGCGCGCCCGAGGCGATCTATCGCCGCTCGCTTGCCTACTACAACCTGGTGAACTCGCCGGCGACGATGATCAACGCCGACGACCTGGAGAACTTCTGGAAATGCCACCAGGGCCTGGCGTCCGACGGCGGGGACTGGGTCACCTTCGGCCGCCACTACGGCCGCGACATCGAAAAGGACGGCGTGGTCGAGACCGGGACCAACATGGGCACGTCGGAAGCGCCGATGCGCAACCAGATGAAAGCCTGGGTCGGGTACATGAAGCAGTAAGGGGCGGGCGGACGCGAGACGGGGAACGAGAATGGCAAAAGCGAGCAAACCTGGGCCGCGCAAGGCGGGCGTTGTGAAACTCGATGGCCGCGACACGCAGCACACGGTGGAGCAGTTCCTGTACCGGCAGGCGGCGCTGCTCGACGCGAAAAAGTGGCAGGACTACATCGATCTCTTTACCGAGGACGGCGTGTACTGGATGCCGCCCGATCCCTCGCACAAGACCTGGGAGGGGATGCCGGCGATCTTTGCCGAGGACAAGAACCTGATGACCGTCAGGATGAAGCGCGTGCTGCACCCCGACGCCTGGTCGCAGCGCCCGCTATGGGGCACCAATCACGTTGTGGCCAATGTGATGGTCGAGAAGGAATCGCCCGGTGGAGAAGTGGTGGTGCGCTCGCGCTTTCACATGATCGAGCTGCGCCGCGACGAGGTGCGCCACTTTGCGGGCGGCTACACCCATCACCTGCGCAAGACCAAGGACGGCTACCGCATCAGGCTGCAGCGCGTGGACATGACGAACGCCCAGGCGGCGTACGACTACGTGCTGCAGGTGTGGGTGTAGCGTTTACGCGACGGGGCGCGGGTAATTCGGAGTCTTTCAATGAGCTCGCTTCGTGCAGTTCCCGCTTTTTTGCTGGCGCTCGCCGCAGCCACCGCAGGCGCGGAGCCGGATCTCTCGGCGCCAGAGGCCTTTTCGGCCGTCCGCGAAGGGAGAATCCGGCTGATCGACATCCGCACGCCGCAGGAGTGGCGCCAGACAGGCGTCCCCGCGGGCTCTGGGCGCGTGGACTTCTACCGCGGCGCGGACGTACTGCTGAAATCCGTCCTGGACATGGTGGGCGGCGACAGGGATGCGCCCATCGCCCTCATCTGCCGCACCGGAAACCGCACCACCCAGGCCCAGAAATTCCTCCAGTCCCAGGGCTTCACCCGCGTCTACAACGTCAGGGAAGGCATGGCCGGCAGCAACGCCGGGCCGGGCTGGCTGAACAGGAGACTGCCGGTGGATGCTTGCGCGCAGTGCTGAGGATCGAATGACCGCTCCTGCGCCGGCTACCCGGCGCACTGCCGTCGCTGTCAGCGGTCGCGCTGACCGTAGCCCTTCTTTTCGGCGTGCGCCCAACCGCTCTTGCCCTTGCCGTCGCGGCGGTCTTCGGCGCGTGCGCGCCTCTCGTCGCGGCGTTCCTCGCGCGACAGCGCCCGGCTTTCTCTCAGGCGCTCCCGGTCGCGCTGGACGCTCGCTTCGTCCCGCCTCACGTCGCGGCGGTCGCGGCGCACCTCCTGACGGCTTGCCTTCAACTTCTCCTCCGCGGCCCGGATCTTCGCGGGGTCGCCGGTCTTTTTCGCCGCATCCAGCGCCGCGCGGTCCTTCCTCAACTGCGCCTCGTCGCGCTTCATTTCCGCGCGGTCCGCTTCGAGCTTCTGGCGATCGGCCTTCAATTTGTCGCGTTCGGCCTTGAGCGGGCCAGGCTTGGGTGCCGGTGGCGTGGCGGTGGTCTGCGCGAACGCGGCCGTGGCGCACAGCAACGCCAGGGCAGCCGCAAAAGCAAAGTGCCTGGTTCTCATGGTCCTTCCCTCCGATCGGCTCGGAATCCGTCCCGAAATCGGGAACGCCGAGTTGCCACAGGGTACTGCAAAGCCGATCAGCCCGGGGGTTGCGTGGGCACGCGGATGCCGTCGTAGAGCCAGGCCACGCCTTCGAAGCTCGGCTTCGCGTCCGGAGCGGCGCCGGGCCGCGGGGCGAGGAACCAGTTGCGCACCTCGCGCACCACGCCGGCCGCGTGGTAGATGTCGCCGTAGTAGCGCGCGGTCGTCTGCACGCGTGCGTTGCGCAGGTAGCGTGCGTCCTCGTACCAGCGGAAGGCGCGCGCGAAGTCCCAGCCGGCAAGTTCGGCGTAGGCCGCCATCACCACCGCGTCCTCGATCGCCATGTTGGCGCCTTGCGCGAGGTACTGCAGCATCGGATGCGCCGCATCGCCGAGCAGCGCGACGCGCCCCTTCGCGTAATGGCGCACGGGCTCGCGGTCGCAGAGCACCCACATCTTCCACACGTTGATCTTCTCGAGCAGCCGCCCCACCTCGGGCCGCTCGTTGGCGAATTTCGCGCGCAGCTCTTCGGAGTCGCCGAACACGTCCCAGCCTTCCTCGTAGCGGTCGCTGTGGAATACCGCCACCAGGTTGTAGAGCTCGCCGCGGCGCAGCGGATAGTGCACGAGGTGCGTCTTCGGCCCGGCCCACAGCACGACGTTGTTCTGCCAAAGATCGTCCGGCACATCGGCACGCGGCAGCACGGCGCGGTACGCGATGTGACCGGAGACGCGCGGCTTGCCGTCGCCGAGGAGTTGCGCGCGCACTCTTGACCACAGGCCGTCGGCACCGAGGAGCGCGCAGCCTTCGGCGCGCTTGCCGCCTTCGAGTTCGAGCGCCACCGCGCCGTCCTCTTCGCGGTAGCCGATCCCCTTGCAGTTTTCCTCGAGGCGGACCCGGTTCTCCGCCCGGCACGCATCCAGCAGCACCCGGTGCAGGTCGCCGCGATGGATCACCCCGTAGAGGTAGCCGCCGAAGCGCTCGCGGAACGCGGCGCTCCCCACCGGGACGCGGATCACCTCCTCGCCCGTGATCGCATCCATCATCACGAGGTTGTCCGGGTGCACCGAGTAGCGCTCGATCGCTTCGGTGAGGCCGAGCACTTCGAACATGCGGTACACGTTCGGGCCGAGCTGGATCCCGGCGCCGATTTCGCCGAACTCGGCGCCCTGCTCGAACACGCGCACCGCCAGGCCCTTGCGCGCGAGCGCGAGCGCCGCGGCAAGGCCCCCGATTCCGCCGCCCACGACCAGTACCGGCTGCGCGTTCATTGGCCCGGATCCCGAATTCACGATGCGGGATCGGATTTTACGCGTGGGCGGCCGCAGGCTCCGGGTCGCGGTCGGCAACCCCGCCAGCACTTTCTTGACTTGCCGCCGGCCGGGTACTAGATTGGCCCGCGGCAGGATGCGGTCCGGACCCGAGGGAGCTGCGCCCGCCGCCACCTTCAACCCTACAAGGACACGAATATGAACTCCGCATTGACAAGGACGCTTTGCCGGATGTTGATCGTGCTGATGGCCTGGATGCCGGTGCATGTAGCGCAGGCCGGAATCATCTCGACCGATCAGGCGGTTGCTTCGGCGCAAAGCGACCGCGCCGCGGTGCTGAGCCTGATCGGCCGCGCCGACGTCGCGCGCCAGTTGCAGGCGCTCGGCGTGGATCCCGCGACCGCGCAGGAGCGCGTGGCGGCGCTCACCGACGAAGAAGTGCGCTCGCTCGCCGGCAAGCTGCAGTCGCTTCCCGCCGGTGCCGACTCGGCGGGCTGGGTCGCGGTCATTCTCATCGGCGTCCTGGTTTGGTACTTCTTCTTCCGCTAACGCCGCCGCGATTTGCCGACCGGGCGACCGTTTTCGCCCTTTGCCCTCGATTCCGAGAGGAGTTGCGCATGAAATCCGTACTCACAAGAACGCTTTGCCGGATGCTCGTCGTGCTGATGGCATGGATTCCGTACCACTTCGCCCAGGCGGGAGTCATTTCGACCGAGGCAGCGGTCGCATCGGCTTCGGCCGACCGCGCCGCGGTGCTGAACGTGCTCGGCCGCGCCGACGTCGCGCGCCAGCTGCAGGCGCTCGGCGTGGATCCCGCGAGCGCGCAGGAGCGCGTGGCGGCGCTCACCGACGAGGAGGTGCGCGCGCTCGCCGGCAAGCTGCAGGCGCTGCCCGCGGGCGGTGATTTCACGGGCGTCGTCATCCTCGCGGTCGTGGTCTACCTGTTCTGGCTGTTCATCATCAGAAGGTCGTGATCGCAGGCTTGCGGTTCGTGTGCAGAGGCGCCCGCCTGGCAGCGGGCGTTTTTGTTTCTGCGACATTGCTCGGCGG
>CAZXAR010000067.1:12843-17017 GCA_964638135.1 uncultured Enterobacteriaceae bacterium | reverse complement strand
CGCGCCTGCTCGTAGATCTCCTCGGTGTCGATCAGGATCTCGCCGATGTCGGGCTGGAAATAGTCGCGGATCGCGCGGATCACCAGGCTCGACTCGAGGTAGATGAGAAACGGGCGGGCCGTGTACCTGCCGTCGGGGCCCGGCGTGCGGTCGGCGGCGGCGCTCTCGATCGCGCGCCAGAGCTGCAGCAGGTAGTTGAGGTCCCACTGCAGCTCCTCGAGCGAACGCCCGATCGCGGCGGTTCGCGCGATCACGCTCATGCCCTCGGGCATTTCGAGCCGGTCGAGCGTGTCGCGCAGCTCGTTCCGGTCCTCGCCCTCGACGCGGCGCGAGACGCCGCCGCCGCGCGGATTGTTCGGCATCAGCACCAGATAGCGGCCGGCAAGGCTGATGAACGTGGTGAGGGCCGCCCCCTTGCTGCCGCGCTCGTCCTTCTCCACCTGGACGATGAGCTCCTGGCCCTCGGAGACCGCGTCCTGGATCCGCCCGCGGCCCGCCTCGGCGCCGGGACGGAAGAAGCTCTTGGCGATTTCCTTGAAGGGCAGAAACCCGTGCCGCTCCTCGCCGTACTCGACGAAGGCGGCTTCAAGGCTGGGCTCGATCCGGGTGATGACTCCCTTGTAGATGTTGCTCTTGCGCTGTTCCCTGTTTGCCGATTCGATGTCGAGGTCGACCAGCTTCTGACCATCGACGATTGCGACGCGCAGCTCTTCCTGCTGCGTCGCGTTGAATAACATGCGTTTCACTTCCTGTTCTCCTGCGCGCGCAGGAGACCCGGTGCTCGGTTGGTCAGTGTTCTCCTAGTGGGTGACGCGTCAATAGGAATGAGTGACGTTGGCGTGTCCGGAATCGATGCGCCCTTCCTTAAGGGGCGCCGGCGTGTTTCCTACAGCGGGAAAAACCCTCTGCGCGCGTTTCCAGTACTATCATGATCGCTACTTTTGGTGAGCGAGATTAACCACTGCTTCAGGTCCGGCTGTGGCCGTACAGGAGGCGGATTGCAGGTTCCGGCGCGCGGCTTGCGCTCATCGCGTCTTGCGGTCCCTGTGCCTCGCGGCTCGAAGCAGACCGCGAGATCATACGCAGAATGAATGACTTAAGCAAGGCACGCGCCACGGTACTCGAAGTCGGTGAAGAGGGCGCCGCGCAGCGTGTCGACAATTTCCTGCTGCGGCGCCTGAAGGGCGTGCCGAAGAGCCATGTCTATCGGGTGCTGCGCAGCGGAGAGGTCCGCGTGAACAGCGCGCGGGTGAAACCGGGTCATCGGCTGCGCGCGGGCGACCGGGTCCGGGTGCCGCCCGTGCGGCTCGCGGAAAGGGCCGAGCGCCCGGCGCTGCGGCCACTTCACCTGCCGATTGTCTACGAGGACGACGCACTGCTCGTGATCGACAAGCCGTCGGGCATTGCAGTGCACGGCGGCAGCGGCGTGAGCCACGGCGTGATCGAGTCCCTGCGCGCTGCGCGGCCGAGGGCGAAGGTGCTGGAGCTTGCACACCGGCTCGACCGCGCTACTTCGGGGTTGCTGCTCCTTGCGAAGAAGCGCGCCGCCCTCGTCGCACTGCACCGCATGCTGCGCGACGGCGAGGTGGAAAAGACCTATCGCGCGATCGTGAATGGGCGCTGGCCGGGCGGGGCGCGCGAGTTGCGCGAGGCGCTGCACAAGTACGTCACGGCGCGCGGCGAGCGGCGCGTGAGCGTGCACAGCGACGGGCAGCAAGCGGTTACGCAGGTTCGTCCACTTGCGGTGTCGGCGCATTTCAGCCTGCTCGAAGTGCGGCTTCTGACTGGCCGCACGCACCAGATTCGCGTCCACCTTGCACACGCCGGGCACCCGATCGTGGGCGACGACAAATACGGCGATTTCGAACGCAACCGCGCACTGGCGAGGCAGGGCGTGCGGCGACTCCTACTGCACGCGGAGCGCATTTCGTTCGCACATCCCGCGAGCGGCAAGCGGTTTGCGCTCGAATCGGCGCTGCCGCCGGACATGCGGCGCTTCGTGCAGGCACAATTCCCGGACCATGCGGGCTGAACGCCGCTTTTCCCTGATCGTGTTCGACTGGGACGGGACGCTGATCGATTCCGCGGGAACGATCACGGACTGCATCCAGGAGGCGGCGCGCGAGATGGGGTTGCCGGTGCCGGACCGCGAAACCGCGAGCCATGTGATCGGCCTGGGACTGCACGATTCGCTGCGCCTTGCGGTGCCGTCGCTTCCCGCGGCGCAATACCTCGCATTTGTCGAGTGCTACCGCAGGCATTTCGTGGCGCGCGAGGAATCGGTGCAGCTGTTTCCCGGCGTACGCGAACTGCTCGAACGGCTGAACGAGCGCGGTCACTGGCTTGCGGTCGCGACCGGCAAGAGCCGGCGCGGACTCGAGCGCTCGCTCGACGCGAGCGGCCTGGGCCGGCATTTCGTGGCGACGCGATGCGGCGACGAAACCAGTCCCAAGCCCAGCCCGGCGATGCTGCTCGAACTCCTGCGCGAGCTTGAAGTGACGCCCGCGTCGTCGCTTATGATCGGCGACACCTCGCACGACCTGGAGATGGCCAGGAACGCGGGCGTAGCGGCAATCGGCGTCACGTATGGCGCGCACCCGGAGCAGGCGCTGCGGGCGCTCGATCCGCTCGGGTGCGTGTCCAGCGTGGGAGAGTTGGCGGAATGGCTCGAGAACCACGCCTGATTTGCGCTGCGGCGACCCTTGCCGACTCGGGCCGAGGCATACGCTTTGAAGTGGAGTACTTCGGGGAGCGCGCGGCAGCATTCGTCCTCCGATACCGCGGGCGCGTTCAGGCCTACCGGAATCGCTGCGGCCACCTGCCGATGGAGCTCGATTTCCGCGAGGGCGAATTTTTCGACTCCGAGGGGCGCCATTTGATATGCTCGACGCACGGCGCGACGTACGACGCCTCGAGCGGCAGATGTCTCGGCGGTCCGTGTGGCGAAACGGCCCTGGTCCGTCTGCAGGTCGAGGAGCGCGACGGGGCGATTTTCTACCTGGGATCGGAAGATGACTGAGCACGAAGAACGCTGGGAGCGCGAGGTGATCGAAAAGCTCGCGACCGCAGCGCTGAAGGAACAGCGGCGCGCGCGCCAATGGGGAATCTTCTTCAAGCTGCTGACCTTTGCCTACCTGACGGCCCTGCTGCTGCTTGCGGTGGACTGGAAGGACAGGGAAGGACGCGATGCAATGCACACGGCGCTGGTCGAGATCAACGGCCTGATCGCGCCGGGCGCCGACGCGAGCGCGGAAAAGATCACGGCGTCGCTGAATGCCGCCTTCAAGGACAAGAAGACCCAGGGCGTGGTTCTGCGCATCAATTCGCCCGGCGGCAGCCCGGTGCAGGCGCACACGATCTACGAGGAGATGCGGCGGCTTCGGCAGAAGCATCCCCACATCCCGCTTTATGCGGTGGTCGAGGACCTGTGCGCCTCCGGCGGCTATTACGTCGCCGTGGGTGCCGAGCGCATTTTCGTCGGCAAGTCGAGCCTCCTCGGCTCGATCGGCGTGCGAATGGACGGATTCGGCGTCACCGGCCTGATGGAAAAGCTCGGCATCGAGCGACGGTTGCTCACTGCGGGGGAGAACAAGGGGATGCTCGACCCCTTCCTGCCGCTCGAGGATCGGCACAGGCAGTACGCGCAGGAGCTGATGAACGAGATCCACAACCAGTTCATCGCCACGGTGCGCGAAGGCAGGGGCAGGCGCCTGAAGGAAAATCCCGATCTGTTTTCCGGGTTGATCTGGAGCGGTGCACGCAGTGTCGAGCTGGGGCTCGCGGACGCGTTCGGCAGCCTGGATTACGTCGCGCGCGAAGTGGTCAAAGCGGAAACGATCGTCGACTACACGCAGAAGGAGAACCTGGCCGAAAAAGTCGCGCGGCGCTTCGGTGCCGGCGTGGCGAGCGGCCTGCTCGAATTCGCCGCCCGCAGCGGCGCATCGTTTCGCTAAGCCGACAGCAGCAGGAACACCGCCGGGCGCTTGCCCGGCGTGGCGCGCGCGCGGCGCCAGCCGGCAATCGTCTGCGTGCCGATCTGCTCGGTGGGCAGCGTGAGATCGCTCGCGATGCAAAGCCGCGTCTGCGGCGCGCAGGTCTCCAGAAGCGCCTCCAGCAGCGCCTGGTTGCGGTACGGCGTCTCGATGAAGATCTGGGTTTCGCGCGCACGGCGCGA
>CAZXAR010000067.1:0-12743 GCA_964638135.1 uncultured Enterobacteriaceae bacterium | reverse complement strand
CCAGCGGCGCAACCCGGAACCCCTCCCGGTAGGCGGCTTCGATCAGCAGGGCGCCGGGATCGGCGACTGCCGGGCACCCCGCCTCGGGAAGCAGTCCCAGCGCCCGACCCTGGCGCAGCGGTTCGAGGAGCGCCGGCACCTCGGCCACCGGAGTATTTTCGTCCAGCCGCTGCAGGCTGATTTCGCGCAGCGCGCACGGCATGCCGAGCGCCGCGAGCATCGCCCGCGCGGACTTGGGGTTTTCCGCCACGAAATCACGCAGGCTGCGCAGGCGCTCGGCGGTCGCTGGAGGCAGAACCCTTTCCGGCGGGCCGCCGAGCGGCGCCGGGATGGCGTACAGAACGGGCATCAGCCGACGACCGGCAACCCCGCATCCGCGAGCAGATCCGTCAGCGCGATGAGCGGCAGCCCGACCAGCGAAGTCGGGTCGTGCGTTTCGATGCGCTCGACGAGCGCGATCCCGAGGCCTTCCGACTTGGCGCTGCCCGCGCAGTCGTAGGGTTGCTCGCGACGCAGGTAGGCTTCGATCTGCTCGCGCGTAAGGCGGCGGAACGTGACCCGGCAGGGGACCGCGCGGCAGTGCACCCGGCCATCCGAGGAATCGAGGACGCATACAGCGGTGTGAAAATCAGCCTGCCGGCCGCTCAGGCCTGTCAGCTGCCGTACCGCAGCTTGATGATTGCCCGGCTTGCCGAGGCGAATGCCATCGCAGGAGGCGACCTGGTCAGACCCGATGATCAGCGCACCTGGAAAGCGCGGTGCGACGGCATGTGCCTTGAGCAGGGCGAGCCGCTCCGCGGTCGCCACCGCGCTTTCTCCCGGAAGGGGCGATTCGTGCAGCCCGGGATCAGCGCACTCGAACTGCAGGCCAAGGCGCGTGAGCAGCTGCCTGCGATAGGGCGAGGCAGAAGCAAGCACGAGTCTCCGGGATTGCGCCATGACTTTGTTTTGACGGGATTTTTCCTCGATGATATCATTCGCGCGCCATGCTGCACCGGCCGCTGATCGACGGGATGGAGTTCGCACAGGCCGGATCAAAGCTGAGCGGCGAGTGGCCGGTGGCGGACTTTGAGCGCCTGACGCAAGCGCTTCATTCTGCAGCGGGCTGCTTTCGCTACGAGCTGCAGGGCATCCCGGAAGTGCAGGGGCGCCCGGCGCTGCGGCTGCGGGTCACCGGGATGCTGCATTTGACCTGTCAGCGTTGTCTGGAACCGATCGAGCAGCCGCTCCTCGCCGACGCGACGCTGCTGCTCCATGCCGGCGAACGCGAGATCGCCGCGCTGCCGGTGGAGCCAGACGGTCCGGATCGGATCGTGGCGGCGATGGACATGGCGGTGCACGATCTGATCGAAGAGGAAGTGCTGCTCGCGATCCCGTATGCGCCGCGGCATGAGCGCTGCGAATCGCGCCCGTGCGAGGAGGGCGCCTCGACGAGGCCGAAACCGTTTGCCGGCCTGCGCGGTCTGCTCGACGCGAAACGCTAGCCCGAACGCAATGGGATGCCAACCCGCGGGGGTGGCGTCCAGGATTTCATGAGGAGTCGAAAATGGCCGTTCCACAGAACAGGAAAACCCCTTCCAAGCGCGGCATGCATCGCTCGCACGATTCGCTCGCCAACCCGGCGCTGGCGGTCGAGCCGACGACCGGCGAAGTGCACCTGCGCCACCACATCAGCCCCACCGGGTATTACCGCGGCAAGAAAGTCGCCAAGGGCAAAGAGGACTAGCGCGAGCCTGCGGCTGCGTGCTGCCCTGCGCCGGGCAAACGCGCGCACATGACGATCACCATTGCCGTCGATTGCATGGGGGGCGATCACGGCCCGACCGTTACGGTGCCTGCGGCGCTCTCGTTTCAGCGCCGGCGCAGCAGCGTAAGCCTGGTGCTGGTCGGTCTGCGCGACGCGCTCCAGGCCGCACTGGATGCGCAGGGCGCCAAGTCGGGACCGACCATCCTGCTTCAACATGCGGCCGAGGTCGTGACCATGGACGAGCCGCCGGGACAAGCCCTGCGCTACAAGAAGGATTCTTCGATGCGCGTCGCGGTCAACCTGGTGAAGGACGGCCGGGCGCACGCGTGCGTGAGCGCGGGCAATACCGGGGCACTGATGGCGATCGCGAGGTTCGTGCTCAAGACCCTGCCGGGGATCGATCGGCCGGCAATCGCGAGCGTCCTGCCGAACATGCGCGGCGGCTACACCTACGTGCTCGACCTGGGTGCGAACGTCGATTGCACGCCCGAGCAGCTGATGCAGTTCGGGGTCATGGGCGCGATGCTGGTGGCTGCCGTCGAACACCAGGACCGGCCGACCGTCGGCCTTCTCAACATTGGCGTCGAGGACATCAAGGGCAACGACACGGTCAAGCGCGCCGCCGAGCTGCTGCGCGAAAGCGGGCTCAACTTCTGCGGCAACGTCGAAGGGGACGATATCTACAAGGGCACGGCCGATGTCGTCGTGTGCGATGGCTTCGTCGGCAACGCCGTACTCAAGGCATCCGAGGGCGTGGCGCAGATGATGGCGGCGACGCTCAAGGAGGAGTTCACGCGCAACCCGCTGCGCAGGATCGCCGCGCTGTTCTCGGTTCCGGTACTGAAGGCGGTGCGTGACCGTCTGGACCACCGCCGTTACAACGGCGCAAGCCTGCTCGGGCTGCGCGGCATCGTGATCAAGAGCCACGGTTCGGCCGACGAGTACGCGTTCGGCCAGGCGTTGCAGCGCGCGGAGGACGAAGTGCGGAACGAGGTCGTGGAGCGGATTTCCCGCCGCATGGCGGAGACCCGGTCGCACGAACCGGCGCGCCAGGCCGTCGCCGAATGACCTATTCCCGCATCGTCGGCTCGGGCAGCTATCTGCCGCCGCGCGTGGTGAAGAACGAGGAATTCGCTGCGCGCCTTGATACGAGCGATGCATGGATCCGCGAGCGCACCGGGATCGTGGAGCGGCGCATCGCCGACGAATCGCAGGCCGCGAGCGACCTCGCGCTCGAGGCAAGCCGCGGGGCGCTCGCCGCCGCCCAGCTCGCTCCCGCGGACATCGACCTCATCATCGTCGCCACTTCGACCCCCGACCAGGTGTTCCCCAGCACGGCCTGCCTGCTGCAGGCCAAGCTCGGAATTCGCGATTGCCCCGCGTTCGATGTGCAGGCGGTGTGCAGCGGATTCGTGTACGGGCTTGCAACCGCCGACAGCTTCATCCGGGCGGGGATGAACAAACGGGCGCTGGTGGTCGGTACCGAAGTGTTCTCGCGAATCATGGACTGGAACGATCGCGCGACCTGCGTGCTGTTCGGCGATGGCGCCGGCGCGGTGGTGCTCGCCGCCGGCGCGGCGCCTGGCATCCATGCCGCCGTGCTGCACGCCGACGGCAGCTTCGCGGAGGCGCTTTCGGTACCGGGAAACGTGTGCGGCGGCCGCATCGTCGGGTCTCCCTACCTGCAGATGCAGGGCAACCAGGTCTTCAAATTCGCCGTGAAAGTCCTCGACGAGGTGGCGCGTGAAACAGTGCAGGCGGCGGGGATGACGGTTGCCGACATCGACTGGCTGATTCCGCACCAGGCCAACGTACGGATTCTGGAGGCATGCGCGCGCAAGCTCGGCCTGCCGCGCGAGCGCCTGGTCGTGACCGTCGACCGGCACGGCAACACTTCCGCCGCCTCGGTGCCGCTTGCTCTGGACGAGTATGTGCGCGCAGGAAAAATCCGTGCCGGTCACCGGGTCCTGCTGGAGGGCGTCGGTGGCGGATTCACCTGGGGCGCGGTGCTCGCGACGATGTAGTCCAGGATGATGAAGCTGGCAATGCTTTTTCCGGGCCAGGGTTCGCAGTCGGTCGGAATGCTGCGCGCCTATGCCGGCCTGCCGGGGGTGGACCACGTGCGTGCCGAGGCCGCGCGCATCCTGGGCGAAGCGTTCGTGCATCTGCTGGACGAGGGACCCGAGGAACAGCTCGATCTCACGATCAACACGCAACCGGCAATGCTGGTCGCCGGCGTTGCCGCGTACCGCGCCTGGCAGGCGCTCGGCGGACCGCTGCCGCATCTCGTTGCCGGTCACAGCCTCGGCGAATACAGTGCACTGGTCGCGGCGGGATCGTTGGCGTTCGCCGACGCGTTGCCGCTGGTGCGCTTTCGCGCGCAGTGCATGCAGGAAGCGGTGCCCGAAGGGCAGGGCGCGATGGCGGCGATCCTCGGCCTGGAGGACGACGCGGTTCGTGCCGCGTGTGCCGAATCTGCCGACGGCGAAGTCGTGCAGGCAGTGAACTTCAATGCCCCGGGCCAGGTCGTCATAGCGGGCCACCGATCCGCGGTCGCTCGCGCGATCGATGCATGCAAGGCGAAAGGCGCGAGGCGCGCCATGCCGCTGCCGGTGAGCGCCCCGTTTCATTCCAGCCTGATGAGACCCGCGGCGATGCGGCTCCATGATTACCTTGCCAATGTCGCGTTCGCGGAACCGCAGATCCCGGTGATCAATAACGTGGATGTCGCGGCAGAAACGGATCCGGCGCGGATCAGGGACGCACTGGTCCGGCAGGCGGCCTCGCCGGTTCGTTGGGTCGAGACCATGCGGCGCCTGCCGGAGCAGGGGGTGAGCCGGGTCCTCGAGTGCGGTCCGGGACGGGTACTGGCGGCCCTGGCGCGGAGAATCGACGGCAACCTGCACGGCTTGGCGCTCGCCGACCGGGGATCTCTCGAGCAGGCGTTGGCCGCACTCCGGGGAGCGTGAGCATGTTGCAGGGGAAAGTCGCACTGGTGACAGGCGCATCGCGCGGCATCGGGCGTGCCATCGCGCTCGAATTGGCGCGCGCCGGCGCGACCGTGATCGGCACCGCAACGACCGAGTCGGGTGCGCAGGGAATCGGCGCGGCGCTCGCCCAGTCGGGTGCGCGCGGGGCCGGGCGGGTGCTCGACGTGAGGAACGTGGCGCAGTGCGATGCGCTGATTGCTTCGATCCAAAAGGAATTCGGCGACATCCTGATTCTCGTCAATAACGCCGCCGTCGTGCGGGACAATCTGGCGGTGCGCATGAAGGACGCGGAGTGGAGCGAAGTCCTGGAAACGAACCTGGGTGCGGTGTTCCGCCTTTCGCGCGCAGTGATGCGCGGAATGATGAAGGCGCGCTGGGGTCGGATCGTCAACATCACTTCCATCGTGGGCGCCAGTGGCAACGCCGGGCAGGCGAACTACGCCGCCGCAAAGGCGGGTGTGACGGGCATGACGCGGTCGCTGGCTCGCGAACTCGGCAGCCGGAACATTACCGTGAACTGCGTCGCGCCGGGCTTCATCGACACCGACATGACGCGCGCGCTCTCCGAGCAGCAGCGTAGCGTGCTCCTTGCCCAGATACCGCTTGGACGGCTGGGGACGGCGGAGGAAGTTGCAGGGGCGGTCGCCTACCTCGTATCGCCCGCCGGCGGCTACGTCACGGGCGCCGTGCTGCACGTGAACGGCGGGATGTTCATGGGCTGAGGCGCCGCGCGGCAGCGGCACGTGCGATGCGCGCCGCCGCGCCGTGTCCGGCGTTCGGAAGGTGCGCGTTTCCGGGTAAAATACGGCCCCGCTCGGGCGACGGGCGCAAGCCCCACAGGGAAGGAGCTAGCAGATGGAAAACATCGAACAACGCGTCAAGAAGATCATCGCCGAGCAGCTCGGCGTGAACGAGGGCGAGATCAAGAACGAGTCGTCCTTCGTCGACGATCTTGGTGCGGATTCGCTCGATACGGTCGAGCTGGTGATGGCGCTCGAGGAGGAATTCGAGACCGAAATTCCCGACGAAGAGGCCGAGAAGATCACCACCGTGCAGCAGGCCATCGACTACATCAAGTCGCACGGCAAATCGTAAGGAGGTATCTCATGCGCTGCGCGATTCCGGGAACTGCCGCGATGCAGCGCGTGGCGTCGGGAAACAGTCCGTAAGTGTCGCGCCGCAGAGTCGTCGTCACCGGCCTTGGCATCATCAGTCCGGTCGGCAACACCGTTCCGCAAGCCTGGCAGAACGTGCTCGCCGGTCAATCCGGAATTGCGCGGGTCACGCGCTTCGATCCGTCACGCCTGGCGAGCCAGATCGCGGGCGAGGTGAAGGGCTTCGACGTGTCGCACTATCTTCTCCCGAAGGAAGCCCGCCGGATGGACACGTTCATTCATTACGGCATGGCGGCCGGCCTGCAGGCCTGGCGCGACTCGGGCATGCAGGCGAACGAGGAGAATGCCGAGCGGATCGGCATCAACTTCGGCTCGGGAATCGGCGGGCTGCCGCTGATCGAAACGATGCACGACGAGCTCAGGAAGAGCGGGCCGCGGCGCATTTCGCCGTTCTTCATTCCCGGCACCATCATCAACATGATCGCCGGCAATCTGTCGATCCTGCTCGGCGTCAAGGGGCCCAATCTCGCGATCGTTACCGCCTGCACGACCTCGACCCATTGTCTGGGCGAGGCGGCGAAGTCCATCCGTCTCGCGGAAGCCGACGTGATGATTGCAGGCGGCGCCGAGGCAACGGTGACCGAGCTTGCGATGGGCGGTTTCGCCTCGGCGCGCGCACTCTCCACGCGGAACGACGATCCCGAGGGCGCAAGCCGGCCCTGGGACCGCGAGCGCGACGGCTTCGTGCTCGGCGAAGGCGCGGGGGCCGTCGTGCTGGAGGAGCACGGGCACGCGCGTGCGCGCGGCGCCAACATCTACTGCGAACTGATCGGCTACGGCGTCTCCGCGGACGCCTATCACATGACCGCCCCGAGCGAGGACGGCGACGGCGCGTTCCGTTGCATGCGCAACGCGCTGCGCGATGCCGGACTCGCGCCCGAGGGCGTGGACTACGTCAATGCGCATGGCACCTCGACGCCGCTCGGGGACATCGCCGAAACCATCGCGGTGAAACGCCTTTTCGGCGCGAGTGCGCCGCGCGTCGCCGTAAGTTCGACCAAGTCGATGACCGGGCACCTGCTCGGCGCCGCGGGGGGCGTGGAGGCGGTCTTCACGATCCTCGCGCTGCGTGATCAGATCGCTCCGCCGACCATCAATCTGCACAATCCGGATCCGCAGTGCGATCTGGACTATGTGCCGAATGAGGCGCGTAGAACGCAGATCCGGGCCGCGCTGTCCAATTCGTTCGGGTTCGGCGGCACCAACGGCACTCTGGTATTCGCGCGGGCTTGAGCGGCTCCTCGTCCCTGCGGCTGCAGCTTGCGCCGTCGTACCGGCTGGCCGTCCTGATCGTCGCTCTGCATGGCGCGGCCGGGGCCTGCATCTATGCGGTGGGCGGCGGGACCGCCGGCGCGGCGCTCGCAATATTCGTCGCCACGCTAGGCGGGGCGGCTGCTTGGGACCGGGCCTTGCTGCGGGGCGGCCGCTCGCCCCGCGCGGTGGAAATCTCCGCGGATGGCATGGCACAGGTCGAGTTTCGCGCCGGTTCGCGGTGTGCGGTCGCACCGGAGCCGCGGCACGTGAACCGCTTCTGCGTCACTCTGCCGTTGCCGAGCGCGCTGCGCCGCACGGTCCTGATAGCCGCCGACATGCTGGCGCCGGCGGATTTTCGCCTTCTCAGGCTCTGGGCACTGTGGGGACGGCTGCCGGGCGTCGCGTCCGGGCAACTGCCGGCCTGAATCCCGTCCCGTTCCGCGACCGAACTATTTGCAGGGATCACTGTCTGTGGCACATAGGCAAAGCGAGTCGGGCCGGAGCGGTGCCGGAGAAAGACCGCGCCGGGCCGGTCCGGGGACGGACCGGTGACCGACCGCGAAATCGACCGGGTGCTTGTCGCACGGGCGCAGCGGGGCGACAAGCAGGCATTCGCGCTGCTGGTGGAGAAATACCAGCGCAAGCTCGCGCGGCTGCTCTCGCGGCTGATTCGCGATCCGGCCGAGGTCGAGGATGTGACGCAGGAAGCGTTCATCCGGGCCTACCGGGCCCTGCCGGCGTTCCGCGGTGACAGCGCGTTCTATACGTGGCTGTACCGGATCGGCGTGAATACCGCCAAGAACTACCTGGTGGCGATGGGACGCAGGGCGCCGACGTCGACCGAACTGGAGGCCGACCAGGCCGAAGGTCTGGACCAGGGTGACCAGCTGCGCGACATCAACACGCCGGAAAGCGTGCTGCTGTCGAAAGAGATCGCCGCGACGGTGAACGCGGCGATCGAGGAACTGCCCGAGGAATTGCGCAGTGCCATTCAGTTGCGCGAGCTCGAGGGCATGAGTTACGAGGAGATCGCGAAGATGATGGACTGCCCGATTGGCACGGTGCGGTCGCGGATCTTCAGGGCACGCGAGGCGATCTCGGAGCGGCTGCGGCCGCTTCTCGAACGGGGCGCGGGCAAGAGGTGGTGATGAAGGCGAAGATCTCGGAGTTGATGGACAGCGAGTTGCACGGAGCCGAAGCGACGGCCCCGCTTTCGGCTTTGCGCGAGGAGGGTGGGGCGCGCGAGGCTTGGCGTACCTACCATCTGATCAGCGACGCGATGCGCGATACGGGCGTGCTTTCGCCGGGCTTTGCCGATCGCATGGTCCGTCGCCTCGCCGAAGAGCCGGCGGTGCTGGCGCCGGCCGCCTGGCGCGGTGCGGTCGCGGAAACCGTGCGCCGGCGTCTTCTGCCGACGGCCGCCACCGCTGCCGCCGTCGCACTGGTCGGCTGGATCGCTTTCGCGCCGCAGGACGTGCCGCCGCCGGTTCCGGTAGTCCAGGCACCGGTGACGAAACCGGTTCCGAAGGAACCCGCGCGGGTTCTGCCGCCGGCGGCAGCGCACGACTATCTGCTCGCGCATCAGGGCTACTCGCCGCGCAACCTGCTGCAGGGCGTGGCACCCTATGTGCGCACCGTTTCGGGAGAAGCGGCGCAGAGGAAACGGTGAGGGCGTTCGCACTTGGACTCGCCCTCTGTGCCGGAATGTCCCTGGCACAGGCGCAGACCACGCCCGAGGCGCTGCAGCTGCTGCGCAAGATCCACTACGCGACCCAAAGCCTTTCCTACACCGGAACGTTCGTCTATCAGCAGGGCGAGCGAAGCGAGACTTCGCGCATCGCGCGCATCGCCGACTCCTCGGGTGGCGTCGAAAAGCTCGAAGTGCTGGACGGCATGCCGCGGGAAATCGTGCGCACGGGCGACGTCTTGCGCTGCTATCTTCCCGAGAGCCGGACCGTCAAGGTCGAGCACGCCGGGGATCAGCGCAGCTTTCCGGCGCTGCTTCCCGAGCGGTTCACGGACCTGGCGCGGCACTACGTGATCACGCGGGGCGAGCGCGAACGCGTGGCCGGGCTCGATTCCGAGTCGGTCCTGCTCACCTCGCGCGACGAGCTGCGCTACAGCTACAAGCTCTGGGCCGACGCGGCGAGCGGAATGCTTCTGAAAGCGCGCACGCTCAACGAGAAAGGCGAGACGGTGGAGCAATTCACCTTCACCCAGCTTTCGATTGGCAGCGTGGCGCGCCACAAGGTCAAATCGAAATTCGCGACGCGCAACTGGCAGGTCGAGGAAGCCGCGGCGGCGCCGGACAACCTGGCCGAGTCCGGTTGGAGCGTGAGCGCCGATTTGCCCGGCTTCCGCAAGATCGGCGAGGTCCGCCGCCGGCTGCACGCGTCGCCGGAAGTGCGCCAGGTCGTGTATTCGGACGGCATGGCGGCGGTTTCGGTATTCATCGAGCCGCTTCCCGGCAAGCATGATGCCACGCGCAACGGGCTTTCCAGTCTGGGCGCAATCAACATCTTCACGCGCGAGGTGGCCAATCACCTCGTCACGGTGGTCGGCGAGGCGCCCGCCGCGAGCGTTCGGCGCATTGCCGAGCGCGTTGAATTCAGGCGCCCGAAATAGCACAGGAGAATGCAAAGCATGGATCGGTTCAGGGGTTGGTTCGTCCTATTGGGGTTCACGATCGCGTCGCTCGCCTACGCGCAGGTGCGCGAACTGCCCGACTTTACCCGCCTGGTGGATGAGCATGGCGCGGCGGTCGTAAACATCAGCACCACGCAGGCGGCCCGCAGGACCTCGGTCCCGCAGGTTCCGGGAATCGAAGACGACGAAGTGCTCGAGTTCTTCCGGCGCTTCATCCCGCGTCAGCCCGGGCCGGGTCAGGGACCGCGCCCGGAAAGCCGCTCGCTCGGCTCCGGGTTCATCATCACCCCCGACGGCTACATCCTGACCAACGCGCACGTGGTGGACAGCGCCGACGAAATCACCGTGCGCTTTACCGACAAGCGCGAGTACAAGGCCAAGGTCATCGGCGCGGACAAGCGCACCGACGTGGCGCTGATCAAGATCGAGGCCAGCAGTCTGCCGGCGGTGAAATTCGGCGACCCGAGCAAGCTCAAGGTCGGCGAATGGGTGGTCGCCATCGGTTCGCCCTTCGGTTTCGACAACACCGTGACGGCGGGCATTGTCTCGGCCAAAGGGCGTTCCCTGCCGCAGGAGAACTTCGTTCCGTTCATCCAGACCGACGTCGCGATCAACCCCGGCAATTCGGGCGGGCCGCTGTTCAACATGAAGGGCGAAGTGGTCGGCATCAATTCGCAGATCTACAGCCGTACCGGCGGTTTCATGGGTCTTTCGTTCGCCATACCGATCGACGTCGCCCTCGACATCCAGCGCCAGTTGCGTGAAAGGGGGCGTGTTTCGCGCGGGCGCATCGGCGTGGTGATCCAGGAGGTCACCCGGGACCTCGCCATCTCGTTCGGTCTCGACCGGCCGCGCGGCGCGCTCGTCAATTCGGTGGAGAAGGGCAGTCCGGCCGACAAGGCGGGGATCGAAGCCACCGACATCATCACGAAATTCGACGGCAAGGCGGTCGAATCCTCGATCGACCTGCCGCGCATCGTGGGCTCGACGCGGCCGGGCGCGAAAATCGATCTCGAGGTGCTGCGCAAGGGCACGCCGCGGGCGCTCAGCCTCACGGTCGGCGAGCTCCAGGAGGAACGCGTCGCGTCCCGCGACGTCCCGCGCGAGCGCAAATCGCCGGAAGCCGCCGCCAACCGCCTCGGGATCGTGGTGAGCGAACTTACCGCCGAGCAAAAGAAGGACATGAAGGTCAATCACGGGCTCGTGGTTACCGATGTCCGGGCCGATGCGCGCGGCGAGGTGCGGCGCGGCGACGTACTCCTCACGCTCGTGCACAAAGGCCAGCACACCGAGCTCAAGTCGGTCGAGCAGCTCAACCGGCTGCTCGGCGGGCTCGACAAGAATTCGGTCATCACGCTGCACGTCAAGCGCGGCGAGAGCACGGCCTTCGTCACCATCAGCGGGCTCACCGACAAGGGCTGACACGCCGATTGCGGTAGAATAAGCGGTCACGTTCGAAAAAGGGTGCCGCCGGCACCCTTTTTTTCATCATGCAGGCCCGCATCCGCAACTTCTCGATCATCGCGCATATCGACCACGGCAAGTCGACGCTCGCGGACCGTTTCATCCAGCTCTGTGGCGGGCTGACCGACCGGGAGATGGCAGAGCAGGTGCTCGATTCGATGGAGCTGGAGCGCGAGCGCGGCATCACGATCAAGGCGCAGACGGTGGCGCTGAGCTATTGCGCGCGGGACGGCGAAACCTACCTGCTCAACCTCATCGATACCCCGGGTCACGTCGATTTCTCCTACGAGGTCAGCCGTTCGCTGGCCGCGTGCGAGGGGGCGGTGCTCGTGGTCGATGCGTCGCAGGGCGTGGAAGCGCAGACTGTCGCCAACTGCTACACCGCGATCGAGCAGGGAGTCGAAGTGATCCCGGTGCTGAACAAGATCGACCTGCCTTCGGCCGACCCGGAGAAGGCGATCCAGGAGATCGAGGACGTGATCGGCATCCGGGCGCAGGACGCGATCCGCGCCAGCGCCAAGACCGGCCTCAACGTGGCGGAGATCCTGGAGGCCGTGATCGCCCGCGTTCCGGCTCCGCCCGGCGATCCGCAGGCGGCCCTCAGGGCGCTGGTGATCGACTCGTGGTTCGACAATTACGTCGGCGTGGTCATGCTGGTGCGCATGGTGGAAGGCACGCTGCGCCCCAAAGACCGGGTGCTGTTCATGAGCACCGGGGCGACCCACCAGTGCGAACAGGTGGGGGTCTTCACGCCCAAGTCGCAGCCGCGCGAATCCCTCACGGCGGGCGAGGTCGGGTTCGTGGTGGCCGGGGTGAAGGAGCTGCGCGCGGCAAGGGTCGGTGACACCATCACCTTCGCCGAACGCCCGGCACCGCAGCCCCTTCCGGGTTTCAAGGAAATCAAGCCGCAGGTGTTCGCCGGGCTCTTTCCGATCGAGTCGAATCAGTACGAAGCACTGCGCGACGCGCTCGAGAAGCTGCATCTCAACGACGCGTCGTTCCATTACGAACCGGAGAACTCGCAGGCGCTCGGCTTCGGGTTCCGCTGCGGCTTCCTGGGACTGCTGCACATGGATATCGTGCAGCAGCGCCTGGAGCGCGAGTACCGCATGCAGCTGGTGACCACCGCGCCCTCGGTCGTCTACGAGGTCGCGTTGCGCGACGGTACCGTGGAGCTGGTCTCCAATCCGGCTCGACTCCCCGACCCCGGCAGGATCGCCGAGATCCGCGAACCGGTGATCGAGGCGACCATCTTTTGCCCGCACGAATTCGTCGGCCCGGTCATGACACTGTGCACGCAGAAACGGGGCAGCCGGACGAACATGCATTATTCGGCGCGGCACGTGGTGCTCTCGTACGTCCTGCCGCTCAATGAAGTGGTGATGGATTTCTTCGACCGCCTGAAGTCGCTCACGCGCGGCTACGGCTCGCTCGACTACGAGTTCAGGGAATACCGGCCGGCCGACA
>CAZXAR010000066.1:0-17155 GCA_964638135.1 uncultured Enterobacteriaceae bacterium | reverse complement strand
CGTCCCACTTCTTGCGGTTGCGCCAGTCCTCCTCGGTGATCTTGAAGCGCTTGAACGCGATCTTTTCGCGCGCCTTGAAGCGCGCGAGCTGCTCTTCCTTGCTGATCGCGAGCCAGAACTTGGCGACCACCACGCCGTGGCGCAGCAGCGCACCCTCGAAATCGTTGATCTCCGAATAGGCGCGCATCCAGTCGGCCTCGCCGCAGAAGCCCTCGACCCGCTCGACCAGCACGCGGCCGTACCAGGAGCGGTCGAAGAAGGTGAAGCGCCCGCGGCGCGGGATGTGCCGCCAGAACCGCCACAGGTAGGGCTGGGCACGCTCTTCCTCGCTCGGCGCCGCGACCGGCACGTTGGTGTAGCAGCGCGCATCGAGCGCGCTCGTCACGCGGCGCAAGGCGCCGCCCTTGCCGGCGGCGTCGTTGCCCTCGAACACCCCGACCACCGAGATGGACTTGAAGCGCGGATCGCGCGAAGCAAGGTTGAGGCGGCCCTGCCACTTGTCGAGCTGCTTGTCGTACTCGTCCTTGGTCATCGCCTGGTCGAGCGGCAGCGCCCGCAGCACGTTCATCTTGTCGGCGGCGGGGAGGAGCGGCGGGGTCTTGTCCGGCACACGGCTGACCGGTTTTTCCTTGAGCCGGTCGCGGAGCGCGGCGAGCAGGTGCCTGCCGAAGGTGAGCGAGCGATAGCGCGCATCGGCCCCCGGGATCACGATCCAGGGCGCCTCGCCGGTCGAAGTCCGGCGCAGGAACGGTTCGCACACGTTCATGAACTTCCGGTAGAGCTTGAAGTACTCCCACTCGCGCTCGGTCACGCGCCAGCGGGTGTCCGGATCCTTCTCGAGCTGCCGCAGGCGTTTCTTCTGCTGCGCGCGCGAGAGGTGGAACCAGTACTTGAGCAGCAGCACGCCCTCGTCGGTGAGCATCTTCTCCAGGCGCACGATCTCGGCGATCGCCTGCGCGAATTCGGGCTCGCCGATCTCGCCGGTCACGCGCTGGATGATCGGCATCGTGTGCCAGGCGCCGAAGAAGACGCCGACCTTGCCCCTGGGCGGCAGCGCCCGCCAGAAGCGCCACAGCGCCGGACGCTCGCGTTCCTCGTCGGAGGGCTCGAAGAACGCGTGATTGCTGACGTGCCGTGGGTCCATCCACTCGTTGAGCAGGTTGACGGTTTCGCCCTTGCCGGCGCCCTCGACCCCGGCGATCACGATGAGAACCGGAAAGCGACCGTTCTCCTTCAGGTCGAACTGCGCGTTGAGCAGCGCCTCGCGAAATTTCGGCTCTTCGCGGCGGTAGGTTGGTTTTTCGATGCGGTGATCCAGATTCGCCGATTCGAACATTGTCTCCCTCCGCTTGTCAGATGAGATCCGGGGAAATCACGGCACGCAGCCGCGTCTGCACCGCGCCGCCGCGGTCGCGCGCCTCGAGCCAGAAAATCGCGCCCTTCCGCAGGCTCCACTCGTACGCCTTGCCGGTGAGCGCAAGCGCAGCGACCTGCCCCAGTGTCGGCTGGTGCCCTACCGCGACCACCGGCGCTTCGCCCGAAGGCCAGCCGCAGGCAGTGAGCAGCGCCGCGGGTTCGCTGCCCGTGTCCAGCGCGTTGACGATTTCGAAGTCCTCGCCGAGTGCCCTCGCCGTCTGCTGCGCGCGCCGCGCCGGGCTGCACAGCACGCGCGCGCCCTCGGGCAGCCGCTCCTGCAGCCAGTTTGCCATTCTCGCCGCCTGGCGCCTGCCTTTTGCGGTGAGCTTGCGCTCGGCGTCCGGGCTGCCGTCCTCGGCATCGGCATGACGCCATAAGATGAGATCCACCGTCCTCCCCCTGTTCCCTGCTGCAGCCATTGTGCGCCCGCGCACCCCGGCACAGGCATGACTTTGGTCGATATGCCATCGGCGGTCAACGCCAGAACCGCTCTGTTGCGCGCAGCGTACGCCAGACGCGCTTGAGCGCCGCTCGCCGTTTGGCGAGCACTGCGGCGTTCCAGTGGCTGATGAAAAGGCGCGCCTGCGGCCGCAGAGGCCCCCGCCCGGCAGCCACGGCAGCATCGATCATAGCCGGTGCTGCAGCGCAGTCGTTGATCGCTCCGAGCACGTTCTGCAGGTCGTTGAGCGCATCGAGCATCGGTTCGACGCGCTTGCGGGGGAAGAGCAACGCGAAGAAGCCGGCCGCGTAGCGGAACTTCTTGGCAGCGATGCGAAGCCGGTGCAACCGCGGCAAGCTGAGGCTCGCCACACCGCGGCCGCGCTTGAGCAAGCGCCGATGATATCGGTCCAGGATCGCGACCGCATGCTCGCGCACCGGCGCCTCCCAGGCCTGCCGCACTTCGTCCGGCTCCGCGCCGAGCCACGGCGCCTCCCCAAGCCAGGCGGCAAAGCCGAGCAAGAGACGCTGATAACTGCGCGAGCGCAATGCGCGGCGCGCAGCGCGATTCGCCGCCTGGCGCAGGCGGACGCTGGCGCGCTCGAGCGCCTCGAGTCCGCGGTGCCCCGGGAACTGCTGCGCGACGGGCGCGAGGACCTCCTCGGCAAAGACATCCCAGTCGCGCGCCGGGCCGAGGGCGCGGGTGAGCCGGCGAACGGCTCTTGCGTGCGGCTCGATCGATCCGGCCGGAAACAGCTTTTCGAACGCGCCAAGTCCGGAGCGCAGGCGCCGCAGCGCGACGCGCGCCTGGTGCAGAAATTCCGGATCGGCGCCGAGGCTCGCGCCGTGTACGTTTGCCTGCAGATGGTTCAGGCAGGTCCAGCAGATCGCCTTGAACGCGTCGTTCGCGCTCATGGTGGGCCGGACTACGGCAAGCCGCGCCCGCACCGGCTCCGGCTGTGCCCCGCTCGCAAGTGCGTGTCCCCGTTCCGCCTTGGAGCGCTGCTCCACGCGCACCGGATAGCGTGCCGCGATCGCGAGCGCGAACGGGTAGAGCCGCCATGCCGGTCCTTCCCCCTTCAGCTCGAACTCGACTTCGCTCACCGGGGTACGCCGCTTGCCGGCGCGAATCACGCCGCGGTCCAGGCAGACTTCGATCGAAACCCCGGGGGCAGGCGAAGCAAGCCGCGAATGGCGGGTCACCTCGACCCGGTAGGCTTCCGCGAGGGCCGCCGTACCGGCCGCGCGGGTTACGCGCGCTCTGAGGTCCGGGTCGTCGAGCAGCGACAGATCGGGCGCCGGCCCGGTTGCCGGATGCTCGACCTCGATGCGGCGATGCAGACCACCCTGGACTGTGCCAGCATATTTGATGCACTGCACCCATCGACCGTGCTCGCGGCGCAGCCGCAAGGCGATCCCCCGGCGCCAGAGCGCAAAGCGCGGGGTATCGAAGTAAACCGCAACGAGGTCCTGCGCCTCCCCGTGCGGCTCCCCGAGCAGCGGTTCCTCGAGCAGCCGCCCGAGGGTTCGCGGCGTGGCCGCGAACTTGAGTTCGATTTCTTGTGTCACCATCCGCGGTGGGGAGCGTATCGATGAAGGAAGCCGTGGCGTCCTGGCGCAGGTGTGCGGTCCGGTGACATGAGGGCGGGCACGCTTCTTGGCGATTTTTGGGGCGGCGCGAGCGCCATGCTGGTGGCGCTCCCCTCGGCCATCGCGTTCGGCGTCACCATTCTCTCACCTCTCGGGGGCACCTACGCGGCGCAAGGCGCGCTCGCGGGCATCCTGGGCGCGACCGCGCTCGGACTCGTGGCGCCGGTCCTTGGCGGGACGAACCGCCTCATCACGGCGCCCTGCGCACCGGCGGCAGCGGTGCTTGCGGCGCTGGCGGTCGAATACTCGAAGGCCGGCATCCCCCCCGAGTTGATCCTGGTCCTGCTGGCATTGATCAGCCTGGTCTGCGGCTTGCTGCAGTTCCTCTTCGGCGTGGTCGGCATCGGGCGGCTGATCAAGTACATGCCTTACCCGGTGGTAAGCGGCTACCTGACGGGGGTCGGGTTGATCATCGTCGCGAGCCAGGTGCCGCGTTTCCTCGGTGCCGCGAAGGACGTTTCCATGTCGGGAGCGCTTGTCGCGCCCTCGTCCTGGAACTGGTACGGGATCGGCGTGGGCGCCGTGACCCTTGCGGTGATCCTGCTCGCGCCGCGGATCACGCGAGCGGTTCCGGCCGCGATTCTCGGGCTTGCGGCCGGGATTCTGGCGTACTTCGCCTTTGCGCTCGCCAACCCGGCGCTGCTCAGCGTCTCGGACAACCCGCTCCTGATCGGCGCGCTCGGCGGATCGGGGGACGGATTTTTCGCCGCGCTCGCCGCGCGCGCGAGCGCGATCGGCGCGGTCAGCGCGGCCGATCTGGCGCGGGTCCTGGTGCCCGGGGCGACGCTCGCGATCCTGCTCTCGATCGACACGCTGAAGACGTGCCTCGTGCTCGATGCGCTCACGCGCAGCCGCCACGACTCGAACCGGGAGCTCGTCGGGCAGGGCGCCGCCAATCTTGCCGCCGCCGCCGTGGGCGGAATGCCCGGCGCCGGGACCATGGGCGCGACGCTGGTGAATCTTTCGAGCGGCGCGCAGACGCGCCTCTCGGGCGTGATCGAAGGCGTGCTTGCCCTGCTCGCCTTCCTTGCGCTCGGCACGCTGATCGCCTGGGTGCCGATCGCGGCGCTCGCCGCGATCCTCATTTTCATCGGCGTGCGCATGATCGACTGGCACAGCTTCGGGTTCCTGCGCAACCGCTCGACGGTGCTCGATTTCGCGGTGATCGCCGCGGTCGTCATCGTCGCCGTGAGCTACAGCCTGATCGCGGCCTCCGGCGTCGGCGTCGCGCTTGCCATCATGCTGTTCATCCGCGAGCAGATCGGCACTTCGGTGGTGCACCGCAGGCGCCTCGGCAGCGAGAGCTTCTCCAAGCAGATCCGGCTGCCCGAGGAGATGAAGGTGCTGCAGCACAACGGCGATCAGACCGCCATCTTCGAGCTGCAGGGAAGCCTCTTCTTCGGCACCACCGACCAGCTCCACAACGTCCTCGAGCCCGAGCTGAAGACGCGCCGCTACATCATCCTCGACATGAAGCGCGTGCAGTCGGTCGACATCACGGCGGTGCACCTGCTCGAGCAGGTGCACGACGTCGTCGCGGAACGCAAGGGCTATCTCCTGTTCAGCGACGTGCCGCGCAGCCTGCCGAGCGGGCGCGACATGCAGCGCTACTTCGACGAGGTCGGGCTGGTGCGCTCGGAAGGGCACGTGCGCGTGTTCGACGAGCTCGACGGCGCGCTCGAATGGGTCGAAGACGCCATCCTCGAAGCCGAGCAGGTCAGCCGCGCGCTCGAAAATCCGCTCGAACTGCGCGAGATCGAGGTGTTCGCCGGGCGCAAGGATGAAACGCTGGCCGAGCTGGACGCCTGCGTGGAGCGGCGTTCCTACAAGGCGGGCGAGAAGATCTTCGCGGTGGGCGACACCGGCGACGAGCTGTTCCTGATCCGGCGCGGCGCGGTGCGCATCGTGCTGCCGCTGAGCGGTCTGGAAGGTCATCATCTGGCCACCTTCGGCCGCGGCAATTTCTTCGGCGAAATGTCGTTCCTCGACCGCGATGTGCGCTCCGCCGACGCCATCGCCTTTACCGATACGGACCTGTTCGTCCTCTCGCGCCAGCGCTTCGACGAGGTCGCGGCCCGCCACAAGAAGCTCGCGATGCAGCTCTTCGGCGGCCTCGCCCGGGCGCTTGCGATCCGCCTGCGCTACGCCAACGCGGAAGTGCGTGCGCTGCGCGAGCCCGGCGGCCCGGCCTGAGGCGCCGACCCCGATCTTGTTCTGACGCCGGCGCAGGCGTCAAAGCGCCGCTACTTGTGCTTGACGAAGAAAGTGAAGACCTTTTCCGATTCCGAGTTCGAAAGCAGCGCGTGTCCGGTCTGCTTGCAGAATGCCTGGAAATCCTTCACCGAGCCCGGATCGGTGGCAAGGATCTTGAGAACCTGCCCCGCCTGGATGTCCGCGAGCGCCTTTTTCGCCCGCAGGATCGGTAACGGGCAGTTCAGTCCGCGTGCGTCGAGTTCCTTGTCGAATTGCATCGGGATTGCCTCCTTCAAAACGAGATTGCCCTTATACCGCGCCCGCCCCTCGCCTGCGCAAGCGTTTAATCTATTAGGAAAACCTTATATAGCACAGCGGCAGCCGGGAACCCGGGCATTCCCCTTATGTCTCCATAAGAGATGCCGAATGGCATGTCCCTGCCGATTGCGCGAGTATTTCAGTAACCGCTAATATGCTGATTGCGCCTGAATTCCCGGCGCGAACGAGGAGGTTGCAATGGAAGCCGTCCCCAACGATGCATTGCTCGACGACCTGATCAAGCGCCGGCTGGACGAGATCCTGCCGCGAAGAATCGAGGAAAAGCTCCTCGAACTCCGCGCCAACAAGACGCCGTCGATGACGATCATCGCCACCAAGGGCACGCTCGACTGGGCCTATCCGCCCTTCATCCTCGCCTCCACCGCGGGCGCGCTCGGCTGGAACGTGTCGATGTTCTTCACGTTCTACGGGCTCGGGCTGCTGCGCAAGGACATCAGCGACCTCAAGGTGAGCCCGCTCGGCAACCCGGGCATGCCGATGAAGATGCCGTTCGGCCCGGACTGGTTCAAGAGCATCAACTGGAACATCCCGAACGCCGTGCAGGCGGTCGTCCCGGGGTTCGAAACGATGGCGACGACCCTGATGAAGCAGACCATCCACGACAAGGGCGTCGCCGGAGTCGCCGAGCTGCGCCAGGCCTGCATCGAGACGGGCGTGAACCTGATCGGCTGCCAGATGACGGTCGATCTGTTCGGCTACTCGCGCGATGACTTCATTCCCGAAGTAAAGGAATATTGCGGCGCGGCGCATTTCCTGCCGATGGCGCGCGACGCGGACGTGAGTCTTTTTATCTAGCCGGCCAAAGGCCAAGGGGAGACAAAAATGAAGCTGGTCACAGTAGGGGCCATTGCCGCGCTTGCGGTTCCGTTCGCCGCTTCCGCGACCAACGGGTATTTTCAACACGGCTACGGGCTGAAGGCCAAGGGGATGGCGGGCGTGGGTACCGCGATGGCCGTAGACACCTTCGGCGGGGCAAATAATCCCGCGAGCATGGTCTGGGTCGGAAACCGGATCGATTTCGGGGCGGACCTGTTCAGCCCGCGGCGCAGCGCGAGCCGATCCGGAAGCAGCCCGTTCCTGGGGCCGGTCGACGGCTCAGCCGACAGCGGCAGCGAATACTTCATCGTGCCGGAATTCGGCTACAACAAGATGATGAATCCCAACTTGTCCCTCGGCGTCACGGTTTACGCGAACGGCGGCATGAACACCGACTACGCGGGCGGGCAGATTCCCGCGGCGAGCGCCTGTGCGGGATTCAACCCGAACCCGGGTCCGTACAACCTGCTGTGCGGCAACGGCAAACTCGGTGTCGACTTGATGCAGCTCGTGATCGCGCCCACGCTCGCCTACAAGTTGAACGCCAACCACTCGGTCGGCGTCTCGCCGTTGATCGGCGTTCAGCGATTCAAGGTCGATGGCCTGCAGGCGTTCGACAATCCCATCTTCTCGACCTCGCCGGGAAACGTGACCAACCGGGGCTATGAGTGGGCCCATGGCTACGGCGTGCGGGTCGGCTGGTTCGGCAAGCTTTCCGAGAGCGTCAGCCTCGGCGCGGCGTATTCGACCAAGATCCGCATGAGCAGGTTCGACAAGTACCAGGGCCTGTTCGCCGAGCAGGGCGATTTCGACATGCCCGAGAATTACAACGTCGGCATCGCGGTGAAGGCGACTCCTCAGCTCACCATTGCCGCCGACTATCAGCGCATCAATTACGGCGACGTGAAATCGGTCGGCAATACCGAGCAAAACCTGCTCCCGTGCTTCCCCGGCGGCAATGCGGCGTTCTGCCTGGGCGGCAATTCCGGCGCCGGTTTCGGCTGGAAAGGCGTGAACGTGATCAAGATCGGCTTCGAGTACCGGTACAACGAGCGCTGGGCCTGGCGCGCGGGCTACGACCGGACCGACAATCCCGTCAGCGGGCGCGACATCGATTTCAATATCCTGGCGCCCGGGGTTGTGCAGGACCACCTGACCTTCGGCTTTACCTACAAGACTTCGACGAACGGCGAGCTGACGTTCGCGTACATGCATGCCTTTAACCATGGAGTGACGGCAGCCTCGCTGTTGAACGCCTATACCGCGCCGTTGCCTGCCGGAAACGTATCGATCAAGATGTATCAGGACGCCATCGGCGTCGCCTACGGCTGGAAGATGTAAGCGCAGTCGCACGGAAACCCAGCATCCCAGGGGCCGGAGCGATCCGGCCCCTGCGCTTTTCAGAACTCGTAGCGCAACTGCAGGTAGATGTTGTCGTCGCGCGCGAACTGCCCGAACTGACCCCACGGCTTGCCGCCAAAGGCGTTCGCGCCGACCGCGCCCCAGACCCGGTCGGTAAAGCTGTAGCGCAGCTCGGGATTGACGAAGTAGTCGCGGTTGCTCGCGTTGTACGCGGCGTAGACCGAAAGACGCAGCGTCTGGTGCAGGAAGAACTGCGTGGCGCGCGCGGTGACCGTGTGATTCCAGCGCTTGTCTTCCGGAAAGCCGGCGGGCAGCGCGGCTCGATAGGCCGCGTAGTCGTGCATTCGCTCGCCGTAATACTGGAAATTCAGGGTGAAGTCCTCCCACGGCTGCAGCTGGTAACCGGCGAGCAGCCGCGTCTGCGAATTCGGCACCGTGAAGTCGGTGCCGGCGCGATCTTGACGAGAATCGTAGTAAGCCATCTCCAGACTCAGCACGCCGGACCCTGCGCGGCCGGACAGGCTCGCGCCGATGACCGACAGCTCCGGATGAAAGAACGTGATGCGCACCGGCGCAGCGAGGTCGTCGGGCCGCGTCGACGGCGTGCGCTGGAAACCCCGGTAGAGATAGACCGCGGCGTCGTAGCCGGCGAAATCGCGGTAGGCGCGCAAGGCCCATTCCCCCTGTCCGGGCTTCACCGTCTCCCGGTCCGTCACGGCCGGCATCGGATCGAAGTGCCGGAAGCGGCGTGCGTCCGGAATGCGGCTTTCGCGGAACGACCGCGCCAGGACGAATTCGAAGGAGGCGAGCTTCGGATAGGCGCCGAACTTCACCGCATCCACGCCGCGCTTGAGATATTCGAGCGGGCGCCCCGCGAAGAGCGCTTCGTGGTCCTTCGGAAAGACGTCGTTCACGAAGACAAGGTCGCCCAGCCCCCAGGTGATGACCTGCCGACCGAAGCGAACGTCGAACGCCGCGCCCGAGTAATCCAGGAACGCCTCGCGGACTTCGGTCGCGGCTCCGCGGCCGAGGTGGTCGTAGAAAGCATCCCCCTTGAAATGAGCGCGCCACCCGCCGGCGCTCGCGTCGAGCTTCAACTGCACGCGCTCCTCCAGCCGCTTGTAACGGCGGCCGTCGGGATTGACGCCGCTCGCGTTGAACGCGGTGTTCTGCTGCAGGAACCCCGAAACCATCGACTCCGCCGCCGCCGGCGCGGCGGCAAGCAGCAACGCGCTCAGCGCGAGCGCGCGCCGGGCGTTCAGTCGATCCACTTGCGCGGCGGCTGACGGAGGAAGCGTTCGGTGAACAGGCTGTCTTCGATGCCGAGGTCGTAATCGGACTTGAGGTACGTCACCTCGGTGCGGTGGCCGCTCTGCAGGTTCTTCATGGTGCGGCGGATGACGGTGGGAGTGCCCTTGACGTCGGCCACCTCGTCGGCCGTGAAGAGCTTGTATTTCGCGCCCCGCTTGTCGTATTGCTCCTCCTTCAGCGGCAGGAAATTCGCCTTGTCCACCCAGGTGAGCTTGTGGCCGAATTCGGCGTCGCCCGCCTTCGGCGTGCTCTTCACCACGTAGCAGTCGCGCGTGCCGAGCTTTTCCTCGCGCTCGATCGCGTGGCTGTCGTCCTCGAGATCGCGGCCAGAGACGTCCTCGTAAGTGAAGTCGGAGCCTACGAAGCTCGAGCGCTTGTCCTGCGCAGCGATGCGCTTGACCATGTTCAGCGCGGGCACGAACAGCCACCGGTCGTCGTCCTTCGCCGGGTACTTGTAGGTCATGAAGGTCATGTCCTTCACGTCAGCCGGCTGGAAGAAATACATGAAGTACTTCTGCTCGCCCCCCGGCGCGCCGGCGTTCTTACGCAGCATGGTGAGCTCGCGCACGCGCTCCTGGCCGTCCCGGCCGACGAGCTTCATCAGGACACGCGCCTTGAAGTCCTTGCCCGGATAGAGGAACGCGGCCTGGGATTTCTTCATCACTTCCTCCCCGGACAGCGCCAGAACCTGCAGCGGGAGCAGCGCGGCGAGCAATGCGATCCAACGTTTCACGTCAACCTCCTTTGATCAGCCAGCGCCGCCCGAGCATGACCAGCGCCGGCAGCAGCAGCAAAGTGAAAAGCGCCGAGAGCGTCATCATGGCGACGATGAACGCGCCCACCGCCACGTAGGGCGTGAGCGGGGCGAACAACATGACCGAGAAGGCGGCGGCGAACAGAACCGCGTTGCGCACGATGCCTTTGCCCGGCCGCGCCCCGGTCCACTGTAGCGTGGCGGCGATGTCGCCTGTTCCAGTCTCGGCCAGGCGCTGCCGGAAGCGGCTCACGAAGTGAATGGCGAAATCCACCGCCATCCCGAGCGAAAGCGTGGAAAGCACCGAAAGCGGCATGTCGAAATCCTTGCCGGCGAAACCCACCACGCCGTAGATGAGCAGGATGGTGAAAAGGAGCGGGACGCAGCCGACGAGCGCCCATTTCACCGAGCGGAAGTTGAAAACGAGGATCGCGAACACCACGAGCAGCGCGATCGTGAAGCCGCGCACCATGTCGCCGAGTACCTCGTCGTTCCACACCAGGTTGAAATAGGCGATTCCCGCGGGCTTGATCGTTACCGGCAGCGGGTGCGTCCGGTGGTAATCCTCGGCGGCTGCGATCACCTGGCGCATCGCGTCCGCGTCCCACGTCTTGAGCTGTACCCACAGGTTCGCCTTGCGAAACCCGGGATCCACCACGTTGTCGAGGTCGGAGGGCTTGGCCGACATGCTGAACAGGAACAGGTATTGGCCTATGGTGTCCTTGGCATCCGGCACCGTGTCGTGCTTCGCGTCGTCGTCGTGCAGCACGCGGTTGATGCGCTTGACATAGTCGGCCACCGAGAAGGTCTTGCCCACCAGCGGCGAGTCCTCAAGCCGGCGCTGCAGACCCTCGATCCAGCGCACCGCCTCGGGCTGCTTCATGAAATCGTCCGCGCCGGACTGGATCACCAGGTAACCGAGCGAAGTGCCGCCGAGCGCCCGGTTCATGGCGGCGTCGGCCACCCGGATCTCGCTCGATGGCTTGAACCAGGCGACGAGATTGTTGTTGACGTGGATCTGCGACGTTCCCCAGAGCGCGCCGGCGACCAGCACGAGCGTCGCCGCGGCGACCATGCGCGGATGGGCCGCGCCGACGGCGCCCACTTGTCCCAGCATGCGAGACGTCCGGTCACTGGCGGCGTCCTCGGCCGCCACCGCAAGCCTGTCGTCGCGCACGAACGTAAGCACCGCCGGGATGAAACTGAAGGACAGCAGGCGCAGAACGACCGTGCCGAAGGCGACCAGGGCGCCGAACACCTTGACCGGCACGATGTTCATGAACAGCAGCACCGCGAACCCCGCCGCCGTCGCCAGCGCCGTGTAGCGCACGGGCCGGCTCACCGCGGCCATGGTCTCCCGGATCGCTGCGAGCTTGTCGCCGCGCTCCCGGTAACGGAAGTAGAACTCGTTGAAGATGTGGATGCTGTCCGTGGCGATCGCCATCAGGAACACCGGCGCCATGGAGCTCATGATGTGCACCGGGAACCCTGCCGCGATCAGCAGCCCCATGCTCCACGCGATCGCCACCATCGCCACGGCCATCATCGCCACCGAGAGCAGCAGGCTGCGGAACATGAACTGGATGGCGGCGAACATGATCATGCCGGCGATAGGCGAGAAGATCGCCATCAGCTTGAACATCTCCGCGCCGAACGTATCGCGCGCGACCGGGTCGCCGGCGATGTAATAGCGCTCCGGACTCTTTTCCGTGGCGAGGATGGCGCGGATGCGCCCGGCGACTTCGGCGCCGTTGGCGCCTTTCTCCAGCGGCACGTAAATGGCGGTGGTGCGCCCGTCCTTCGAGATGATCCGGTCGATGAACAGCGGGTTGCCGAAGAGCGCGCGCCGCAGCTCCTCGACCTCCGCATCGCTCTTGGGCGCCGCCGGCAAGAGCGGCCCGACTTTCAGGGTGCCGGCCTCCGCGGTGACGTTCGTGATCGTGGGAAAGGCGTTCACGTCGCGCGCCGCCACCCCCTCCAGCCCGACGATCTCGTCGGTGACCCGGGCGATGCGGCCCAGCGTCTCGCGGTTGAGCACGCCGGCATCGTTCTCGACGCCGACGACGATGGTGTCCTCGTAGAGCGCGAACGTCCGGTCCACCTGGTCGTTCCAGACCCGGACATCGGACGTTTCGGGGAGCATGTGCTTCGGATTGGTGTCCGTGCGCATGCGCGCGAGCTGCGTCGCGAAAAGCAGGGTGACGATCGCAGCCGCCAGGAGCACCAGCTTCGGGCGCCGGATCGACAGATCGACGAGCGAGGTCCTGGTCATCGAAGGCGGACGCGGCAGAATCTATTCAAGCAATCAATTGAATACTAGAGTCCAGCCTTGCGCGCGTCAAGTGCCCGGCAAGCCTAGGGCGCCCTGCTGCGCGTCATTGATTGATGCAGGGCAACCATTTGCGGGCCTGATTTCCCGATCAGAAGGTTCGCTTGCGCACGCGCCGCCGGCGCGGAATGATGCGCCCATCGTCCTGGGAGGGAGAGACCATGGAGATGCGATTCGCGCCGATCCGCTCGCGCCTGATGCGCTCGGGCACGGTCGTGCGGCAGCCCGCGATCGAGGACGCGCCGCGCGTGGAGCTTGGCGACCCGGCGCTCTCGGTCATGACCGACCTCCGGCAGGTGCCCGCGGTGCTGATCGATCCCGACGTCGAAATCGAGGCTGCGATGCGCATCATGATCCGGCGCAACGTGCGCTCGCTGTTCGTGGTCAACGTGGACAACGAGATTGTCGGCCTCATCACCGCCACCGATCTGCTCGGCGAAAAGCCCATGCAGCACATTGCACGCCACGGCGGCCGGCGCAGCGACATCCGCGTGCGCGACCTGATGACGCCGCACTCGCGGCTCGAGGTGCTCCCGTCCTCCGAGGTCGAGCACGCGCGCGTCGGCCATGTGCTTGCGACGCTCGAGGCGGCCGGCCGCCAGCACGCCATGGTCGTCGAGCAGGACGGCGACGGGCGGGAGGTCGTGCGAGGGGTTTTCTCCGCCTCGCAGCTCGAGAAGCAGCTCGGCCGGTCCATCTCGGGTGGGGCGACGGCGCGCACGTTCGCCGAGATCGAAGCGGTTCTTTCACACTGAGGAGAAGTCATGGTCCGAAAGCTTCTGTTCGCCCTGCTCGCCGCCGCCGCGCCGCTCGCGCTTGCAGCCGACCCGAACCCGATCGTGACCTACTCGAAGAAGGCGAAGTTCGACGGCGTGCGCGACGATCTCAAGCTCGCGATCGAAAGCAAGGGCCTGGTCATCGACTTCCACTCCTACGTCAACCGGATGCTCGAGCGTACCGGCAAGGATGTCGGCTCGGCGCGCAAGCTCTACGCCGACGCGCAGGCGTTCGTGTTCTGCAGCGCGGCGCTCTCGCGCAAGACGATGGAGGCCGATGCGGCGAACATGTCGCTGTGTCCCTACAGCATTTCGGTCTATGCGACCGCGGCCGAGCCGGGCACGGTCTACGTGTCGTACCGGCGGCCGTGGCGCCCGGACGGCTCGGCGGCATCCAAGGCGGCGCTCAAGGAAGTCGAGTCGCTGCTCGACGCGATCGCACGCGAGGCGCTCGGGCTGAAGAAGTAGCCGGCGCGCCGCGCGCGGCGCTCAGGAGACCGCCTGGTAGTACAGGTTCTGCGGGTGGCGCGCCGCGGCGAGGAAATGCCAGCGCTCGGCGAGCAATCCCGCGAACTGGACCGCGAACGCGAGCACCGGAACCCCGGCAACGAGGAGCACCGCCGGAAGCGCGAACGCCGCCGCGAGGAACCCCTTTTTCACCGAGGCAAGCCGCGCCTCGCCCGCGCCGTGGAAGAACTCGCGCGTATTGAATGAGCCGCCCATCGCGCCCTGCGCCTTCTGCGCGATGCGCGGATGCTTGACCCCGATCGCGGTTTGCAGGCTGGAAAGCGGCCGCAAGCGCGCGATGCGGACGAGCGCCGCGATGCGCATGGCGGCGGCGAGCGCGATAGCCGCGATCGCCGCCGCCGCGTACGGGCCCGAAAGCGCGGCGTCGAGCGAAGCGGCGAGCGCGGTCGCCGCCGTCAATCCCGAAGCGCACCCGAGCAGCACGAAATTCACCACGGTGAGGGGGCTCGCCCATTCCTGCAGGAACTTGATGCAGGCGTAGATCATCCCGGTGCAGATGAAAAGCGCGAGGCACGCCGCAGCGGCGAACGCGCCGGCGACCAGCGCCGCGCGCGGCATGCCGAGCCATTGCAGAAAGCCGTAGGCCGCGACGAGCGCCATGAAAAGCGGCAACGCGATCACCTCGCGCGCGAGCCACGACGTGCGCCATTGCGCCGCCGAGCGCCAGGCGCGCTCCGGCCTGCCGAGATGGAAGAACGAAGCGGCCAGCCCGGCGCCCGCGAACGCGAGCGAGCCGAAGACCGCCGCGGCGACGAACGCCGCAGCAGGCGAGCCGGCGCCGCTCGCCGCCCCGTAGAGGTCGGCCGCGAACAGCGCGAGAAACAGCCCCTGCCCGACACCGAGCAGTGTCGTCAGGAGGATTACGGACCAGGCGGGCCGCATCGTTTCTCCGGCTACCAGGTGGTGACGTCGTCCAGCGCCGGCTCGCTGGCGGCTGGTTTCGGCAGCAGCCCGTCGAGCTTGAGCGGGTTATCGAAGCGCTGCAGGTCTTCCTCGCGCACCTTCGATTCGGTCCGGCGGCGCGGCAGGTAGTGGTTGGCCGGGTGCGTGCCCCACTCGGGCATCAGCGCGTAGCCGCCGTTTTCGCGGATCGCGATCGAAGCTTCCGAATCCGGGTCGTGGATATCGCCGAACAGGCGCGCGCTCGTCGGGCAGGCGAGCACGCAGGCTGGCTTGCGTTCGCTCCCGGGCAGAGACGCGTCGTAAATCCGGTCGACGCAGAGCGTGCATTTCTTCATCACCTTCTGCTCCTCGTCGAGCTCGCGGGCGCCGTACGGACAGGCCCACGCACAGTACTTGCAGCCGATGCACTTGTCGTAATCCACGAGCACGATGCCGTCCTCGGCGCGCTTGTAGGACGCACCGGTGGGGCACACCGGAACGCAGGGCGGGTCTTCGCAATGCAGGCACGATTTCGGAAAGTGCACCGTCTGCGTGTTCGGAAATTCGCCGACTTCGAACGTCTGCACGCGGTTGAAGAACGTTCCGCTCGGGTCCTCGCCGTAGGCGTGCTGGTCGGTGAGCGGCCCGGCCGAGCCGGCAGTATTCCATTCCTTGCAGCTCGTGACGCAGGCATGGCAGCCGACGCACACGTTCAGATCGATGACGAGCGCGAGCTGGGTCATCGCGCCGCGCCCATTCCGGGGAATCGGCCCAGCGCCCGGAACTCGGGCCAGGTGCTTTTCGCTTCGTCCGCAGCGGCCGGGTAGATGCGCACCCGTACGTCGTACCAGCCGGCCTGTCCGGTGACCGGATCGGAATTGGACGTGCCCCCGGGCAGCGCGTCGGAGATCAGGTGGTTGAGCAGAAACCCCTTGCGTGCCTCGTTCGCGCCGGGCGCGAGCGCCCAGGCGCCGGGCGCCTTGCCGATCGCGTTCCAGGTCCACACCGTGCCCGGCTCGACCGCCTCGCTCCAGCGCGCCATGCAGCGCACCCGGCCCCACTGCGATTCGACCCAGATCCAATCGCCGTCGCCGACGTTCTGCGCGCGTGCGGTGCGCGGATTGACGAACAGGTAGTTGTGGGCGTGAATCTGGCGCAGCCACGCATTCTGCGAATCCCAGGCGTGGTACATCGCCATCGGCCGCTGCGTGATCGCCGAAAGCGGGTAGCGCTCGAGATCGGTGGCCTGCACTTCGAGCGGCGCGAAGTAGAACGGCAGCGGATCGAAGTGCGTTTCCACGCGGCGGCGCAGGCGCTCGGGAGGCTGGCGGCCGGCGCGACGGCCCTGCGCCGCGAGGCGAAAGCGCTGCAGCACCTCGGAATACAGGTGCACGATGACCGGGTCGCCGTAGCGCCGGATGCGCGTGCGCTGCGCCCATTCCATGTAGCCGCGATTCCAGTTGCGCATGTACTGATACGAGGGCGCGAGCGCGTGATGGAAAACGCAGTTGTTGGCGGCGTACATCTCCCATTGGCGCGGATTGGGCTCGCCGCGCATGGACTTCTCGCCGCCGCTGCCGCGCCAGCCGGCAAGAAAGCCGATCCCCGATCCGGGCTCGGTCTCGTACCGGACGATGAAATCGGGGTAGTCGCGGTACTTGCGCGCGCCGTCAGGATGCGTAAACGCGGGCAATTTCAGGCGGCCGGCAAGCTCGATCAGGACTTCCTGGAACGGCTTGCATTCGCCCGCCGGCGGCACCACCGGAACGCGCACCGAGTCCATCGGTCCGCTGAATTCCGAGATCGGGCGGTCGAGCAGCGACATCACGTCGTGGCGCTCGAGGTACGTGGTGTCGGGCAGCACCAGGTCGGCGAAGGCCGTCATCTCGGACTGGAACGCGTCGCAGACGACGAGAAACGGGATCCGGTATTCGCCGGCCTCGTCGCGCGCGTTCAGCATCGCGCGCACTTCGCCCGTGTTCATGGTCGAGTTCCACGCCATGTTGGACATGAAGATCATCAGCGTGTCCAGCCGGTACGGATCGCCGCGCCAGGCGTTCGCGATCACGTTGTGCATCAGGCCGTGCACCGAAAGCGGGTACTCCCAGGAAAAGCCCTTGTCGATTCGGACCGGCTCGCCGTGCTCGTCCACGAACAGGTGTTCCGGGCTTGCCGGCCAGCCGAGCGCGAGTCCGGGAAGCGGCGTGTTCGGCTGCACCGCCTGCGGGCCGGTCGGCGTCTTCGCCGCGGGCGGAATCGCGCGCGGAAAAGGCGCCTTGTGACGGAACCCGCCGGGACGGTCGATCGTGCCGAGCAGGCTCATCAGGATCGCGAGCGCGCGCACCGTCTGGAAGCCGTTCG
>CAZXAR010000065.1:0-17251 GCA_964638135.1 uncultured Enterobacteriaceae bacterium | reverse complement strand
TGTCGATCGCCTCGGCCCAGGAGCGGCAAAGCTGCGGGTAGTAATGATCGCTCGCGTGCGCCGCGATCCAGTAGAGGTCGATCGATTCGGCGCTTTCTTGCGCGAGCGCATGCTCGATGACGCTCTTCACCGGCGCGAAGCCCTGCCAGCCCCAGGCGATGAAGAGGAGCGGCCGGGCGCTATCCTCGCGCAGCACGAAATCGCCGACCGGCCCGGACACCGGGACCGCTTCTCCGACCCGCAGCCGCCCGAACACGTAGTCGGAAATGACGTTGGCCGGAATGCGCCGCACGTGAAACTGGAGCCGGCGCTCCTCGCAGGGGCAACTGGCGATCGGCCAGGTGGCGACCGCACCGCCCAACTCGAGGCGGGCGCTCTGGCCCGCGAGATAGCGCAGGCGGTTGCTGCGCGGCGTCAGAAGCTCGAGCAGCATCATCTCGTCCGACAGATTCTCCATCTTGCGCGCGTGCGCGCTGATACGCTGCTGCGGAATCTCGTCGGCGAACCGCGCGACCTGCGCTTCGATCACGAGGTCGGTGAGCGCGGTGCAACTGCACATGAGCGCCCACCCGCCCTCGATTTCGGCGTCGGTGAGACGGTAATCGTGGTGCCTCACCTTGCGGATGCTGCCGGCCACCACGCGCGCCTTGCACTCGCCGCAATTGCCGCCGCTGCAACCATAGGCCATCGCGATCCCGGCGTGCAACGCGGCTTCGAGCACGGTGTCCGCGCCCTCGACCTGGAATTCGTCTTCGCCGGGCAGCAGCCTGACCTGCATCGGGCGCGCGGCTGCGGCCCTAGCGCCGGCCGGCCGGCACCACTTTGACCGCGATGTCCTGGAGCTTCTTCGGCTTGATGATGTGGCCGTCGAGCCCGGCCTGCTTCGGGGTCGCGCCGTAGGCGACCGCCATCAGCTGCGAGTAGTACGCCACCGGCATGTCGAGTTTCGTCCCATGCCTGCGATTTATTTCCGACTGGTAGATCTCGACGTTCGCCTGGCATAGCGGGCACGGCGTGACGATCAGGTCGGCGTTGTGGTCGTACGCCGATTCGACGATGTCCTTGATCTGCTTCTGGCTCTTTTCGGGCTCGGAGAACGCGAGCGCGCCGCCGCAGCAGGTGACTTTCTGCTCGTACTTGGTAAGCGGCTCGGCGCCGAGCGTCTCCACGAGCTTGTCGAGGTACATCGGGTTTTCGAACGATTCGCCGGCGATGCCGAACGGGCGGTTGGTCTGGCAACCGACGTAGCCTGCGATCTTGACGCCCTCAAGCGGCTTGACGATCGGCTTGGCCATGCCCTCGTAGCCGATGTCCTCGATCAGCACTTCGACCATGTGGCGCACCTCGGCCCTGGCCTGGTACTTGAGGCCCGCTTCCTTCAGCGCTTCGTTCGTGTCCGCCATGAGCTGCGCCGAGGCGTCGAGCTTTTCCTTGGTTTCCTTGGCGCCGAGCCAGCAGGCGGCGCAGGTCGCCACCACGTCCTGTCCCGGAAGGTGCTGCTCGGCGAGCGCGAAGTTGCGCGCGTTCATCACGTGGCGCGCGAGTTCGCCGCTGCCCGCGTAGCCGATCGAAGCACCGCAGCAGTTCCAGTCCGGGATCGGCGTCATCTTGATGTCGAGCGTCTGGCACATCGAGTTGACGCTCGTGAGGTAGTTCGACGCCGAACCGCGCAGCTGCGAGGAGCACCCCGGGTAGAACGCGTACTCCTTCTTCGCCATGTCAACCTCCTTCGAAGCCGCGCCGTTTGGCTTCGATCTCGTAGGCCTTCTTCAGCATGCGCTGGATTCCGGCCTTGTCCTTGCACTCATGGCCCCGCACGAGCTCGAACGGGTTGAGCCGTTTCGCGAGGAGCAGCCCGAAGCCGATGGCGCGCATCTCCCAGGCCTTGCGGATCCCGCCGATCAGCCCGTCCATGAAGTACAGCCCCAGCGTGAGCTTCAGTTCGTTCACCCGGCCGGTGCGGGTGCAGTTGTTCCAGAACAGCAGCGACCACCTTCGCGTCGGCTGCATCTTGGGCGCGAGCCCGAGCCGGTTCGCGTAGGTGGCAAGCCCGTGCATGATCTGCGTGATCGGCAGCTGCCGCGGGCAGCGCACCACGCAGTTGTAGCAGGAGGTGCACATCCACATCGAGTCGGAGGTGAGCACCTCCTCGCGCTTGCCGGCGCGGATCATCATGAAGATCTTCTGCGGCGAATGCTCCCAGTCCGGGCCGAAGGGGCAGGACCCCGCGCACACGCCGCACTGCATGCACATCTTCACCCATTCGCCTTCCTCGACCCGCTCCTCGACTTCGCGCAGGAAGTCGTTCGAGTAGCCCGCGAGCGCCGCCAGATTGAGTTCGCCCGGCGCGCCCATCAGCCGAACCCCTTCATCGGGGAAAGCCCGATTCTCTCGATCGTCCGCGCGTACTCCTCGATCAGGCGCGGCACGCGGTCGAGGTCCGTGATCGCCACCTCGTAGCTCGCCACCCGTTCGTTCTCCAGCGCGAGCTGCTTGAGCGTGTCCTCGATCTTGCTCATGCGCGTCGCGGCGAGCTCGGAACCCTTGACGAAGTGGCACTGGTAGTCGTCGCCGTGCTTGCAGCCCATCAGCATGATGCCGTCGTAGCCCGAGTTGAGCGCATCGGTGACCCAGATCATGTTCACCGAACCGAGGCAGCGCACCGGGATGATCCGCACCGAAGCCGAATAGTGCCTGCGCTGCATCGCTGCCATGTCGAGCGCCGGGTAGGCGTCGTTCTCGCAAGCAAGCACGAGGATGCGCGGCTTGTCCTCGGTTTCGTCGGGGATCTCGACCGCCTTGATCTGCGCGCCGACCGTGTCGACCGAATAGTTCTCGAACGAGATGACGCGCACCGGGCAGGCGCCCATGCAGGTGCCGCAGCGCCGGCAGCGGCTCTCGTTGAACACCGGATAGGTCTTTTCGTCCTCGTCGATCGCGCCGAACGGGCATTCGACCGTGCAGCGCTTGCATTGCGTGCACCCCTCGAGGCGCACAATCGGGTAGGACAGATCGCCCGAGCGCGGGTGCGCTGCCTGGCCGAGCTGCGCGTTCTCCACTGCCTGAATCGCCTTGAGGGCGGCGCCGGTCGCGTCTTCGAGCGCCTGCGCGATGTCCATCGGACGGCGCACCGGACCCGCGGTGTAGATGCCGGTGCGGCGCGTCTCGTACGGGAAGCAGATGAAATGCGAATCCGAGAACCCGTGCGCAAGCTGCGGCAGGTCCTTGCCCTGCCGGTAGGCGAGATTGAGGATCGGGATCGGTTTCCTCCCGTTGGCGTTTTCCTTCTCCGGGTTCTCGATGTCGACGCCCGAATTGGGCACCTGCCCGGTCGCGAGCACGACGAGATCCGCGTTCTCGATCGTCGCGTCCTCGGCGAGGATGAGGTCGCGGAACTTCACGCGGCACGCGTCGCCCGCCGGCTCGACCGCGCTCACGGTTCCCTTGGTGAAGGTGACCCCTCTTTCCTGGCCGGCGCGATAGAAGTCCTCGCCGTTGCCCGGAACGCGCAGATCGGTGTAGATCACCACGGTCGAAACCGACCGATTCGCGTCCTTGAAGTACATCGCCTGCTTGATCGAGGTCGCGCAGCAGTGGCCCGAACAGTAGGGCAGGTGCTTGCCCGAATCGTCGCGCTGCCCGGCGCACTGGACGAACACCACGCTCTTCACCTCGGCGCCGTCCGAAGGCCGGCGGATCGCGCCGCCCCCGGCTTCGCGCGCGAGCTTCTCCAGCCCCGCCTGGTCGACGATATTGGGCGATCTTCCGTACGAGAACTCGGTGAGCCGGGTGGCGTCGTAAAGGGAAAAGCCGGTCGCCTGCACCACAGCGCCCGCCTCCTCGACGAGCGTCTGGCCGCTTTCTACCGCGAGCGTGGCCTTGAAGCGTCCCGGCGCCCCGGATGTCTCGGCGACCGTGGTGTTGAGGTGTACCCGGATGCCCGGCTGGGCGTTCACCGCGTCGATCAATGCGGCGACGCCGGTGTCGACGGGATCGCGAAACGGCTCGCGGTCGGGCACGCGGCGATGCAGTTGCGCGGCCCAGCCGCCCAGGACGCCGGACTTTTCGACGATCACCGCCTCGTAGCCCGCCTTGGCGGCTTCGAGCGCCGCGGTCATGCCCGATATCCCCCCGCCGACGACCAGGAGCCGCTTGTTCTGGCCGGTTTGCGCGCTGCCCGCCGGCACCTTCATGCGCTTTACTTCGGCGCAGGCCATGCGCACGTAGTCCGCGGCCATTTCCTGCGTCGTTTCGCGCGCCTCGCCGGTGTCCGGGCGCACCCAGATCACCCCCTCGCGCAGGTTGGCGCGCGCCACCGCGGTCGGAAAGTGAAACGCCTCGGTCTTGGCGCGGCGCGAGCACGCGGCGATCGCAAGGTGCGTCACGCCTTCGTTCGCGATGTCGGAGCGGATTTGCTCGACGCCCTGCGCCGAGCACAGGAACGGATGCTCGCGCACCAGGTTCATCTTGCCTTCGCGCTCGGCGATCCTGGCGAGCTGCGCGGTGTCGAGCCGCCCGGCGATGCCGCAGCCGCCGCACACGTAGGCGGCCGTCTTCATTTCGCTCATGCCTCCACCCTTGCGGCGCGATGGACGACCTGGATCGCGCGCAGCGCCGCCGCGGTGGAACTCTGCACCGCGCGATTGACGTCGAGCGCGTTGGTCGCGCAGCCTGCGCCGAAGATTCCCGCGCCGTCGAGCGGCACGGCGAGGAATCCGCTCGAATCCTCGGGCAGCGCCATCGGCAGCGCAGCGCCGCGCACCGACGGTTCCATGCCGATCGCGAGCACCGCGAGATCATGGCGGTTGGCGTAGCGCTTGGAGCCCTCGGTGTCGACGCCGTGCAGCACCGGATCGCCGCTCGCACGGTCTTCCTCGATGCGCGCGACCTTCGATTTCACGAAACGCACCGTCGGGTCGGCCTGCACCTTGCGGTAGAAATCCTCGAAGCGGTCGATGGCGCGGATGTCGATGTAGTAGATCGTGGACTGCGCGGCCTCACCGTAGGCCTCGCGCACGAACTGCGATTGCTTGAGCGAGGCCATGCAGCAGATGCGCGAGCAATGGCGCAGGTGATTCTCGTCGCGCGAGCCCGCGCACTGGATGAAGGCGATGTTCTTCGCCTCCTTGCCGTCCGAGGGCCGCACGATGCGGCCCGCGGTCGGGCCGTGCGGATCCGCGAGGCGCTCGAACTCGACGCTGGTGACGACATTGGCGAAGCGGCCGTAGCCGTAGGGCTGGATCTTGGCCGGGTCGTAGGGCTTCCAGCCGGTTGCCCAGATCACCGCCGCCGCTCGCAGCGTCAGCGTCTGTTCCTGCATCGCGAGATCGATCGCGCCGTACTGGCAGGCCGCTTTCGCCTTTTCGGCGTCGGCGCTGCCGAGGATCGACGGGTCGAGCACGTAGCGCTGCGGATACGCCATCGCGTGCGGCAGGTAGGCCGCCTTCAGGCGATCGAGACCGTAATTCCACGGGTTCGGCAGCGTCGCCTCGACCGCGCGCGCGCACTCCCCGCAGGCGGTGCAGTTCTCGTTCACGTAGCGCGGCGCGATCCGGATGCTCACCGCGTAGTCGCCCGCGCGACCCTCGATTCGCGTCACCTCGGCGAGCGTCAGCACGCGCACGTTGCGGCTCGCCTTGAGGCGCCGCAGGTTGATTTCGAGGCCGCACGCAGGGTGGCAGAGCTTGGGGAAGTAGCGATACAGCAGCGCGGTGCGGCCGCCGAGCGTCGGCGACTTTTCGACCAGAACCACGTCTTTTCCGCACTCGGCGGCTTCGAGCGCTGCGGTCATGCCGCTGATGCCGCCGCCGACCACGAGGATGGTGCGGCCGGTGGCAACGACCTTCGTCATGTGGTTCGCCTCATTGCCCCGCAAGGTTGCCGCAGACTATACGTCAGGCGCGGCGCGCGCAGCGAGAAAAGATACTGATGCCGCGTTAGATCAATTCGGGGCAACGCTTCAGTGGCGCGCACAAACGCTTCTATCCGCGCATAAGAAATATCCTCGCGACGCCGTCGGCGGGCGCGCCGGGCGCTAACCGAATTTCGCCAGCAGCTCGGCAGCCTGCTCCAGGTTTTCCTGGCGCGACGGTTTCGCGCTGCCGGCGGGCCGGACCTGGATGGCACACGCGAGCACGTGGAAGAACGCCTTGTCGAGCGCGCGGCGCACCGCCGAGAGCTGCTGCACCACCCGCTCGCAGTCCGCGCCTTCGCCGATCATCGCCTGAATGCCGCGCAGCTGCCCCTCGGCGCGCTTGAGGCGCAGCACCAGCTCCCTCTTGTGCTGCTCGTTCTGGATCACCGCCATGCACGGTTCCTTTCCGGGGTTGACAGGGGAAACCTCTCCTGATACTATACTCCCTATAGTATATGAGCGCAACCGACCTGATTCTTGCCGCCTGCCCGGCGTGCCTCACCGGCAACCGGGTGCCGCGGTCGCGGCTCGCCGAGGCGCCGAAGTGCGGCAAGTGCGGGGCGGCGCTGCTCGATGGCCGTCCGGTGGCGCTCGACGAGTCGAACTTCGACAGCGTCGTCGGGCGCACCGACCTGCCGGTGGTGGTGGACTTCTGGGCGCCGTGGTGCGCCCCGTGCCGCGCGATGGCGCCGGCGTTCGAGCGCGTGGCGGGCGAATACGCCGCGCAGGTGCGCTTTGCGAAAGTGAACACCGACGAGGCGCAGGGGCTGGCGGCGCGTTTCGCGATCCGGAGCATTCCCACGCTGGTCGTGCTGAAGAACGGACGCGAGGTCGAACGCCGCAGCGGCGCCCTCGACACCCGTTCGCTTCGCCAATGGCTCGCCTCGCACGCCTGAGAAGCGCACTGCCGATGGCCGCGGCGATTGCTCTCGCGGCCTGCGGCGAAGCAGGCGCGCCGTCCAGGCCGCCCGCGCCGCCGCAACTTGCGGCCGCGGCGGTCGAAATGCGCGAAGTGGATCTGACCTATTCGGCCGAGGCGGTCGTCGAGGCGGTTCGCCAGTCGACCGTGTCGGCGCAGATCGCCGGGCGCATCGTCGACATCCGGTTCGACGTCGGTGACCGCGTGAAAAAGGGCGAAGTGATCGTGCGGATCGACGAGCGCGCCGCCTCGCAGGCCCTTGCCGCGAGCGAAGCGCAGGTGCGCGAAGCCGAGGCCGCGGCGCGCAACGCGCGCGCGCAGTACGAGCGCTCCAGGCAGCTGCTCGCGCAGAAATTCATCAGTCCTGCGGCGCTCGACAAGGCAGAGGCCGACTTCCGGCAGGCGCAGGCCCGGCTCAGCGCCCTGCTCGCCGGCGCGGGCCAGGTCGCGACCGAGCGCAGTTTCGCCACCATCGTGGCGCCCTACAGCGGCGTGGTCTCGGCGCGCCATGTGGAACTCGGCGAAATGGCGGTGCCCGGAAAGCCCCTCATGACCGGATTCGATCCCGCCACGCTGCGCGTGGTGGCGAACGTGCCGCAGGCGCAGCTGGCGGCGATCCAGGCAAGCGGCCAGGCGCGCGTAGAAGTGCCTTCGCTCGAGCGGTGGGTGGATGTAAAGCAGGTGACGGTCGTGCCGACCGCCGACCCGCGCACCCATACCACGCGCGTGCGGCTCGAGCTGCCCGAGGATCTGCGCGGCGTTTATCCGGGCGTGTTCGCGCGCGCACACTTCGTGATCGGGCGCGCCCCGCGGCTGCTGGTGCCGCGCGCGGCAATCGTCCACCGCAGCGAGGTGACCGCGGTCTACGTGATCGACGCGGAGGGATTTCCTCGCCTGCGCCAGGTCCGCCTGGGCGCCGCGGGCGACGAGCGCGCGGTGGAAGTGCTCGCCGGCCTGCGGCCGGGCGAGCGCGTCGCGCTGGAGCCGGTCAAGGCCGGGTTTCACACCGCACCGGGGTCCTGAGCGATGGGCATCTCCGGGCGCATCGCGAGCTACTTCCAGGATTCGCAGCTGACGCCCCTGCTTGCGCTGGTTGCGTTCCTGCTCGGGGTCTTCGCGGTCGCGGTCACCCCGCGCGAAGAAGAACCGCAGATCAACGTGACGATGGCCAACGTCCTCGTTCCGTTTCCCGGCGCCTCGGCGAAGGACGTCGAGGCGCTCGTCGCCACGCCCGCGGAGCAGGTGCTCGCGCAGATGACCGGGGTCGAGCACGTGTACTCGGTCTCGCGCCCCGGGATGGCGGTCCTCACGGTGCAGTTCAAGGTCGGCGTGCCGCGGATCGACGCGCTGGTGCGCCTGCACGACACGGTCGCCTCCAACCGCGACTGGGTCTCCTCGCAGCTCGGCATCGGCGATCCGATCATCAAGCCGAAGGGAATCGACGACGTGCCCGTGGTGACGCTCACGTTGTGGAGCGAGAACCTCGAACAGGGGGCCTTCGAGCTGGAACGGATCGCGCACGCGGCCGAAATCGAGCTCAAGCGCGTGCCCGGAACGCGTGAGGTGCAGACGCTCGGCGGGCCCGGCCGGGTGGTGCGGGTGCTTCTCGACCCGGACCGGCTCGCGGCCCACGGCATCTCCGCGCTCGATGTGCGCAATGCGCTGCAGCTCTCCAGCGTTGCGCTGCCGAGCGGCAAGCTGCTGCAGGAGAACCGCGAAATCGTGGTCGAGACCGGCAACTACCTCGAGTCGGCAGCCGAGGTGAGGCAGCTCGTGGTCGGCACGTTCGGCGAGCGGCCGGTGTTCGTCGCCGACGTCGCCCAGGTGATCGACGGTCCCGATCAACCCGCGCGCTACGCATGGACCGGCGACGCGAAGGGCGAACAGCCGGCCGTCACCGTGCAGGTGACCAAGAAGCCGGGCGAGAACGCGGTGGACGTCGCCGACCGGGTCCTGCGGCGGGTGGACGAACTGCGCGGCATCGTCATTCCGCACGACGTGCGGGTTACCGTCAGCCGCAACTACGGCGCCACCGCGAACGACAAGGCGCAGCAGCTCATCCAGAAGCTCGTCTTCGCCACGCTGTCGGTGGTGATCCTGGTCCTGGTTGCGCTGGGATGGCGCGAAGCGCTGATCGTGGGCATCGCGGTGCTCCTCACGCTCGCCACCACGCTGTTCGCTTCCTGGGCGTGGGGCTTCACGCTCAACCGCGTGTCGCTCTTCGCGCTCATCTTCTCGATCGGGATCCTGGTCGACGACGCCATCGTGGTCGTGGAAAACATCCATCGCCGCATGAGCCTCGAAGGCAAGGCGCTCCGCGAGGTGATTCCGCTCGCGGTGGACGAGGTCGGCGGGCCGACCATACTCGCCACCTTCACCGTGATCGCGGCGCTGCTGCCGATGGCCTTCGTCAGCGGGCTGATGGGCCCCTACATGAGCCCGATCCCGATCAACGCCAGCATGGGGATGCTCATCTCGCTCGTGATCGCGTTCAGCGTCACGCCGTGGCTTGCGCGCAAGCTGCTCGGTGCGGCGCCGCACGCGGGCGGCACCGGCAGCAAGGGCGAGGCGTTTTTCCGCCGGGCGCTCGAGCCCTTCATCGCCTCGGCGCGCAACCGCCGGCGGCTGCTCTACGCGGTGCTTGTCCTCATCCTCGCCTCGGTGTCGCTGCCGGGATTCAAGCTCGTGGTGCTGAAGATGCTGCCGTTCGACAACAAGTCCGAGTTCCAGGTGGTGGTGGACATGCCCGCGGGCACGCCGGTCGAGATCACGGCCGGCGCGCTGCGCGAGATGGGTGCGTACCTTGCCACCGTTCCCGAGGTCACCGACTACCAGGCCTACGCGGGCGCGGCTTCGCCGATCAGCTTCAACGGACTGGTGCGCCAGTACTACCTGAGGAACGCCTCGGAGAGCGGCGACCTGCAGGTGAACCTGCGCAGCAAGGCCGAGCGCAGCCGCAAGAGCCACGACATCGCGCAGGCGGTGCGGCCGAAGCTCGAGGAGATCGCGCGCAACTGGGGCGCCAACGTGAAGGTGGTGGAAGTTCCACCCGGGCCGCCGGTACTCTCGCCGATCGTGGCCGAGGTGTACGGCCCGGACGAAGCCGGCCGCATCCGGGTCGCGAAGAAGGTCCGCGAGGCGTTTGCCGCCACGCCGGACATCGTCGCGATCGACGATTCGGTCGAGGAGACCGCGCCGCGCGTCCAGCTCAAGGTGGACCAGGCGAAGGCGTCGCTCGCCGGCGTCTCGCGGCGCGATGTGGTCGATGCCATGCGCATGGGCCTGTCGGGATCGAACGTCACACCTCTTCACGACGGCCACGCCAAGTACGAAGTACCGGTGCGTGTTGCCTTGCCGGCGGAGCGCCAGGGCGAGCTCGCCGAAGTGCTCAAGCTCACGCTGCGCGCGCCTTCCGGCGCGCTGGTTCCGCTTTCCGAGCTGGTGCGCCCGCTGGCGAACGAGCGCGACCGCCCGATCTACCACAAGGACCTGCTGCCGGTGGTCTACGTCGTCGCCGACCAGGCGGGGCGGGTGGACAGCCCCCTCTACGGCATGTTCGCCGCGCGCGGCAAGGTGGTCGGCCGCGAGCTCGCCGAAGGCGGCGTGCTGGGCGAGTATTTCATCCGCCAGCCTTCCGATCCGTACCGCGAGTACGCGGTGAAGTGGGACGGCGAGTGGCAGGTGACCTACGAGACGTTCCGCGACATGGGCATCGCCTACGCGGTCGGCCTCGTACTCATCTATCTGCTGGTGGTCGCCCAGTTTCGCTCGTACCTGGCGCCGCTCGTCATCATGGCGCCGATTCCGCTCACCGTGATCGGCGTCATGCCGGGGCATGCGCTGCTCGGGGCGAATTTCACCGCCACCTCGATGATCGGGATGATCGCGCTCGCCGGGATCATCGTGCGCAACTCGATCCTGCTGGTGGATTTCGTCAACCTCAAGGTCGGCGAAGGCTTTCCGTTCCGCGAGGCGATCCTGCAGTCGGCGGCCGCGCGCGCCAAGCCGATCGCGCTCACGGCGCTGGCGGCGATGCTCGGCGCGACGTTCATCCTGGACGACCCGATCTTCAACGGGCTCGCGATCTCGCTCGTCTTCGGGATCCTGGTCTCGACGCTGCTCACGCTGGTCGTGATTCCGGTGCTCTATTACGTCGCCTACCGCCGGCGCCACGAACCGGCAGGTGCTTGAGCGGCGTCAATGGCGGACGTCCGCGGCCGGATAGCATGACCCCACCATGGCCTTGGCGACACGAAAAAACCTCCTCCTCGGCGCCGCCGCGCTCGCCGTCATCGCCGGGGCAGCCCTTTTTGCCGCCATCAAGGGACCGTTTGCGCCGGTTCAGGTGAGCGTCGCCGCGGCGAAGCAGGCCGCGCTGAAGCGCTCGGTTTTCGGAATCGGCACGGTCGAGGCCCGGCTCGCCTACGCGGTCGGACCGACCCAGGCCGCGCGCGTGCTCAAAGTACGTGTCGATCACGGCGATGCGGTTTCGGCGGGCGATGCGCTCGCCGAACTCGATCCGGTGGATCTCGCCGAACGGCTCGCGGGCAGCGAAGCCGCGATTGCAAAGGCGAAGCAGCTTCTGCGTGCCGCCGAGGCGCAACTGCGCGAGGCGGAAAGCCGGAACCAGCTTGCCCTCGCGAATGCCAGCCGCTATCGCGAGCTCGCGCACAAGGGCTTCGTGAGCAACGAACTCGCCGACGGCCGCCTGGGCGAAGCGAACGTCACCCGCGCCGGTGTGGACGCGGCGCAGGCAACGGTCAGCGCAGGACAGCGCGATCTCGAGCGCCTCGCGCGCGAGCGCGACGCGACCGCGCGGCAGTTGCGCAATCTGAGGTTGACCGCACCGGTCGATGGCGTCGTGGTCGCCCGCCTTGCCGAGCCCGGCACCACGGTGGTTGCCGGGCAGGCGGTGATACGGCTCGTCGATCCGAACAGCGTCTGGGTGCGCGCCCGCATCGACCAGGCCCGTGCCGGCGGCCTTCGGATCGGCGACCGGGCCGAGATCGTGCTGCGCTCGCAGCAGGGTGCGCCGCTGTCCGGGCGCGTGGCTCGCATCGACATCCAGAGCGACGCCGTCACCGAGGAGCGCCTGGTGGGCATCGAAATCGAACCGCGCCCCGCGGGACTGTCTCTCGGTGAGCTGGCGGAAGTGACGATCGTCCAGCCGGAGCTGCGCGATGCACTCATCGTTCCGAGCGCCGCGGTCAAGTGGCAGAACCATGCTGCCGGCGTCTGGCGCATCGATGGTGGCCGCGCGCGCTATCACGCGGTGAAGGCTGGCGCCCAATCGCTCGACGGGCAGACCCAGATCCTCGAAGGCCTCCAATCCGGCGACGAGGTGATCGTGCATGCGAGCGCGCAGCTTGCCGAGGGCCTGCGCGTGAAATCCGGAGGGCGCGAGTGATCAACCTCGCGGTCCGCGACATCCGCCACAGCCTCGGCCGCTACCTGCTGACCGGGCTCGGGCTCGGGCTGCTGATCGGCGTCACGCTCACCATGGCGGGCGTCTATCGCGGCATGGCAGACGACGCGCAGACGCTTCTGCGCAGCGCCGGCGCGGACCTGTGGGTGGTGCAGCAGCACACGCTGGGACCGTTCGCCGAGCCCTCCACGCTGCGGGACGATGCCTGGCGATCGATCCGTTCGCTGCCCGGCGTGGCCGAGACCGGGAACGTCACGTTTCTCACCATGCAGGTCGCGAGCGGAGAGCGGCGCGTGCGCGTCATGGTCGCGGGGTTCGAGCCTGGAAGGCCGGGCGAGCCCTCGTACCTGGTCGCGGGCCGGCCCGTGATGCGCTCGCACTACGAGGCGATCGCCGACCTGCAGACCGGATTCTCGGTCGGCGACCGCATCCGCATCCGGCGCCAGGACTACACGGTCGTCGGACTCACCCGCCGGATGGTGACGTCGGGGGGCGAGCCGATGATCTTCATTCCGCTCAAGGACGCCCAGGAGGCGCAATTTCTCAAGGACAACGAGGCAATCCGCGACGACCGCAGCCGCCTCGCCGAAAACCCGGAGGTCAACCGACCGGGCGTGCCCGGCTTGCTGGAGGCCGTCGGCGCGATCCAGACCTCGAATCGCAACGTCAACGCGGTGCTGGTGCGCGTTGCGCCCGGCTGGGCGCCGGAGCAGGTGGTCGAATCGATCCGGAGCTGGCGACAGCTCCAGGCATTCACGCGCGCCGAGATGGAGGAGATTCTCGTCGGCACCGTGATCGAACGGGCCGCGCGGCAGATCGGCCTGTTCCTGGTGATCCTGTCCGTGGTCAGCGTCGCGATCGTGGCGTTCATCCTCTACACCATGACCATCGGCAAGCTGAAGGAGATCGCGGTCCTCAAGCTGATCGGCACGCGCAACCGGAGCATCGCGGCGATGATCCTGCAGGAGGCGCTCGGGCTCGGCGTGATCGGATTCGTGGTCGGCAGGCACGCGGCGATGCTCTGGGCACCGGCCTTCCCGCGCCACATCCTGCTGCTTCCGGAGGATGCGGTGCGCGCGCTCGTGCTTTCGCTTGTCGCGTGCACGGTGGCGAGCCTGGTCGGCATCCGCATCGCGCTGCGCGTGGACCCCGCGGAGGCGATCGGTGGCTGAGCCGGCGATCGTTCTCGAGGGCGTAGTGAAACGCTTCGGCGAAGGGCCGTCCGCGGTCGACGCGCTGAAGGGCGTGGACATGGCCGTGTATCCAGGCGAGGTGGTGGGCCTCATCGGACCCAGCGGCTCGGGCAAGACCACGTTGCTCAAATGCCTGGGGGCCGTAATCGAGCCCACTGCGGGCCGGATCACGATCGGCGGGCGGGTGACGTACGACCATGGCTGGAAGGTGCGCGACCTGCGCGCGCTCCGGCGCGACCGCATCGGATTCATCTTCCAGGCGCCTTACCTGATTTCGTTCCTCGACGCGACCGAAAACGTGGCGCTGCTGCCGATGCTCGCCGGCCGGGCGGACGACGAGGCGCGGGCGCGGGCTCTCGAAATTCTAGGCGTACTCGATGTGGCACACCGGGCCGCCGCGCGCATCACGGAACTGTCCGGCGGCGAGCAGCAGCGCGTTTCCATCGCGCGCGCCCTGGTGAACAAGCCGCCGATCATTCTTGCCGACGAGCCCACCGCGCCCCTGGACAGCGAGCGCGCGCTGGGCGTGGTGCGCGTGCTGCGGCGGCTTGCAGCCGAATACCGCACCGCCGTCATCGTGGTCACGCACGACGAGAAGATCATTCCGACCTTCGAACGGATCTACCGCATCCGCGACGGCCGTACCGAGGAGATCGCGGGCGAAGGGCGCGCGCTCGACTGATTGCGCGAGCCGTTCATTGACGCGGGTCAACGCCCGAAGAACGCCGCGGTGCACCATGTAACCGGATGAAACCGTTCGAAAGGAACCGCCTGATGTCAGATCCCAACACCTTCACGCTTCAGCTCGAGCAGGTGCAGGACTTCGAATTCCGCGTGAAATTCGACTGGCCCGGCGTGCCGGACCTGCTGCTCGACGAGCCCGAGCCGCTCGGCCGCGGGCGCGGCCCGAACGCCGCGCGTGTGCTGGCGGCGGCAGTGGCGAACTGCCTCTCGGCGAGCCTCGTCTTCTGCATGCGCAACAAGTTCCGGCAGAAGCCGGGCCCCGTGCGGGCGAGCGTCACCGGGCGGCTCGACCGCAACGAACGAGGCCGCGTCCGGGTCGGCGCGCTCGATGTCACGCTGCAGCTTTCCGACAAGGCCGAGGACATCCATCACCTGGATCGCTGCAACGAGCAGTTCGAGGACTTCTGCGTCGTGACCGAGAGCATCCGCAGCGGCATCCCGGTCGGCGTGCGCGTCCTGGACGCGGCGCATCGCACCGTCTACGAGAGTGCCGGCGCCGAAAAGCTCGCGGCGTAGCGGCCGCGGCGCCGGAATGCATTCCCCCCCGGATCAGCGGCGCGGCGGGTGGTCCGTCGCGCCGGTCGTCGAGTGGCTGCTGGACGAGGGCAGGCTCAATCCCGATCCGCTGAAGCTGATCGACGCGCTGGCCACGCGCCTGCTCGAGGCGGGCGCGCCGGTCTGGCGGTTGCGCTTCGCCTTTTTCACGATCCACCCGCAGGTCGCGGTCTGGGCCTGGACCTGGACCCGAGGCCGGGAAACGCTCGTCGAGAGCATCGGTCATGGCGTGCAGCAGACCGATGCCTACATCGGCAGCCCGGCGCAGCGCCTGTTCCAGACCGGTGCCCCCGTGCGCTACCGCCTGGACCGCCTCGCGGCCGGCGATCATCGCCTTCTGCACGAACTTGCCGCGCAGGGGGGGACCGACTACCTGATGTTGCCGTTGCGCTTTTCGGACGGTTCGACCAACGTGTTCGCCATTGCGACCGACGCCGCGCCAGGCTTTGGCGGCGAGGACGCGGCACGTTTCACGGCATTGAGCCATGCGCTTGCCCCGGTGCTCGAAGTTGCGGCGAACCGGCGCGTCGCCGAAACGCTGCTCACGACCTACGTCGGGCCGCGCACCGCCGGCCGTGTGCTGCGCGGGCAGATCCGGCGCGGCGACGGCGAGACGATCCACGCCGCGCTGTGGTACGGAGACCTGCGCGACTTCACGCCGCTCACCGAGACGCTTCCTGCGGCGGAGCTACTCGCGATGCTGAACGTGTACTTCGAGACCGTGGCGGCCGCGGTGACGGCGCGCGGCGGCGAGATCCTGCGCTTCATCGGCGACGCGATGCTCGTCATCTTCACCGCGCAGACGCAGGCCGAGCTCGACGCGGCGTGCCGCGCCGCGTTGGGCGCGGCGCTCGACGCCTTCGCCGGCGTCCGAAGCGTGAACGAGCGGCGCCGCCGGGAAGGCAAGCCGGAAATCCGTTTCGGCGTCGGCTTGAACGAAGGCGAAGTGGTGTACGGCAATGTCGGTGCGCCGGAGCGGCTCGATTTCACCGTGATCGGTCCTGCCGTCAACCGCACCGCGCGGCTGGAAGAACTCACCAAGAAGCTCGGTGTGCCGCTCCTGATGTCGGCGGCGTTCGCCGCGCGGCTCGACTGCCCGGTGCGCTCGCTTGGCCTTCACGCCCTGCGCGGTGTCGCCGAGCCGCACGAGTTGTACACCCTGCTCGAGGAATGGTCATAAGGGAGGGTGTTCCCCTACATTTATGGGCTAATCCAAAGTACTCGTTGGAATATGGCCTGCCGCGGCCGCACAATGCGCGGCCGATGAGCGCGGAAGTCAAGACCACCACCTGCTACATGTGCGCCTGCCGTTGCGGCATCCGCGTGCACCTGCAGGATGGCGCGGTCCGCCACATCGACGGCAATCCGGCGCACCCGGTCAACAAGGGCGTGATCTGCGCCAAGGGCGCGAGCGGGATCATGAAGCAGAATTCGCCCGCGCGGCTGATGCGGCCGCTCAAGCGGCGCGCAAACGCCGAGCGCGGCGCCGGCGAGTTCGAGGCGATCCGCTGGGACGAGGCGTTCGCGCTTCTTGAAGAGCGGCTGAAGCGCATCCGCGCCACCGATCCGAAGAAGTTCGCGCTCTTCACCGGCCGCGACCAGATGCAGGCGCTCACCGGGCTTTTCGCGCGCCAGTTCGGCACGCCCAACTACGCCGCGCACGGCGGTTTTTGCTCGGTGAACATGGCGGCCGGGATGATCTACACCATCGGCGGCTCGTTCTGGGAGTTCGGCGGTCCGGACCTCGAGCGCGCGCGGCTTTTCGTCATGCTCGGCACCGCCGAGGATCACCACTCGAATCCGCTCAAGATCGCGATCAGCGCCTTCAAGCGCCGCGGCGGCCGGTTCGTCTCGGTCAACCCGGTGCGCACCGGTTATTCGGCCATCGCCGACGAATGGGTGCCGATCCGCCCCGGCACCGACGGCGCGTTCCTGCTCGCGGTGATCCACGAGATCATCGCGCTCGGGCTCTACGACCGCGAGTTCGTCGCGCGCTACACCAACGGCGGCCAGCTCGTCGTCTGCGACCCGGCTTCGCCGCGCGAAGGGATGATCGCGCGCGCCCCCGGAGCGCAGGAAACAGGCACCGATTATCCGCAGGACCAGCTCTGGTGGGACCGCCACTCGGACCGCGCGGTGCGCACGCACGCACCCGGCGCCGACCCGCGCCTGTTCGGCCGCTTTGCGCTCGAAGACGGAACGCCGGTCGTGCCCGCGTTTCAACTGCTCGCCGATCGGGTCAAGCAGTACAGCGCCGAGTGGGCCGAAGGCGTCACCGGAATCCCCGCCGCAACGATCCGGCGGCTGGCGCACGAGATGGGAGTCGTCGCGCGCGACCAGAAGATCGAGCTGCCGATCGCGTGGACCGACTGCTGGGGCACCGAACACCAGACGGTGACCGGCAATCCGGTCGCGTTCCACGCCATGCGCGGACTCGCCGCGCATTCGAACGGCTTCCAGACGGTGCGCGCGCTCGCGATCCTGATGAGCCTGCTCGGCAC
>CAZXAR010000064.1:0-17797 GCA_964638135.1 uncultured Enterobacteriaceae bacterium | reverse complement strand
TGACCCCGGCGCAGACGCGCGCCCGCTTCGAGCAGCTTGGCTGGTCAAAGGTGGCAGCGTTCCAGACCCGCAACCCGATGCACCGCTCGCACGAGTACCTCGCCAAGGTGGCGATCGAGACCTGCGACGGCGTGCTGGTGCATTCGCTGCTGGGCAATCTGAAGCCGGGCGACATTCCCGCGGACGTGCGCACGCGCGCGATCGCGGCGCTGGTGGACCGCTATTTCGTCGCGAATTCGGTGGTGCAGTCGGGGTATCCCCTGGACATGCGCTACGCGGGGCCGCGCGAGGCGCTCCTGCACGCGCTGTTCCGGCAGAACTACGGCTGCTCGCACCAGATCGTGGGCCGGGACCATGCCGGAGTGGGCAGCTACTACGGACCGTTCGATGCGCACCGGATCTTCGACGAGATCCCGGCGGGGTCGCTCGAGACGCAGCCGCTCAAGATCGACTGGACGTTCTGGTGCTACCGCTGCGGCGGCATGGCCTCGGGCCGCACCTGCCCGCACGAGGACAAGGACCGGCTGCTGGTCTCGGGAACCAAGCTGCGCAAGTGGCTTTCCGAGGGCAGTCCGGTACCGGCAGAATTTTCGCGCCCCGAGGTGCTCGAGGTCTTGCGGGCGTACTACTCCAGCCTCGAGGACCACGAAAGGGTCGAAGTGAAACTGGCGGGTCATTCCGCTCGATAGACAGGAGAACACGGCAATGCCGACTTTCGTACGTACCGACAAATGCGATGGCTGCAAGGGGCAGGACAAGACCGCCTGCATGTACATCTGCCCGCACGACCTGATGATGCTCGACAAGGACGGCTCGAAGACCGGGCACGCCATGAAGGCCTACAACCAGGAACCCGAGCAGTGCTGGGAATGCTATTCGTGCGTGAAGATCTGCCCGCAGAATGCGATCGAAGTGCGGCACTACGCCGACGTGGTGCCGTTGGGCGCCTCGGTGCAGCCGCTGCGCGGCTCGGATTCGATCATGTGGACGATCAAGTTCCGCAACGGCACGCTCAAGCGCTTCAAGTTCCCGATCCGCACCACGCCCGAGGGCTCGATCGATCCGTTCGGCAACAAGCCCAAGGCCGACATGGCGGAGATCGAGCGGCACGATCTGCTGTTCACGAAAGATACGCACAAGTGCGACATGTCGCAGTTCATCCAGGGGTAGGGTTGGGAATGATATTTCGCTGAAGGAATGAGTCATGGCTGAGTACGAATTCGGAAATCCCGAGATCATCGAGGAGGAAGTCGACATCCTCATCATCGGCGGCGGCATGGCCGCCTGCGGCGCCGCGTTCGAGGTCGCGCGCTGGGCCGAGGGCACGAACCTCAAGATCAAGATGGTGGACAAGGCGGCGCTGTCGCGCTCGGGCGCGGTGGCGATGGGCCTGTCGGCGATCAATACCTACATCGGCGATAACGACCCGTCGGACTACGTGCGCTACGTGCGCAACGACCTCATGGGCATCACGCGCGAGGACCTGGTCTACGACGTCGGCCGCCACGTCGACGATTCGGTGCACAACTTCGAGGAGTGGGGGCTGCCCGTCTGGAAGCAGCCCGGCGACGAAGGCAAGACGCTGCGCCAGGGCGGCAAGCCGGTGCGCTCGGGCCGCTGGCAGATCATGATCAACGGCGAATCCTACAAGTGGATCGTCGCCGAGGCGGCGAAGAACGCGCTCGGCATGGACCGGATCCAGGAGCGCGTGTTCATCGTTCGCCTGGTGACCGACAAGAACGACCCGACGCGGGTCGCCGCGGCGGCCGGCTTCTCGGTGCGCGACCACAAGCTCTACATCTACCGGTTCAAGTGCTGCCTGCTGGTGTGCGGCGGCGCGGTGAACGTGTTCCGCCCGCGCTCGATCGGCGAGGCGATGGGCCGTGCCTGGTACCCGGTGTGGAATGCCGGTTCGACCTACGCCATGGCGGCCGAGTGCGGCGCCGAGCTGACGATGATGGAAAACCGCTTCGTCCCGGCGCGCTTCAAGGACGGCTACGGGCCGGTGGGGGCGTGGTTCCTGCTGTTCAAGGCGCAGGTGCGCAACGGCATGGGCGAGGACTACGGCGCCATGCACGGCGGGGAGCTCAAGGACACCAAGCGCTTCGGCAAGTACGGGCAGGGCGTGCCGGGCACGTGCCTGCGCAATCACCTGATGCTCAATGAAATGAAGGAAGGCCGCGGCCCGATCATGATGGACACGCCCGCGGCGATGGCCAAGCTCGCCGAGAAGATGACGCCGAAGGAAGTGAAGCACCTCGAAGCGGAGGCGTGGGAAGATTTCCTCGACATGACCATCTCGCAATGCGGCATCTGGGCGGGCGAGAACATCGAGCCCGACAAGCGGCCCTCGGAGATCATGCCGACCGAGCCGTACCTGCTCGGCTCGCACGCCGGCTGCGCCGGCATCTGGGTCTCGGGCCCGACCGACATTCCGGGCACGCCCAGGGAGTGGAACTGGGGCTACAACCGCATGACCACGGTGAAGGGCCTGTTCACCGCCGGCGACGGCGTCGGCGCCTCGGGTCACAAGTTCAGCTCGGGCTCGTTCGCCGAAGGGCGCATCGCCGCCAAGGCGATGGTCAAGTTCTGCCTCGACAACAAGGACTGGAAGCCGGAGTCGCTGCGCACCACCCAGGAGCTGGTGGACGAGATCTACCGCCCGGTGCGCAACTTCATCGAGCACAGGGACTACACCACGGCGATCGACATCAACCCGCATTACATCACGCCCAAGATGCTGCAGTTCCGGCTGCAGAAGATCATGGACGAGTACGTCGCCGGAGTGTCCACCTTCTACCAGACCAACGCCATGCTCCTCGAGATGGGCGAGCAGAAGCTCGAGATGATCAAGGAAGATGCGCTCAAGATGCGGGCCAAGGACCTGCACGAGCTGCTGCGCGCCTGGGAGAACTACCACCGCATCCTCGCGGCCGAGGCGCACATGAAACACATCCAGTACCGCATGGAGACGCGCTACCCGGGCTACTACTACCGCACCGACTACAACTTCGTGGACGACGAGAACTGGAAGTGCTTCGTCAATTCCCGCTACGACCGCGACACGAAGAAGTGGGAGCTGAAAAAGGTGCCCTACAAGCAGCTCATCAAGGACTGAATTCGCGGGCGTTCATTCCGGACCGAGATGGGCGACGAGCTGTGTCGCCCAGGCGAAGGCGCCCTCCGGCGGCGGGCGTTCGGCGAGGGCGAGGGCGTTCCGGGCCTGTGCGGCGAGCGCCTCGTCGCCAAGACGAAGGCTCGCGAGGACGAGAGTGGCCGAGGGCGAAGGCGCGTAGCCGTCGCTCAGCACCGCCTCGGGCTCGAGCCCTGCGAGCAGGGGCTTGCGCTGGCGCATCCAGCCGTCGCGGTAGAACTCGTCCCATGCCGCGCGCGCGATGGCCGCGCCCAGGGTGCGGTCCGCGGCTGACCCGGTGAACGCGGCGTAGCGCGCCAGGCCCCACGCGACGAACGCATAGTCGTCGAGCTCGCCTGCCCCGGCCCCGGCCGAGCCGCCGAGCTTGCGCAGCCTCTTGCCGTCCCAGAGCGCTCGCTCGATGAAACGGCGCAGTGCAGCGGCATCCCTCGCGGCCCCGGCATCGGTTGGCGCCGCGGCCGACAGCGCGGCGAGCGCAATCCCGTTCCAGCCCGCAAGCAGCTTGCCGTCGCGCGGGCTTTTCTCCGACGCGCGCGCCGCTCGCAGACGCGCGTAGGCGCTCTCCAGGAGCTTGCGCTCGGCAGCGCCCGGGGCAAGCGCTTCGCGCGGCAGCACGCCGTCCGTGTGCGCCGAAGCGGCGCTCGCGCCCCAGATCCGCATCACCAAAGTGCGCTCGGGGGCGGGCAGCGTCTTCGCGAGTTCGGCCAGCGTCCAGCGGTAGCGGCCGCCGTCGATTCCGCGCGCGCTCTGCGCGGAAAGCCCGGCTACGAATGCGCCCGCCCTGGCGTCCCAGAGTTCGCGTCGCATGAAATCCAGCGTCTCCAAGGCGACGTTCCGGTAGCGAGGCTCCCGCAGCACGCCGGCCGCGCGCAGATACGCGAGCGCGAGCAGAGCATTGTCCGCGAGCATCTTCTCGAAGTGGGGCTCGCTCCAGTCCGGGTCTGCGGTATAGCGGAAGAATCCGCCGCGAAGGTGGTCGCGCAGCCCCTGCGTATGCATCGTGTCGAGCGTCACGCGCAGGATCTCGGCAAGGCGCGGATCGGGGCCTCGATGCTGCAGCTCGAGCAGGGCGAGCACCTGGGGGGCGGACGGAAACTTGGCGGTCGAGCCGAAGCCTCCGCGCAGCAGATCGGCCCGCTCCAGGGCATCGGCGACAAAGCGCTCGCGCAGCGCCGCCACGCTGCCGGCGCCGGGCGCGATGCGCGGCCGCGAGCGGGCTCCGCTCGAGGCGGCGACTGCGCGCGCCCCGGCCACGAGCGCTTCGCGATCCTCGCCCCAGCGCTTCGCCCAGCCGGCGAGCGTGGCGCGAAACGCGGCCGGGGGCTCGTAGAATCCGGCGGCGGCGGCATGGCCATCCGGGGTGACCAGTACCTGCACCGGCCAGCCGCGCCGGCCGGCATGACGGTGGGCAAACGCCTGCAGCGCTGAGTCCAGGCCGCTCTCCAGTTCGCGGTCGACCTTGACGGCGACGAAATGGCGGTTGATCAGAGCCGCGGTCTGCGCGTTGCGGTAGCTCTCCCCCTGCAGCCGGTGGCACCAATGGCAGGCGAAGAAACCCACCGAGACGAGAAGCGGCACGTTCCTGCGCCGCGCTTCGGCGAACGCCGCAGCGTTCCACGGCCGCCAGGCCACCGGGTCCTCGGCATGCATCGCCAGGTACGGCGAGGGCTCGCCGGCAAGGCGGTTCGCCGCTGCCGCTCCCGCCGGTGCCGCGAGCAGAACGAAAAGCGCGAGCACGCGCGCCGCGCCCGCCGACCACCTCGTCCGTGCAGGTGAGGTCGTTCCTTGGTGGAGCAACGCCGCAAAACCTCTACCGGCCGGAGGCGAGACGCTCGCGACGGTAGGCGTCGTACGGCTTGCTGCGGGAATCGCCGTTCACCACGAAATCCGCGAGCCAGAGGAACTCCTCGGCGTCGCGCGTAGGGCCGTGGTGGCGCAGCAGCTCGGCGCCGTCGAGCCCGAGGATCAGGAAGGTGGGGGTGCGGTTCACGCGCGCGACTTTCTGGGCGTATTCCTTGCTGCGCATCGCACGGCCCGAGACGTCGGCCATCTCCACGTCGCCGTTGAAATCGATGTGCAGCACCCGGAAATGCCGCCGGTAGTGCTCCTGCACTTTGACCTGGTTCATCACCGTTTTCTTCATCCGGATGCACGGCGAGCAGTCCTCCGCCGAGAACATGAGGAACAGCCCGTGCTTGCCTTCGGCGCGCGCCTGGCGCAGTTCGTCCTTGAGATCGCCGAAGCTGGCGTCGAAGAAATGCGTCGCGGCATCGCGTTCCTGCCCGGCCTGCGCGCCCGCCAGCCAGGCGAGCGCAAGGCCCGCCACGAGCAGAATGTTTCGCAACCTGGTCATTGCACCTCTCGGATCGCCCCGCTCCGCGACCGCATTCATTCTACGCCTTGACGCGGACGCGCGGGCGCGTGTCGACCTTCACCCGCTTGACTCGCCGCAGGTGGCCCGCGACGACGTCGTGAACCGGAGGGCCGTCCACCTCCATCATGCTGGCCCAGCCGCTTGCCTTGTAGCGCCTGTCGGCCTCCATGGGCTTGCCCCCGATGCGCAGGTCGGTGATGCGCTCCCCGATTTTCCTTGCCGGGTCGATGGCGTAGGTCACGCCGCCCACGCGCACCATGTCGCCGCCCTGGCGGTAATAGGGGTCGGCGTTGAACAGGTTGTCCGCGACGTCTTCCATCACCGTCTTGATGTCGGCCCCGCTCATCTCGCGCGACCAGGTATTGGGGTAGGTGAGGGCGGTGTGGCTGTAGAGCTGCTCGAGACTGATGGGATCGCCGGGAAGCACCGTCACGCCCCAGCGGAAGCCGGGCGAGAACGCCACCTGCGCGTCGTAGTGCTTGAGCAGCGCCTCGAGCACGATCTCGTCGAACGTGCCGTTGAAGTTGCCGCGCCGGTACAGAAGGCTCTCCGAGACCGCGAGCTTCTCGCCCAGTTTCGCTTCGAACGGCGCGCGCACCCGCTTGATCAGCGCCTCCATTTCCGGGTCCGCCGGAATGTGCTGCGACAGCACCGGAATCAGCTTGTAGCGGTGGTCCATGACGCGGCCGCCGCGCACGTCGAGATCGAGCCGCGACAGGAATTTGCCGTGGGCGCCGGAGTTGATCACCAGCGTTTCGCCCACCTTGATCGGCCGCGGGATGCCGTCGTGCGTGTGCCCGCCCAGGATGACGTCGATGCCGCGCACGCGGGTGGCGAGCTTGAGATCCACGGCCACTCCGTTATGCGACAGCAGCACGACTGCGTCCACCTTCTTCGCGCCGCGCAGCTCGTCCACGTACCTCTGCATCTGCTCGTCGCGGATGCCGAAGCTCAGCTCGGGCACGAAGCGCGTCGGGTGCGAGATCGGCGTGTAGGGGAACGCCTGGCCGAGGATGCCGAGCCGCGCGCCGCCGACCTCGCGCACCACGTAGGGCTTGAACACCGGCTCGCCCGGCGGACCCCATGAAATGTCGACCACGTTCTGGGCGACGAAATCGCCCTTGAACGAGCCGGGCTTGTCCTTGTCGCCGAACATCTGCTTCACCCGCTCGATGCCGAAGGTGAACTCCCAGTGCGAGGCCATCACCTCCACGCCGAGCTGGTTGATCACCTGCAGCATGTCCTCGGCGTTGGTCCAGAGCGAGGTCGCCGAGCCCTGCAGGGTGTCGCCGCCGTCCAGATACAGGGTCTTGCCCGCGCGCTCGGCGCGCACGCGCTTGATCAGGGTCGCGATGTGGGCGAAGCCCCCCATGCGGCCGAAGCGCTTCGCCAGCTCCGCGAAATCGAGGTGCGTGAGCGCATAGGCTTCGGCGTTGCCGCGCCCGATGCCGTAGTACTTGAGGAACTCGCTTCCCGTCAGGTAGGGCGGCTCGCCCTTCTCGGGTCCCACCCCGAGCAGCGTATCGGGCTCGCGGTAATGCACCGGGAGCAGCGTCGCATGGCTGTCGGTGGTGTGGAGCAGCGTGACGTTGCCGAGCGGCTCGAAATCGAGCAGCCGTTCCGGCGCAAGCGCTGCCCACAGTCTGTCGGGCTCTGCGAGTCCGGCCGCGCCGGTAATCGCGGCGAGCTTGAGGAAATCGCGTCGGGTGACTTCCATGGACTCTTCTGTAGCGCGGTGCTGGCGCCGGAGCCTGGCTCCGGCCCCGCGCTTTCAGTGTGACGGCCTCCGCGGGACCTCGACCTTGTGCCCCTGCTGCTTCGATACGAGGAATGTCTCGAGATCCGCGTACTCGGGGGCGTCGCCGGGGAGCATGTTGGCGAGAAGCGGCGTCATGCACCATTGCATCCGGATGCGAACGTCCCACAGTGCGCCCTGCGAAGTGCGGAAGTAGGGGTGCTGGACCATGGTGTCCTTGCCCACGCTCCCCAGGAAGCGCCCGCCCAGGAACTTGTGCGCCCCGCCGCGTTCGGTGTGACAGTTCGCGCAGGACTGGCCGCGCTGCCCGACCCGGCGATTGAACAGTTCCTCGCCGCGCTGGATCGCGGCCTGGATGTTGCCGTCCTTCAGGTCGAGCTGGTAGGGCATGCCATTCGACTGCATCTTCACGAGAACGGACATAGCGAGGTTCTGCTGGCCCTGCGAGGGCATGTCGTGCCCGGTGGTCTCGGGTGCGTGCACCGCCAGGAAATCCTCGATCGACATCATGCGCCGGTAGCGCTCGACCCATTTGGGATAGGCGGCGCCCACCCCCACCATGGTCTTGATGACCCCGAGCGGGCGCTGCGCATCGGACGCGCCGATCGCCCCGTGGCATCCCGCGCAGGACTGGCCTTTGGAACCGGCCTTGCTCCAGAGCGGCACGGCGTCGGTTTCGGTCATGACGAGCGCGTTGTTCGCCGTCGGATCCATCGGATCGCCGAAGTCAAGCCGCACGACCTCGCGCGTATACGGGTTCCACTGCTTGTCGTCCGTGACTTTCGGCGGCACGCCGGCCGGGTTGCCTTTCAGGCTCTGGAGGTAGGCGACGACATGAACGATTTCCTCCGGCGTCCACATGCCCGAGGCGCCAAACGGGGCCATCGGGCTGTCCTCGCCGAAGACGATGCGCGGGTCGTAGACGATCTGGTACAGGACCCCGTCCGTGTAACCGCGGTCGCCAATCGCGCGCAGATCGGGCCCTACGTTGCCCATCGGCCAGACTTTGGCGTCCGGAATCAGGTGGCAGCCCGTGCACGGCCCTTTGGCCCCGGTTCTGAATAAAGCGCCCCCTTTTTTCGGATCCCCCTTGATCCCCGCAGGCATCTGCCCCTTCCTCGGCGGAAAATACCGGGCGCTGCCGTAGGCGAAGGTCGGCCACTGATCGAAGCTGCGGTCTTCGCGGAACCCGGGGTAGCGCACCTGAGTACGCTTGCCGTTCACTTCCTTGATGACGCCCTGCGAGAGCGGCACGGCCCGCGTCTGCCACTCCTTGGAGGTCACCGTCGTGCCGACTGCGGCACACGCTCCGACGATCAATGCGCCGAGCGCGACCGACACAGCGCGCCTGCCGCGCCAATGGCGTTTCCAATCGAGTTTCATGCGTTTGCTCCTCCTCCAAAAGTAACGCGCACGACGGCCCGCTTTCCGCGCCGACAGCCCCTCCACTGCGGCGCGGTCCCGGTCACGGCCTCAGAACTTGATATCCGCCTGACCCGTGTAGGTCTTTCCCTCGGTATCGTGGAAGATCACCTTCACCTGCCCCGGCTCGTCCACCTTCACCTGGAACGAAAAGAGCGGGTTCTGGCTCACCGCCTGGGTGATTTCGGCCTCGAACACCTTCTTGCCGTTGTAGGTGGCCTCCATCCTGTTGATGAAGTTGTAGTTCTTGCTCACCGGCTTGCCGTCCTTGAACTGCATGACTTCCATCGGATGCGTCACCAGGACGCGCACCGTGACCACTTCGCCCGGCTTCGCCTTCTCCGGCACCCGCATGCGTACTTGACCGACCGCCATCGCCTGCCTCCTCGTTCCGTTTTCCGTGCGCCGGGTGCGCGCGGCTCAGCCGCCGCAGCCGCCGACCGTCACCTTCACCTCGCGCTTGGCCTCGTAGATCGCGCCGTCGCTCATTTCGGCGATCGCGCGCACGTCCGTGGTCGAGGCGAGACGGATGTTGGTCGCCACCGAGGCCTTTCCGGCATCCGGCGTGAGCGAGAACTTGGCATTCAGGGGACGGCGGTTCTTGTCCGCGATCACGTAGATGTTCTTGACGTAGCTGTTCGGGCTCATCGGCAGCTCGACGTCGATCTTGACCGGGACCACCGCGCCGTTCTCCGCGATCATCGGCGCGTCGAACTTGAGCTTCTCGCCCGCGGCCTGCACCGGTCGGCCGCCGAACAGGCGCTTCATCGTGTCGGCGACCTTCTCGTCCTCCTGCGGCGTGCCGAGACCCTGCGCGAGCGGGGCCTCGAACGGCAGCAGCGCCCCCAGGGACAGCGCCCCCGCGGCGCCGAGCAGCTTCAGCGTGCGGCGCCGGGAGCGCCCAAAGGTTTCATGCATCTGATCCATGTTCCCGCCCTCCTCGAAAAAAGCATTCAAGAAAAGACTCCTTAGGACGACGATTTATTCCCTCCGGCATGCGACGGCCGCGCCGACACGACGCCGGCCGGATGAGCGCATAAAAACAATCTACCGACAATTCCCTTGTCGTGGCAAGTGAATTCGATAATATGCTTATCAGTCGGAACGCCTTGGGCGACAGAGGGAAATCTTGTTTGATGGATTGATTGGCCGTGCTTATCTGTGCACCGCGGCCGCGGTGCTCGGAGTTGCGCTCGCCGCCGTGGCCGCGGCGGCCGAAGTGACGCTGGCGCACGGCGCGCGCACCCTGCGCGCGACGCTCGATCTCGCCGGCGGGAAGTCGCTTGCCGACGGCGTGGTGCTCATGGTGCATGGCACCATGGGACACCGCGACATGGACGTGATGCGGCACTTCCGACGCCTTCTGAACGAGAAGGGCCACAGCACGCTCGCGATCAACCTGGCGCTCGGCCTCGATCGGCGCGACGGCATGTTCGACTGTGCGGTGCCGAGCACGCACCGCGCCGCGGACGCGAAGGCCGAGCTCGGCGCGTGGTTCGACTGGGCGGCGCGCCAGGGGGCGAAGTCGATCGCGCTGCTCGGATTCTCGCGCGGCGGCCAGCAGGTGGCGTGGTACGCGGCTGAGCAGGCGCACCCGAACCTCTCCAAGGTCGTTCTGCTCGCGCCGATCGTGTCGCGGGATTTCAGCGCGGGCTACGCGGCGCGCTTTGGCAGGCCGCTCGACCCGCTGCTCGAAAAAGCACGCGCCCTGGCGCGCGACGGCCAGCCACGCGCGCTGCTCAAGGGCGTGGGGTTCCTCAACTGCGACCAGACGAGCGTGAGCGCCGAATCGTTCCTGTCCTATTACGATCCCGCGCCCGCGGGCGAGCTTGGCGCGACGCTGCCCCGCATCCGGGTGCCCGCGCTCGTGGTCGTGGCGGGGGCGGACCAGATCGTGCAGGACCTCGACAAGCGCATCGCCCCGCTCGTCGACGGCAAGCGGCTGCGCATGACGGTGATCGCCGGGGCCGACCACTTCCTGCGCGACCTGTACGGCGAGGACGCCGCCGACGCGATCGACGAGTTCCTGCGCCGCTAGGGGAGCCACATGGAATTCGATCTTCACTTCTACGTGCTGCTCTCGGCCTTTGCGGTCGCCCTCGTCATGGGCGTGGTGATGGCGAAAACCAACTTCTGCACCATGGGCGCGGTCTCGGACTGGGTCAACATGGGCGATACCGGGCGGCTGCGCGCCTGGCTGCTCGCGGTCGCGGTCGCGGCGGCGGGGCTGCTCGTGCTGGAACTTGCAAAGGTCGTCACGCTGCCCGGCAACACGCTGCCGCCGTATCGCACGCCCCAGTTCGCCTGGCTGCGCTATCTCCTGGGCGGCTTCCTGTTCGGCATCGGCATGACGCTCGGCAGCGGCTGCGGCAGCAAGAGCCTGATCCGCATCGGCGGCGGCAATTTGAAGTCGGTGTTCGTCGCGCTCGGCATCGGCGCCGTCGGCTACGTGATGTTCACCACCGAGTTCTTCAGCATCGCCGTGATGAGCTGGCTCGGCCCGACTGTGCTCGATCTCGCGCCCTACGAGATCAGGGGCCAGAATCTGGACGCCCTGGTGAGCTGGGCCGCGGGCACCGATCCGCGCATGACGCGCGCGGCCGCGGGCGCGCTCGTCGTCGGTGGCCTGCTCTGGTTCATATTCCGGTCAGCCGACTTCCGCGCCAATCGCGAGCTGATCGCCGGCGGCACGGTCGTCGGTGTGGCGGTAATTGCCGGCTGGTTCATCACCGGCGGTCCCTGGGGCGAGGACTGGCGCGCAGCGGCGATGTTCGCCGCCGAGCGCCCGAGCCGGGTCGAGGTGCAGTCGTTCACCTTCATCTCGCCGATCGGCGACACCGGCCGCTACCTCATGCAGCCGACGCGCTTCAGCCTGCTTACCTTCGGCGTCATGGGTGTGTTCGGCGTGATCGCCGGCTCGTTGCTGCATTCGCTCGTGAGCCGCTCGTTCCGCTTCGAGTGGTTCGTGTCGCTGCAGGATTTCGTCAATCACGTCGCCGGCGGCCTGCTCATGGGCTTCGGCGGCTTCCTCGCCATGGGCTGCACCATCGGCCAGGGAGTGACCGGCACCTCCACGCTTGCGCTGGGCTCGTTCCTCGCGCTCGCGGCGATGATCGCCGGCGGCGCGGTGACGATGAAGGTGCAGTACTACCTGCTCGACGAACGCGGCTTCTGGCGCGCGCTGCGCGCCGGCTGAGCGCGCCCTTCTCGCGCTCGGCCACGCCGCCGGGTTCTGGATGATCCTTGCGGCGTTGTTCTTCGCCGGGATGGGCTCGGCGGTGCAGCACCCCCCTGGGCTCGACCATCTGCTTGACCCGCGCCGCGCGGTCCGCGCATCATGGCGCTTTCCTGCACAAGACCGTCGATGGCGGGGATCACGCGCCGGCTGGCGCAGTTCGTGGCGGGCCTTTCGCCCGAAGCGCTTCCACTTGAAGTCATCGCGCGCACGCGGCTGCTGGTCATGGACCTCGTCGGCATCATGCTGCGTGCGCGCTTCGATGCCGATTCGACGCCTTCGCTGCTGCGCGCGGCGGCGGAACTCGGTCTTGCGCAGGGCGCAGCGCCCGTGGTGGGCGAGGCGGGCGGCTACGCCCCCGCCGGTGCCGCGCTGGTCAACGGCACTCTCGCGCACTCGCTCGATTTCGACGACACGCACGCACGCGCGTCCGTCCACCCCAGCGCGCCGATCGTGCCGGCAGCTTTTGCCGCCGCCGGGATGAGCGGCGCGGACGGCCGGCAGCTCATTGCCGGCATCGTGGCGGGCTACGAGACGCAGATCCGGCTGAGTCTCGCACTCGTGCCCAGGGACCATTACGAGCGGGGCTTTCATCCGACCGCGACCTGCGGCGTATTCGGTGCCGCGGCCGCCGCGGCGCGCATCTTCGGCCTGGACGCGGCACGGACGGAAAGCGCATTCGGCCTGTGCGGCAGCCTTGCCGCCGGCTCGCTGCAGTTCCTCGCTGACGGGGCGTGGAACAAGCGCTTTCACGTCGGCGCGGCGGCAATGAACGGACTGATTGCGGCGCTGATGGCGCGCGAAGGCCACCGGGGTGCGGCCGAGGCGATCGAGGGCAGGCATGGGTTCCTTCACGGGTACGCGCCACACTCAGATTCGAACCAGGTCGTCGACGGGCTCGGCAGCCGCTGGGAAACGATGGCGATCGGCTGGAAACCCTATCCTTGCTGCCGCTACAGCCACGCGCCGATCGACGCGCTGCTCGCGCTGCGCGCGGAACACGCCATCGCACCGGCGGAAATCGAGGCCGTCGAAATCGGCGTCTCGCGCACCGGCTGGACGATCATCGGCGATCCCGAGGACGCCAAGCGGCGCCCGAAGAACGCGGTCGACGGCCAGTTCTCGATGTCCTTTTGCGCGGCCGTCGTCCTGCGCGATGGGGAATTCACCTGGGCGAGCTATGCCAGGCACCTCGCCGATCCGCAGACGCTCGCGCTTGCGCGGCGCGTACGCTGTGCCCCCGATCCCCGGCCCGAGGCCGAGTTTCCGCGCAACATGAGCGGCGTTGCGCGCGTGCAAACGCGGCGCGGCGAATTCGAGCGCTTCGTCGTCGTGCCGAAGGGCGAGCCCGACAACTTTCCTTCGGTCGCGGAGATGCGCGCGAAATTCGAGGGGCTGGCGGGCCCGTGGCTCGAGCGCGAACAGATCGAGCCGCTGGAGGGTGCGCTGCTCGCGCTCGATTCGTTGCGCGATCCGGATGAGGTGCTGCGCCTGACGGTTCCCGCTGCCGCTGCGGTGCGGCGTGCGGCCGCGAGCCGGATGGGTGCGGCATGAGCGCGAAGCGCCGGCGCAGCGCAGCGCGGCGCCACCGCCAATCCTGCGGGCGCTATTTCGAGGACTTCGAGCCCGGTGCTGTCTACGAGCACCGGCCGGGTCGCACCGTGAGCGAAGCCGACAACACCTGGTTCACGCTGCTCACGATGAACCAGCACCCGATTCATTTCGATGCCCATTACGCCGCGCAGACCGAGTTCGGCCGGCCGCTCGTCAACAGTTGCCTCACGCTGTCGATCGTCGTCGGCATGAGCGTGAGCGACCTGAGCCAGAAGGCGATCGCGAATCTCGGCTGGTCGGACATCCGGCTGCCTGCGGCGGTGTTCGCCGGGGACACGCTTTACGCGGAGTCGGAAGTGCTCGCCAAGCGCGAGTCGAAGTCGCGCCCGACGCAGGGTATCGTCACCGTACGAACGACCGGCAGGAAGGCCGACGGGACGATCGTGCTCACCTGCGAGCGGACCTTTCTGGTGCCCAAGCGCGGCCACGCCGTGGACGACGGCGCCTGAGCGTGAACGCGAACCCCCCGTCTGCGGGCGAGGACGCGGCGATCCTCGATGCGGTCGAGCGCTTCCTGGCGCGCGACGTGGCGCCGCACGCGCACGCGCTGGAGGCCGAGGACGCCTGGCCCGAGGAAATCGTGACCAGGATGGCCCGGCTCGGGCTGTTCGGCGCAACCATCGCCGCCGAATACGGCGGGCTGGGGCTTTCGGCCTCGACCTACGCGAAAATCGTCGAGCGCGTCTCGGCGGCCTGGATGTCGATCGCGGGCGTGTTCAATTCGCACCTCATCATGGCTGCCGCCGTGCAACGCTTCGGCACCGAGGAGCAGAAGCGGCGTTTTCTGCCGCGCTTCGCGAGCGGCGAGCTGCGCGGCGGCATTGCGCTTACCGAACCCGATTGCGGCACCGACCTGCAGGCGATCCGCACGCGCGCCGTGCGCGAGGGGCGTGGCTACCGCGTGAACGGCGCCAAGACCTGGATCACCAACAGCGTGCACGGCCACGTTCTCGCGGTCCTGGTGAAGACCGATCCCCAGGCCACACCGCGCCACCGCGGCATGAGCCTGCTGCTCGTGGAACGCGGCGGCGACGGCTACCGCGTGGCGCGCAAGCTCGAAAAGCTCGGCTACCGGGGCATCGACACCGGCGAACTGGTGTTCGAGGACACGTTCGTTCCCGAGGAAAACCTGGTCGGCGCGGTCGAGGGCCAGGGCTTCAAGCAGGTCATGGCCGGGCTCGAGCTGGGCCGCATCAACGTCGCCGCGCGCGGCGTCGGCCTCGCCAATGCCTGCCTGCAGGCGTCGCTGCGCTACGCGCAGGTGCGCAAGACGTTCGGCAAGCCGATCTGCGAGCATCAGGCGATCCAGTTGAAGCTCGCGGAGATGGCCACCCGCGTCGAGGCGGCGCGGCTGCTGGTCGAGTCCGCCGCGCGCGCCTACGACCGCGGCGAGCGCTGCGACATGGAGGCGGGAATGGCGAAACTGTTCGCGAGCGAGGCGGCGGTTTTCTGCAGCCTGGAGGCGATGCGCATTCACGGCGCCTACGGCTACTCCAAGGAGTTCGACATCGAGCGCTACTACCGCGACGCGCCGCTGCTCGCGATCGGCGAAGGAACCAACGAGCTGCAGCGCATCATCATCGCGCGCCAGCTCGTGCAGCGCTATCCGGCCTGAGGGCTGCTGCGGGGAGCGCCGCCGGCATGCTGCCGCTCGAGGGGGTGCGGGTGCTCGCGGTGGAGCAGTACGGCGCCGGTCCGTTCGGCACGCAGTTTCTCGCCGATCTGGGCGCCGAGGTGATCAAGATCGAGAACCCCGCCGACGGCGGCGACATGGCGCGCGACGTGGGACCGCATTTCTTCGGTCCGCACGACAGCCTCTTTTTCCACAGCCTCAACCGCGGCAAGAAGAGCGTGACGCTCGACATCGGGCGCCCGGAAGGGCGCGCCGTGCTCCACGACCTGGTGACGACGGCGCATGCGGTGGCCTGCAATCTGCGCGGCGACGTGCCGGCGAAGCTGGGCCTCGACTACGCGGCGCTGGGCAGGATCAATCGGGCGATCGTGTGCGCGCACCTCACGGCGTACGGCCGGTCGGGTTCGCGCGCCGCATGGCCCGGCTACGACTACCTGATGCAGGCCGAGGCGGGATTCCTCGCGCTCACCGGCGAGCCGGGCAGCCCGCCGACGCGGTTTGGCCTGTCGATGGTGGACTTCATGGCCGGGCTCGCGCTCGCAGCCGCACTTGCAGCCGCGCTCGTGGGCGCGCGCACGAGCGGCACCGGGCGCGACGTCGACGTGAGCCTGTTCGACGCGGCGCTCGCCAGCACGAACTATCTCGCCACGTGGTACCTGAACCGGGGCCACGCGCAGCAGCGGCTGCCGCGCTCGGCGCATCCTTCGCTCACGCCCTGTCAGCTGTACCAGACCGCGGACGGCTGGATCTTCATCATGTGCAACAAGGAAAAATTCTGGCCGGCGTTGTGCCGCGCCGTGGGCCGGCCCGAGTGGGCCGGCGACCCGCGCTTCGCCGATTTCTCCGCGCGGCTCGCGCATCGCGACGAGCTGAACGAGCTGCTCGCCTCCGAGCTTTGCAAGCGCTCGACGGCGCAGTGGATGGAGGCCTTCTCGGGAAACGTGCCCGCAGCACCGGTGCTCGATCTCGCCCGGGCGCTCGACAACCCGTTCGTTACCGAGTGCGGTGCAATTCAGACGCTCGAACATCCGCAGGCCGGTCGGTTCCGCGCGCTTGCGCCGCCCGTGCGCTGGGCAGGGGAGCGAATTCCTGCGCGACCGGCACCCGCGCTCGGCGAGCACACCTTCGCAGTCTTGCGCGCGCTCGGCTATGAGGAGCGGCGCATCGCCGCGTTGCGGGAGACGGGGATCGTGTGATTTTCGGGTTGCTTCAGACTGCGACGAGCGCCTGGAGCCGGCTCTTGATGAAGTCGATCTGCTCTTCCTTCATGCGATCGCTCGAAAAGACCCAGGCCGCGGTGGCGCCGAAAATGAACGCCCCGAGCGCGAGTATTCCTCCGCCCTGTTCCGCGCCCTCCAGCCACTGCAGGAGCCCGGCGCCTGCGAGCGCGAGGCCCAGCGCGAGGAAGCCGATGAACTGCACGCGTGTGGCGAGCGTATAGCGGAACGCGCCTTCGATCGCGCAACCGCCACGCTCGTCGCGCAGCCGACCATCGAACTCCACGGTGTCGCCGAACGAGGCGGCGGGTGCGCGGCGCCAGGCGCGCAGACGCTCGCCGTCGAACGAACCGACCAGCCGCTCGCCGAACCCGAAGCGCGCGGCGCCAAGCTGCGTGCGCAGCCGCTCCGCGGCAAGCGCTGCGGCGCACGTTCCGTAGAAACGGAACGGACGGCTCCACAGCAGCAGCATTTCGCGCGCGCGCTCCGGCTCGGTCATCGAAATCTAATGTACCATCGCAACGTCGCCGCGGGCCGCTGCAAACTCACGCACGGCAGGCTCGAATGCTGCTCCGTCGTCGGCGCAAGGTTCGCATGAACGAACGTCGCGTCCTTTTCCTTCTCGTCCTGTGCGGCGCGCTCGTCGTGGGCGGCTGCAAGACGGTGCAGACGACGCAGCCCGGCGCGGTCGGGGTCGAGCGCCGCCAGGTGATGCTGCTCTCGAGTGCGCAGGTCGATCAGGCGGCCGGACAGGCGTATCAGAAGACGCTGCAGACTGCGGCCGCAAAGGGAACGCTGAACCGTGATCCGGCGACGCTCACGCGCGTGCGTGCGGTCGCCTCGCACCTTGTCCCGGCGACCGCCGCCTTTCGCTCCGACGCCCCCGCCTGGCAGTGGGAAGTGAACGTCATCACCTCGCCCGAGGTGAACGCGTGGTGCATGCCCGGAGGAAAGATCGCGGTCTACACCGGCATTCTCGACAAGCTTCGCCTGAGCGACGCCGAGCTCGCCGCCATCCTCGGCCACGAAATCGCGCACGCGCTGCGCGAGCACGGCCGCGAGCGCACCTCGCGCCAGGTGGCGCAGAACGCCGTGATCGGAATCGGGGCGGTCCTTCTCGGCGTCGGCCAGTTGGGGCAGGACCTCGCCGGCGTCGTGGCCGACGTGACGGTCGCGCTGCCGAATTCGCGCGAGCACGAGCGCGAGGCAGACCGCATCGGGGTCGAGCTGGCGGCGCGCGCCGGATACGATCCGCGTGCCGCGATCACGCTGTGGCAGAAGATGCAACAGGCGGGCGGCCGCTCGCCGCCCCAGTTCCTGAGCACGCATCCCTCGAGCCAGAGCCGGATCGAGGACCTGCAGGGGTACGCCGCCCAGGTGATGCCGCTCTAC
>CAZXAR010000063.1:0-18699 GCA_964638135.1 uncultured Enterobacteriaceae bacterium | reverse complement strand
GCGAACGGCGTTCCCGGAACCTGCACGCCCGCCACCTCTTTCACGATGGCGATCTGCGAAAGCGCCTTCGAGGCCTGGTGCCGGTCAAGGGCGAGCGTCAGGGCGCGGCGCACCCGCTTGTCGTCGAAGGGCTTCTTCTCGTGGTTGATCGCGACCAGAAGGTTGCAGTCCCAAGCCGACTCCTGCACCGTGATCTTGTCGCCGAGCGCGGCCTTGAGGTTATCCCGGTCCTTGGGCGTGAAGCCGCGGAACTGGATATGCGCCCGCTCGCCGCGGATCGATGCCACCTGCGCGGCCGAGTCGCGCATGAAGACCGCGCGGAAACCGTCGAGGTAGGGCTTTCCCTTGTCCCAGTAGTTCGGGTTCTTCTTGCCCACCACGTGCGAGCCCTTGACGTGCTCGACGAAAGTGAACGGGCCGCTGCCCATGATGTTCTTCTCGAACCAGTTCGGGTCCTTCGCCAGGATGTCGGCCTTGTAGATGAAGTTGTAAGGCGACGACAGGCCGGCGAGCAGCGACCCGGACGGGTACTTGAGCTTGAACACGACGGTCGTTGCGTTCGGCGCCTCGACCGAGGCCACCGCGCTGTACTGCCCCTTGCGGGTGGAGCCCACGCCGGGCGGCGGGAAGATGATCTTGTCGTACGACGCCTTGACGTCGCGCGCGGTAAGGTCGCTGCCGTCGTGGAACTTGACCCCGGTGCGGATCTTGAACGTGTAGGTCAGCGAATCGGCCGAAACGGTCCAGCTTTCGGCGATCGACGGCACCGGCTTGGTGCCGCCCGGATCGAACGGGTCGACGCGCAGCAGCGTGTTATAGAACGGCGCGATCGGGTGAATCAGCCCGAAAGTCTCCTCGCGGTGCCCATCGTACGAGGGCGGCTCGGACGGCACGGGAAATACCAGCTCGCCGCCGTTGCGCGGCGTCTGGGCCTGCAACGGAAGGGCAAGCAGCGCACCGGCCGCGATGGCCAGCAATCCAGCGACACGTTTCATGAAATACCTCCTCCTCGAAGTCAACGCAAACGCTTCCGGCTCCTCTTGCGGGAGCTTCCTCCGGTGAACTAGTTAAGAGCCATTATTATTCCCTGTCAAGCGAGATGGCAGGCGGCGCAATGGCCGGGCCGGATTTCCCGCAGCGCGGGCACTTCCGCAGCGCAACGGTCCACGGCGATCGGGCAGCGCGGATGAAATACGCACCCCGGCGGCGGCCTCAGAGGACTGGGGACTTCGCCACGCAGCACCGTGTGCTCGCGGCGCGCTTCGACGTCCGGATCCGGGATCGGGACCGCAGAGAGCAGCGCCCGGGTGTACGGATGCAGGGGTTCCTCGTACAGGGTCTTGCGGTCGGCGAGCTCGACGATCTTGCCAAGGTACATCACGGCGACCCGGTCGGAGATGTGACGCACCACCGAGAGGTCGTGGGCGATGAAAAGAAACGTGAGCCCGTAGCGCCGCTGCAGGTCCTCCAGCAGGTTGATGATCTGGGCCTGGATCGACACGTCGAGGGCGGACACCGGCTCGTCGCAGACGATGAGCGAAGGCTCCATCGCGAGCGCGCGTGCGATGCCCACGCGCTGGCGCTGACCCCCCGAAAGCTGGTGCGGATAGCGCCGTGCGTGCTGCGGCGCCAACCCGACTTGAGCCAGAAGCTCGCGCACACGCGCCGGCCGGGCGACCTTCTCCGGGACGATGCCGTGCACCTTGAGCGGCTCGGCGAGGATCTGGCCCACGGTCATGCGCGGATTGAGCGAAGAGTAGGGGTCCTGGAAGATCACCTGGATGCGGCGCCGTACCTTGCGCAGTTCGTCTACCGATAGCGCGCTGAGGTCCCTGCCTTCGAACAGGATCCTGCCGCCGGTGGGCCGCTCGAGCTGCAGGATGCAGCGGCCGGTAGTGGTCTTGCCGCAACCCGATTCTCCGACCAGGCCGAGTGTTTCGCCGCGCTCGATGGTGAAGCTCACACCGTCGATCGCGCGTACCAGACCGGCGGCGCCCGAGAGGATTCCGCCGCCCACCGTGAAATGCTTCACGAGGTCGCTGACTTCGAGCAGGGCCTCGCTCATCGGGCAAGCCGTCTCATGCGGCCAGGTCCTTCACCAGGCGTTCCGCCTCCCAGCACGCCGAATGATGGCCCGCGCCGCCGATCGGCCGGATTTGCGGCGCTTCCTCTTCGCACCGTGCGACGCGATAGGCGCAGCGCGGCGCGAAGGCGCATCCGGGCGGAAGCCGCGTCAAGTCGGGGGGCTGGCCCTCGATCGGCGCCAGCCGTTCGCGCCGCGGCTCATCGAGCCGCGGCACCGAGCGCAGCAACCCCAGCGTGTAGGGGTGGCGCGGATTCGCGTACAGCTCGCCGGCTGCGGCGCTTTCGATGATCCGCCCGGCGTACATCACGTTCACGCGATCGGCATAGCGCGCCACCACCCCCAGATTGTGCGTGATGATCAGCATGGCAACGCCGAGGCGGCGCGCCAGATCCCTCATCAACTCGAGAATCTGCGCCTGAATGGTGACATCGAGCGCAGTGGTCGGCTCGTCGGCGAGTATGAGCGGCGGATGGCAGGCGAGTGCCATGGCGACCATCATGCGTTGCCGCATCCCGCCGCTGAAGTGATGCGGGTATTGCGCCAGGCGGCGCTCCGGATCCGAGATTCCCACCATGGTGAGGAGCTCTACCGCACGGGCACGCGCCTCGTCCGGCGTCATTCCCATGTGGATCTCGAGGCCTTCGGTGAGCTGGCGCCCGATCGAAAGCACGGGATTGAGCGAAGTCATCGGCTCCTGGAAGATCATCGCGATCTCGCGTCCGCGCACGCCGCGCATCTGTTCCTCGGTGAGCGCGAGCAGGTCGCGCCCCCGGAACAGGACCTCGCCGCTTTCGATGCGGCCCGCGGGCGGTGCGACCAGCCGCATGATGCTCAACGCCGACACCGACTTGCCGCAGCCCGACTCGCCGACGAGCGCGACGGTTTCGCCTTCCTCGATTTTCCAGGACACGCCATCGACCGCGCGAACGACGCCCGCCGCCGTCTGGAACGTGGTCTTGAGATTCCGGACTTCGAGGAGAGTCGCCACGGCGCGGCAGTCTAGCATGCAGAACAAATTGCTCGACGCAGTGCGTGACCGCCTGCTGCTATGATGCAGCGCACGCCGCAGCGAGCGCGACGCGCTGCCGATCGCGGCGGAGGATTCGCCGATGAACGCTAATCTCTATGCGCAGCTTGCCGCGCGTTTCTCGGACGCACCCGATGCGGTGTGCCTCGAGCTGCAGGATGGTACGCGCTACAGCTACGCCGATGTGGAGCGCGAATCGGCGCGCTATGCGAACCTGCTCGCCGCGCTCGGGCTCGAGCGCGGCGACCGGCTCGCCGTCCAGGTCGACAAGTCGCCGCAGGTCGTGTTCCTGTACCTCGGCTGCCTGCGGGCCGGGCTGGTCTACCTGCCGCTCAATACGGCCTACCGCGAAAACGAGATTGCCTATTTCCTCGGCGACGCCGAGCCCAAGGCGGCGGTATGCCGGCCGGCAGCGCGCTCGTGGTTTGCGCGCGTGCCGCACGGTTTCGAACTCGATGTGCAGGGCCGCGGCTCGCTCGTCGAGGCTGCCGCAAGGCAGTCGGCGAATTTTTCCACGGTGACGAGTGTGCCCGGCGATCTCGCCTCGATCATCTACACTTCGGGCACGACCGGACGCGCCAAGGGCGCCATGGTGACGCACGGCAATCTTGCCTCCAACGCGCTCACGCTGCACCGGTACTGGCAGTTTCGCCCCGGCGACGTGCTGCTGCACGCGCTGCCCCTATTTCACGTGCACGGACTTTTCGTCGCGCTTCACTCTGCGCTTCTGAACGCAAGCCGCGTGCTCCTGTTGCCTCGATTCGATGCCGCGGAGGTGCTCCGCCGCCTGCCGCAGGCAAGCGTCTTCATGGGCGTGCCGACGTATTACGTGCGCCTGCTTGCCGAGCCGGGTCTGACGCGCGAATCGTGCGCGCACATGCGCCTGTTCGTATCCGGGTCTGCGCCGCTGCTCATGGAAACATTCGCGAGTTTCCGCACGCGCACCGGCCACACCATCCTCGAGCGTTACGGCATGACCGAGACCGGAATGAACACCTCCAATCCGTACGAGGGCGAGCGGCGCGGCGGCACGGTCGGTTTCCCGCTTCCCGGGATCGAGGTGCGCGTGGTCGATGATGGCGACGCGCCGCTCGGGGCCGGAAAGATCGGCCACATCCAGGTGCGCGGCCCCAATGTGCTGCCGGGCTACTGGAGGCTGCCCGAAAAGAACAAGGACGAATTCACCGCCGACGGCTTTTTCCGCACCGGCGACCTCGGGACCTTCGATGCCGACGGCTACCTCTCGATCGTCGGGCGATCCAAGGACCTGGTGATCACCGGCGGGTACAACGTGTACCCGAAGGAGATCGAGATGCTGCTCGACGAGTTTCCCGGAGTGGAGGAATCCGCCGTGATCGGATTGCCGCACCCCGACTTCGGCGAGGCGGTCACGGCGGTGCTCGTTCCGAAGCCCGATGCCTCGATCACCGAAGAGGCGGTGCTTGCGTACGCGAAGGAAAGGCTCGCCGCCTTCAAGGTCCCGAAGCGCGTCATCATCGCGCGTGAATTGCCGCGTAACGCCATGGGCAAGGTGCAGAAGAACGCCTTGCGGGACGCCTATGCCGAGCCGAAGGAGTCGCCTACCACAGCGCAATGAGCATGCGCGCGCCCAGCAGGTACAGAACCAGCGCGAAAACCATGCGCAGCCGGGCGACCGGCAGGCGATGCGCAAGGCGCGCCCCCCAGGGCGCGGCGAGCACGCTGGTGGCGACGATGAACGCCAGCGCGGGAAGGTAGACGTAGCCGAGCGTCCCTGGGGGCAGCCCATCGACCCGCACGCCCTGCAGCACGTACCCGAGCGAACCGGCCAGCGCGATCGGAAATCCGTTTGCGGCAGCGGTGCCGATCGCCCTGCGCAGCGGCACGTTGCACCAGGCGAGAAAGGGGATCGAGAGGAACGCGCCGCCCGCGGCAAGCAGGCTCGAGACGGCACCGATTGCCGCCCCGGCGCCGAAGATGCCGGCGCGGCCGGGCAGCGTGCGCGCCGATTTTGGTTTCGTGCCAAGCAGCATCTGCGTCGCGGCGTAGAACATGAACGCGGTGAAGAACACCGCCAGCGGCCGCGTCGGGATGAGGCCCGCGATCAACGCGGCGGCAAGCGATCCGGCAACGATCCCGGGAGACATCGCCCGCGCCACCGCCCAGTCGACCGCGCCGTGGCGGTGATGCGCGTGCACGCTCGCCACCGAGGTGAAGGCGATCGTGGCAAGCGCGGTGGCAAGGGCGAGGTGCATCATGTACACCGAGGGGAAACCTTTGGCAGTGAACACGAACACCAGCATCGGCACCATGACCATTCCGCCGCCGATACCCAGCAACCCGGCGAGAAACCCGACCAGGACGCCGATCGCGAGATAGGCGAGCCACCAGTCCACGCGCGCGCCTTACTCCCGCTTCGGCTGCGGGGCAGGGTGGGGGGCGGCGCCCAGAAGCTGATCGACCAGTTCGGCGAATCCGGCGCCCGCGGATGCGCGCGCCAGGTAACGCGGCTCGGCGGCGAGGCGGCCCGCGAACCGCGCCACGTTGGCGACACCCACCGAATGCGCGAAGAACGCGAACATCGGGGCATCGTTCGGCGAATCGCCGGCGAACACGAACTGCGCGCCATCGCGCGCGAGGTCGATCGCCCAGCGTTCCTCGAACAGGCGGCGGGTGGTCGACAGCTTGTCGTACTCGCCGAACCAGCCGTTGACGTGAATCGAGCTGATCTTCGCCTGCAGGCCTTCTTCGCGCATGATCGCCGCGATGCGTTCCGCCGCTGCAAGCGGCAGCGCTGCAACGTCCTCGCAGTAGTCGATCGCAAGATCGGTCTCGCGATAGGCCTGGTCGGAGGCAAGCGCGCAGCCCGGTACTTCACGCAGGATCCGCTGCGCGATCGCGCCCAGGCGCGTGCGCCTTTCCGCGCGCCGCGGCGCTTCGTCGAGGTAGCGCCGCGCGAGCCCGGCCCCGGAGGCAAAGAAATAGAACGCCCCGTTTTCGCCCACCACGGCGTCCACCGGCCAAAGGCGGGCAATCTGATCGCACCATCCGGCCGGCCTTCCGGTGATGGGAACGACCAGTTTGCCTGCCGACTTGAGGCGTTCCATCGCGCCGTAGGCCGCCGCGGTCAGCTTTCCCTGCGTCGTCAGAGTGTCGTCGATATCGAACAGAAGGCCGCGGAAGTTCTCGACCCGCAGCTCCGCGAGCGGCCGCATCACCGGCACATGCGCGCGGCGACCCGCGCGCGCTGACTCTCGCTCATGTGCAGTCCGGCCTTGCTCCGGCGCCACAGCACATCGTCGGCGCTCGAAGCCCACTCGCGCGCCGCGAGATAGGCGAGTTCGCACTCGGTGAGGCCGCCGCCGTAATCCTCCCCGAGGTCAGCGACACGCGCCGCATCTCCCAGCACTGCGGATGCAAGCGTGCCGTGGCGCCGAAAGAGCGCGCCTAGCGTCGCGCGCGGAATCTTGGGATAGCGTGCTTCGAGCGCCGCGCGCGCGCGCTCGCGCCCGGCGTCGCCAAAGTCGCTCCCGGGGAGCGGCACTGCCGCGGTCCATGCGCCTTTCATGCCGGGAAAATACGGTGCCAGCTTTTCCAGCGCGTGCTCCGCAAGACGCCGGTAGGTCGTGATCTTGCCGCCGAACACCGAAAGCACCGGTGCAGCGCCGGCATCATCGTCCACGCGCAGCGTGTAATCGCGCGTGATGGCCGAGGGGTCGCTCGTACCGTCGTCGTAGAGCGGCCGCACTCCGGCGTAGCGCCAGACGATGTCGGCAACGTTCGCCGGCTTTGCCAGATAGCGGTTCACCGCGCGGCACAGGTATTGCACCTCCTCCGCTGTCGCCTGCGGGCTGGCGGCTTCCTCGACCGCGACGTCGGTCGTACCCACCAGCGTGAATCGGCCCTCATAGGGGATCATGAAGACGACGCGCCGGTCGTCGTTTTGCAGGATGAAGGCGTGCTCGCCGGCGTACAGCGCCGGCAGCACGATGTGACTTCCCTTCACCAGCCGGACTGCGTCGCGCGAGGGTTGCCGCAGCCGGTCGTTGAGGAGCTGCTTCACCCACGGCCCGGCCGCGTTGACGATCGCGCGCACGGTCGCGCTTTCGCCGTTCGATAGCGCGACCTGCCACAGCCCGCGCTCCCGAAGCGCAGACACGCATTCGGTGCGCGTCAGCACGCGCGCGCCGCGTGCCCGTGCGTCCATCGCGTTCGCAACGACGAGGCGTGCGTCGTCGACCCGGCAATCCGAATATTCGAACCCGTGCCGGAAATGCGGCCTGAGGCCGGACGCAAGCGGCGGCCGGTCGAGCCGCACGCCGCGCGAACCCGGAAGCGAGGCGCGGCGCGTGCCCCGGGACACGGCGAGCACTCCGAGGTGATCGTAGAGAAAGAGCCCCGTGCGGATCATCCAGCGCGGCCGCAGTTCCGGCACATGCGGCATCACGAAGCGCGTCGGCCAGACCAGGTGCCGCGCGGTTGCGAGCAGCACTTCGCGCTCGGCGAGCGCTTCGGCAACGAGGCGAAATTCGTACTGCTCGAGGTAACGCAGACCGCCGTGGATGAGTTTGGAGGACGCCGAGGAGGTGGCCGCGCCAAGATCGTCCTTTTCGGAGAGGAGCACCGACAGGCCGCGGCCTGCCGCGTCGCGCGCAATTCCGACGCCGTTGATTCCGCCGCCCACGACAAGCAGGTCGTAGTCGGCTTTTCCACCCGGAGGACGGCCGCCCGTCACGCGCTCTCCGATGCAGCGCACTTGAGCGAAGCCTCGAACGCGACTCCCGCCCCGGAGGCGAGGTTCTCGGCGCGCAGCGTCCCGCCGTGGAACTCTGCGATCAGGCGCGCGATGTAGAGTCCCAGGCCGAGGTGCGGAACGCCGTCCGCAGAGCCGCTACGCAGCGACTGCATCGAATCGAAAAGCGCTTCGCCGATCGCCTCGGGCAGCGGCGGCCCCTGGTTCTCGACGCGCAGGAGCAGCCGCTCCCCTTCGCGCGAAAGCGCGATCCGAACGGGCGTGCCCGGCGTTGCGAAGTCGGCCGCATTCTCGACGAGCTTATCGAGCATCTGCGCGAGCAGATCGGGCGCCCCCCTCAGCGGCGCTCCGGTCTTTGGCAGCGCGAGGTCGAACGCGCGCGGCGCGTAGGCGAGTCGATACCCGTCGACGCAACTTTGCACGAGCGCAGCGGCATCAAACGTTTCGCGCGGCGCGGCGCCGAGACTCTGCTCGAGCCGGCTCGCTTCGCTCATGCGAGAGAGGATCGTCGAGAGACGCGCGAGGCCGTTTTCCGCCCGTTCGAGGTAGGTGCGCGCTTCCGTGTCGGATCGCGCGGCGTGCAGGTTCTCGAGCGAGGAGCGCACCACCGCGATCGGCGTGCGCAGCTCGTGCGAGAGCCGCCCGGCCATGCCCTCGAGGTAGGCGTTGTAGCGCGCAAGGCGCGAAAGCATCGTGGTAAAGCCGCGCGAGAGGTCGCCGATCTCGTCGCCGGCGTCCGAGGCCGTGAGCAGCCGCGTCACCCGGCCGCGCGCGTCGATCGCCGCTTCGGCTTCCGCGCTCAGCCGCCGGATGCGGTTCGAGATGCGGGTCGCAAACCACAGCAGCACCACGGCGACCAGGGTAAAGGCTGCCAGCGTGACGATCAGCAGGCGCTCGAGCGCCTGGCTGCGCAGCGAGGCGATGCGGCTCGTCGTTTCCTCGACCACCACGGCGCCGTGAATTTCGTTCCCTACCCAGATCGGGTGCGCCGCCGAGACGACCAGTGCGCGCCCGTCCGGCGTATTGCGGGTGCGCGTTCCGGCGGCCCCTTGCAGCGCGGCCGCGACTTCGCGGCCTGCCGCGACCGCCTCGTCGGCGATCGCCGCCTCGAACTCCTCGCCAGGCGCGCCGACGAGCCAGCCGAGTGCCTGTTGTAGCAGGCCCGGCGCCTGTGGCTCCGCACGCCGCAGCGAACCGGCAAGCGCAAGCACCCGGTAGTCGCGGCTCACCACCCAGATGCGGGAACTCGCGCGCTCGACGCCCTTGAGGATTGCCGCGATTTCGGTCACGCCCTGATCGCCTGCAGGCGGCGGCTCGCGTTCGGTCGCCGCGCCGCCGGCAAGGCGCTGCAGTTCCCGCTCTGCCTGCCGGCGCAGTTCCGATTCGTCCGCCGGGCGATAGGCGAGCAGCTGCGGCCGGTCGTGCAGCGCCGTGGCGACGGCGCGAGCGGTAGCGGCGAGCGCCTGTTCCTGGGCGGCGAGAAGAAAGCGCTCCATCTCGCGCACGTAGCGGTATCCGGCCCAGGGAAGCACGAGCAGCACGAGCGCGACGAGCGCGAGCTTGCTGCGCAGCGTGAAACGGTTCACCCTCAGGCTTTCCAGCGATAGCCCAGGCCGTAGACGGTCTCGATCGCCTCGAAGGCAGGGTCTGCGGCGAGAAACTTGGCACGTACCCGCTTGACGTGCGAGGTGATGGTGGCGTCGTCGACGACCAGCTCCGCGTCGCGCATCAGCTGGTCGCGGTTCTTCACGTGCCCCGGGTGGCGCGCGAGCGAATGCACGATCCAGAATTCAGTGAGCGTCAGGTCGATCCGCTGCGCGCGCCAGTGCGCGCTGAAGCGCTTGAGGTCGAGTTCGAGCGCGCCGCGCACGATCCGCTCCTCGACCGGCTGTTCCTCGCGCAGGGCGTCGACGCGCCGGAAGAGCGCGCCGATCCGCGCCAGCAGGTGGGGCAGGCTCACGTCCTTGGTCAGGTAGTCGTCGGCGCCCATGCGCAGGCCCGAAACGATGTCGAAATCCGAGTCGCGCGCGGTCAGGAAAAGGATCGGCAGCTGCGCGGAAAGGGCGCGCAACTCGCGGCACAGCGCAAACCCGCCTTCGGTCTCGTCCCCGAGGCCGATATCGATCACCGCAAGGTCGGGAAGCCGCGCCCGGAATGCGTCGAGCGCCTCGCGCCGTCCGGCGTAGGCGGAAACGTCGTAGCCGTGACGCCTGAGCGCGTCGGCGTAATTGGCGCGGATCGCCGGGTCGTCCTCCACGATCGCGATGCGGCGGGGCATGGCGAACGACTATACCGGAAGGCGCTGCTTCATTTTCTCGCCATCTTTTTTCGCTGCTTCGCCACACCGCGGTCCCTTGGCTTGCGGGTTGCGGGACTGCAATGGCGGAAACGACGACGGAGAGCCGGCATGCCGAGAATTCGCACGATTGCAGCGGAGTTTGCCGCCCAGGCGGCGCTTGCACTGGGAGTCGGTCTTTGCGCGAGCGCGGCACTCGCGGCCGCGACGCTTGTTCTCGCCGGGAGCGCGCAGGCATGAACGAGTACGGGGATGTGGCGCTCGGCATCGAGTGCGCTCTGCCCGCCCACTTCGCTCTTGACGACGAACCGCGGCGGCGGGCGCGCCGGGAGAGGAAAGGAGGCCGGGAAATCGCTCCGGCAGCGCCCGGCCGCTTCGGCAGCCGCTTGCCTCGGCTCACTGGACAAGGTCAAATGCATGCGCCATGGGCGCGCAGTTGACACTGGTCATCGGGAACAAGAACTACTCGTCGTGGTCGATGCGGCCGTGGGTCGCGCTGCGCGCGGCTGGAATCGCGTTTCACGAGCGGCAACTCAAGTTCGAGTCCGACGACTGGAAAGACAACATCGGGCGGCTCTCGCCCTCGGGGCTTGTTCCGGTGCTCTGGGAAGGTGCACCGGGCGAGGGGTTCGCCACCTGGGACACGTTGGCGATCATCGAGCGCGCGCACGAGTTGTTTCCAGCAAACGGTGTTTGGCCCGCCGAGCCGCGCGCCAGGGCGCGAGCGCGCTCGATCTGCGCCGAAATGCATGCCGGCTTTCGCGCCCTTCGCAACGCGATGCCGATGAACATCCGCAGCCGGTATCCAGGCAAGGGCATGAACCCCGAGGTACAAGAGGACATCGATCGCATCGGCGCGCTCTGGACCGCGGCGAGAAAAGATTTCGGGCGCGGCGAACCGTACCTGTTCGGGGGATTCTCCGCAGCTGACGCCTACTACGCGCCGGTCGCCACACGGTTCGCGACCTACGCTGTACAACTATCCGGAGCAGCGCACGAATACCAGCAGACGCTGCTGGCGGCACCGGCTGTAACGGCGTGGACGGATGAAGCGGTGAAGGAAACCGAATTCGTCGCCGAAGATGAGCCCTACGCTACAGCGCCGGATGGATAGGACATCCGGCGGCGCTTTCATCGCGTATTTAGCTGATTTTCATGGGCTCCTGATCGGTTGATCTGCTTGAGCAACGGTCGGGGACCAATTGTTGCGGAGCACGAGTCAGTTGCGAGAACACGCTCCGTTCGACACAGTCAGGCAGCTACTTCGGAGCGGAAATCCTCGAACTTGCCGCCGGAATTTCGCTCAATCGCGTCGCAGTAAACGAGCTTTAGCCGGAACGGATGGCCGAGGCTGTCGATGATGCTCTGCTTCAGTCCCGCCTCCTCTTGCGGTGTCAAGGCCCGACCGGTAACGAGCTTCACTTCGATTTCTTCCAGGCTGCGCTGCGTGAACTGGAACTGGCGGATGAGCCAGGGCTCGCCGTAGCCGCGGCAGCCGACCAGCGGCCAGCGCTTCTCGCCGTTCGGAAGCGTGAGCATGTTGCGCACCCTGCCGCGGATGTGCTTCAGTACCGGCAGCCCGCGCCCGCAGGGGCAGGCGTCCCCAACCTCGGCATAATCTCCGATGTCATAGCGGATGAGCGGCATCGCGAAGTTGTGCAGCGTCGTCACGACGACCCTGCCGACTTCGCCCGGCCCGCACGGAACCCCATCCTCGCGCAGTATTTCGACCAGCACATTTTCAGATTGAACGTGGTAGTGCTCGTAATTCGGGCATTGCAGCGCGATGTATCCGACCTCTTGGGCGGTGTACATGTCGACAAGTGAAACGTTCCAGGCCCGTTCGCAGTCGCGGCGGATTTCGTCGCTGACCACCTCTCCGAGGCTGCCCACCTCCCTGAGGAACGGCATGGCAGTGCCCCGTTCGAGGCAGTAAAGCGCCAGCGCGTGCAAATTCGAAGCATAAGTAAGCAGATAGGCGGGCTGCTGCGCCTCGAGCCATTCGACCTGCCGCGATAGTTCAGTATCGACCGGCAAGAACGCGGCGGGGCCGGTGCGGAACGCCACCTCGGTCGCCGCGCTCCAGCCCGGTTGCACGACCTCCTGCACCCCCATGCGGATGACGCCGTACTTAGCGGCAAGGTCGCGCTGGTGCCAGAACACGTCCCGAAGGGTGAATACCTCCCACATGAACCTGGAAAGCTCGGTGCCCTTGAAACGCACCGGCGTTCCGGTGGAGCCGGAGGTCTGGCCGTCGATCAGCTTGCCGTGTTCGGCCGGCGGCGACGCGCTGAGAATTTCATCGAAGGAAAGCTGGACGTCGTGACGCGTAAGCAGCGGCAGGCGGCGAAAGTCCTCCGGGGCGACCGCGCTTCCCGCGCCGTAACCCCGCTCGCCAAACCCGCGCCGATAGAAAGGCACGGTATCGCGCGCGTGGCGCAGAATTTCGGCGAGCTGGGCGAATTGTTGCGCTTCGATGCGCGCCGCCGGCCACCACTCGCTCTGCTGCAATTGGAATTGCAGCGCGAGCATCGCCGCGCCGTGCGGCGCAGGAATGGCCGGCCAGACGATGCCCGGTACGTCACTGCGCGGAACGAACGCAGACCGGGCGCGGCAAGTCATGGCGCCCGTCAGTCGGGAATCGGGCTATTGCCCTTGGCTGGCGATGGCGCCGTTGATGCCGAATCCTCCGCTGGGGACCGCCACCCTGTAGGCATAGCCCGCAAAGGGCGGCGATGGGTTCGCAGTCCCGGCAAAACCGCCATTGACGTGGGCCTCGCACGATGTCAAACAGGGCGTTGGTGGCGGGGTGCCCGAGGGGACCGAGGTACGGGAGAAAGTGCCATTGAAAGAAGGAGGCGATTCGCCCCCGAACCCCGCTCCGTTGATGCTGACATTACTGAACGTCAGGGCATACGTGCTGCCGCTGGGAACCGAAAAGTTGGCCTGCCCGGTCAGCATGCTGGTTGCGAAATTCGCGGTCATCGTGGCGCCGGTCACAGCGAGCCCAGGCACAAGTTCGCCGCCTCCCATGTTGTTAGTGAACGTCGGCCTGGTGGCCCCGCCGGGGATCATGGTGTAAGTAGCGCTCCCGCTGGTCGGCATGCTCGGCGTCGGGATGAAAAGGATGCCATGCGCACCCTCGTTCTCGCCGAGTAGCCAGAACTTGCTTTCCGGCGAGGTCTGGCCGTTGCTGAAAACGCCCCAGCCGAGCACTCCGCCGATACTGCCGCCGCTGAACTGCAGCGTTCCCGGCTCGATCACCATCAACCCTGTGGTCACGAAACCGTCGTTCGAAATGTTGCCCGCGCCGGCGAACATGTTGTTGGTATACGCCGTGCCCTGAGTCCAAGTGAGCCCGCCGGTGGACGTGAGGGTAACGATCGGCTGGCCGCACGTTGCGGTGTTGCCGGCCGCGCAGCCGATATTGCAGAAGCCGCCCTCGCCGCCGATGGAAAACGCGAGCGCATAGCCCGAACCCGACGACAAGCTGAATCCTCCGCCGCCCCCGGAGATGACCGACGCGGTGCCGCTGGAAGTGGTCTGGCCCCCAGCGACAAATACGGGGGGCGGCGGCGGCGGCGTTGGCGACACGGTCTGCTGCGAGTCCGTCTGTCCAGGTGCCGCGGCTGGCTGGCTTGCCTGTACCGCCGGAACTTCCGCCGGCGCAGGCGGCAGGAACACCGGGGTCTGTGTAAATACAACCGGGCTCGTCGGGGCGGAAAGCAGCATCGATGAAAACTCGGGGACCAGGAAAGTTCGCGGGGTATCCTCCCGGGTCCGCACTTCCGCGGTGCCCGCACCAACGCTCAACTCAAGGCTGTTCGTCACCTTCGCGAGGTATTCGGTGCCGCGGATTCCGATCGTGGCGGTGGCGGTGTTCACTCGATAGGTTGACTTGTTATGGCGTCCAATCACGCCGGTGATCGTGCGCAAACCGCCCTTCAACAGGCTGAAGAAGCCCTTTTCCTCTCCATCTGCCGTGCCCTCGAAGCGATAATCGTCGATGCGAAACTGGGTGTCCGGCTGCACCGAGGTGTAACCGCCGTCGGTGAAGCGCAAATGCGCGCGCCCGCTCGCGTTGGTGGTGACCGTCTCGCCCGATTCAAGGACCGCGCCTTTGGCGAGCGGCCGCTGCTTGCCGTCCGTACCTGTCGCGCTGACTCCGCCGAACGCGAAGTCCACCCGCGCGACGGGCGCCGCACCGGCCGGCCCGGAAAACGCCGCTGAGACCAGCAACGCCAACGTTGCCTGCCGCGTCAAATTGAAACGTGCTTGAGCGCGCATGGGGGCCTCTTACTTGAAATCGTGCCGCAGCGTGATGAAGAACACGGTCCGCTCGAAGTCGCTGACGGCGACGTTCGACTTGTTGCGCGTGTAGGAGATTTGCGGCGTCACCGTCCACCGCTTCGCCGGCACGAAATTCACCCCCACCCGCAGATCGCTCTGGGTATCGTCGCGCGTGACTGCAAACAGAGGGTCGGGACCGCCGTAATCGCGCTGCTCGACACTGCCCGACGCGAACAGCGTGATGTCAGCGCTCCAACTGAGCTGGCCGCCGAGGCGCACTCCCAGCAGCCGGTGACCGAGATGCGGCACGCCGGCAGCGCGCTCGCGCTCTTCACCCGCGTAGCCCCCGAGGAAAACCACCGGCTTGCGGTCGCCTTCGAGCGCGCGCGCATAGCCGACGCCCACGACCGTCCGGTCCGCGTCGCGGACATTCTGCGTCGGATACTCGAGGCGCGTGTATTGCAGATAAGCGGACAGCGAGTTGAAATCGTCGAACGCGCGCTGCCACTGGCCGGTGACGCCGAAGGCATCGCGGAAGCGCTTATTGTCGAGGTAGAACTGCTGGCCTTGCAGCGCGACGGTGTAGCTGTTGGCCTCCTGGGTGAAGTTCAAGCCTGCGAAAGCGCTCCAGAAACTGGTGTCAAACGCGTCCTGCGTATCGTTGGTCCGCGTACTGGCGTCCACGCCCGCGACCAGAGCGAGGCCACGCCTGAACGAATGGCGCAGGTTCACGCCGCCGCCCACGCTGAGGAAGTCGTCGCTCGCCTTGACCCCCGCCGCGCTCAACGTGAACAGCGCGCCGCCGAACGCGGGAATTGCAACCTGATTGTTACCGGTCGCGCTGTTGACGTTGGAATCGTGGCCGATCGACGCTTCGAGGTAACCGGTCACTTTGGTACCGATCCCGGCGTCAATCCGCTCGATCGCATCGAGAAACCGCTGTATTGTCTCAGTGACATCCGCGGGGGGAGACTGTCGTTTGACGCTTTCGAATTCCTGCTTGGCGGTCCTGGTTTCGCCGAGCTCGAAGTACGCGCGCGCAATCAGCGCCCTGGCAACCGAATTGTTGGGATTGACGGCAAGCACCCGCTCCAGCGCGAATACCGCTTCCGACGGCCGCTTCGAGTCGAGCGCCGCAGCGCCGAGCGCCAAATCGAACTCGGGATCGCCGGCGCGGTCGCCTTCAAGCGGCTTGAGCAGGTCGTAGGCGCCCTGCGCGTCTTTCGTGTTGAGAAGCTCGGCGGCGCGCGTGAGCACCGCGTCCTGGGCGAACGCCATGGCCGAGAACCACAGCGAAACGAACGCCCAAACGGTAAACCTCAAGATCATACGCATGTTGCGCTTCCCTTCCCCCTGCCCAGCCCGGCCCGGGCGGATCTCGCGCAGCGTCGTAACGAGTGGGCAAATGTCATTATTAACGCCATGTTATCGTGAGTCGCGGCGTAAGCCGGTCACGCCAGTGCCCGCGGCCCCGACGTGGCATCGCTACGTGATGGGATCGTACAGCCTCGACCAATAGTCAATCTTTTTTTGCGAAAAAGATGACAAATAAATCCGCGCCACTGTTGCAAATCCGACACAGGGTGGACTGCCGTGGTGCAGTGCGTCAAGTGCAGGGAGGGTGCTTGGCTCTCGTGGCCGCAGGCAGAGGGCATGCGGCGACCTGGCGCAGTGCGAGGGTACCCACATCCGTCAGAAGTCCATCAATTGCTGCGAGGTCGGCTCGGCGCAGCAATACCAGGGCTCGGACATTTGCGGGATCGGCGCGCCGCACGCTTCCGGGGGTATCGCGGGAGGCGGGATTCCGGCGGCTTCGTGTGCGAGCTTCCAAACCCCGGCAAAAATCAGCGCGCGCGGCACGTTATCCGCTGTGCCGTTCTCCACCCATTGCTGCACGGACTGATGCAGCGCGTCCACCCGGGGGTCGGAATGCAGCCAGGGATATCCGAGCGTGCGGGGGTCGAATGGCTCGAGCAGGGCGCGGAACTCCGGTAGCGTGAACAAATGTGAGCCTTCAGGCACCAACAGCCGGATCGATAACTGCACCGCTGGCACGCTTTCGATCAACCCGAGATCGATCACGCGCTGAAGCAAGTCGATGTAGCCCGCGAGCGTAGTCCACGGCGTGAATGCGACGAAGGTAGGGGCGAAGCCAATACCGGCATCGCGGAGCAGAGCGGTTACGCGGTCGAAGTCGCGGCCGGAATGATTCTTGTCGAGCAAGGCGAGCACTCGGTCGTCCACCGACTCGACCGCCGAGGTGATGAACAGGCACCCGATGCGCCTGAACTCCGGCAGGTGCGCGGCATGCTCGATCAGGTGCTGCACCTTGGCAGTGAAGTCGTACGTGAGCCCGGCGAACTCCGCGCCGAGCGCGCGCACGATCCTTAACGCATGCGTGGGACCGTTCAGGAAGTCGGGATCACCGAACGATACGTGAGTTGCTCCGGCCGCAACCTGCTGGCGAATGTCGGCGAGCACGATATCCGCCGGCACCACGCGAAAGCGCCCTCGATACACTGGCACCACCGGGCAATGGCGGCAATAATGCTTGCAGCCGCGGCTCGCGTCCACGAAAGCCACGGTCTTGCGGCTGCGGTCGGGCATGTTCAGGTGCGCGTAACGGTCGAGCGGCGGGAGCCCGGAGCGGTCGGGCACGATGAAGTCCACCTTGCCGAGGTCGATTGCCGGAGTCGATGCGGCGTCGGGCGCGCCGCCGTCGCGAAATCGCCGCGCCAGGGCGGCGAGCTTCGGCTCGAACTCGCCGCCGACGATCGCGTCCGCGCCGAGGCCGGCGAGCAGCGCAGCATTCATCGGCGCGTAAAGTCCATATACGACCAGGCGCGCGTCAGGCGCGAGGGCGCGAATGCGCGGAATCGCCTCTACCGCAATGCGCGTCGCGGTGTGCATGCCGACGTACAGTCCCACCATGACAGCGCCGGCAAAAACGTCAGCATCCAGCTTCTGTAAGGACAGGTCTATGCTGGCCACTTCGAACCCGTCGCGCTTCAGCCAGGCCGTGGGCGATGCCAGGGCGAATGGTTGCCGACCGAGTTCGTACGGATTGATCAGCACCACCTTGAATCGGCCGCGCGCCGCCGTGGTGGTCGCGTGAGCGAAGGCCGGCGAGCTTACCAGCGGGATTGGAACGGGGTTTGGCATTGGTAGGCGAGGCCCGCAAACAGACTCAGCGGCCGACAAGATATCGGTAGCAGGTCCCATCCGTTTTCTATCGCGACCATGGCTCAGCGGCTCATCGTCATATAACAACAAAATTGAGCGTTGCGCGCCCCGCGCGCGTCCGGCCCGCCCGAAAGGCGGGCGCACGCGATAAATTGTTATGTTTCACTTCGGTACCCTATCACTTGGGCTGGTCATTCATGTTTCAACAAATGCGTCTATAAGGTAATGACCTGATCAGGCATGTTTCCCGACAAGGCCGAATACAAATTTGGAAAACATCCAATGGTTGCCCCTTCTACTAACTTTCCATCAATGTTTCTCTCATAGCAGCATTGGTCGCAACCCATGAGCAATATATTGTGTTCCTTCGCAACCTTGGCCAGTCTTTCACCAATTGGGTCGTTTTTTACCAGGACGTAATTATTATCTTCGAAAAAAAACATCCCTACGACTTCTACTCCATGCGCCCTCTCTTCCAGCTGTGGAAGTATCATTTTCCCCAATTTGTACGAAACTGTATGGCCTTGGGTTGAGAAAATGTAAGCAACTTTCATCTGTGTCCTCGTGTGTTTAGTTAGAACCTGTCTCAAAATCGCCTGAGCGGCATGGTGATCGACGCAAGCTGCACGAAACCGGGGAAGTTTGCGGCGTAATACTCCCAACGAACCAGTAACCGGCGCTCCATTGGATCTTTACCACCTTGCCACGCTTCGTCTTGCCAATCTCCTCCCCGCCACCGTTGGCCGAGGCAGACGTCGCATCATTGAAACACTCGTGCTCTTCGATCTCGCCTTCGTCGCGCATCGTGTTCGCCAACTCGGTGAGAATCTCGCGCAACACCTCGCGATATTGGCTTACGCCCAGCACGACCCCGGAAGTTCGGCTATTTTTTTCCGGAGCTGCGATTTGCTGAAATGCGAGTGCCTGGAGCTTCTGACCGAGCGACCGCGCCACGTCGCAGAATTATGTCGTCACCCGCAACCCGGACGGTACCGCAAGCTACAGCGGCCCGCACTAGCCGGGAAGAGCACTACCTCTTGCGCAGCCTGCGGATCGCGGCGAGCTGCGCCGCGAGCATCGCCAGT
>CAZXAR010000062.1:0-18979 GCA_964638135.1 uncultured Enterobacteriaceae bacterium | reverse complement strand
TCTCGATCATGTGCACCGGGATGCGGATGGTGCGCGCCTGGTCGGCGATCGAGCGCGTGATGGCCTGCCGGATCCACCAGGTCGCGTACGTCGAGAACTTGTAGCCGCGCCGGTATTCGAACTTGTCCACCGCCTTCATCAGGCCGATGTTGCCCTCCTGGATCAGGTCGAGGAACTGCAGGCCGCGGTTGGTGTACTTCTTCGCGATCGAGATCACCAGCCGCAGGTTCGCCTCGGTCATCTCGCGCTTGGCGCGGCGCGCCTTGGCTTCGCCCGTGGACATCTGCTTGTTGATCTCCTTCAGGTCGCGGATCGGGATCCCGATCTTCTGCTGCACCGCCTGGATCCTTCCGAGCAGCTCGAGGATGGCCGGCTCCAAGCGCACCAGTTGCTCGCTCCACGGGTTGCCGGCGTTGATCTCGGCGGTGAGCCAGCGCTTGGATCCCTCGGTCCCCGCGAACAGCTTGATGAAGTGCTGGCGCGGCATCTGCGCCTTGTACACGCAGATGTCGTGAATCTCGCGTTCCTGCCGGCGGATCTCGTCCACCAGGCTCCGCACGCTGTCGCACAGGCGCTCCACGGTGCGGGCGGTGAAACGGATCGTCATCAGCTCGTTGCCGACCTGGTCGCGCAGCCGCAGGTAGTCCTTGTCCTTGGAACCCTTCGCCTCCAGCACGCGCTTCATCCGCTCGTAGAGGCGCCGGATGCGCGCGAACTTCTCCAGCGCGCCGTTGCGGAGCTGCAGCAGGCTCGCGGTCTGCGCCGCGCTCTCCTCCTCCTCGGTCATCTCCTCCTCTTCGATCGCCTCGTCGTCGTCGGAGGTCTCGGCTTTCTTGGGATCGAAGTCGTCCTTGGCGTTCGGGTCCACCAGACCGTCCACGACTTCGTCGACGCGCAGCTCGTCCTTCTCGACCTTGTCGGCAAGATCCAGGATTTCCTGGATCGTCGTGGGGCAGGCCGAAATCGCCTGGATCATGTGGCGCAGGCCTTCCTCGATCCGCTTCGCGATCTCGATTTCGCCTTCGCGCGTGAGCAGTTCGACCGAACCCATTTCGCGCATGTACATGCGAACGGGATCGGTGGTGCGGCCGAACTCCGAATCCACCGTGGAGAGCGCGGCTTCGGCCTGTTCCTCCACGTCCTCGTCCGCCGTGGCGACCGTGGTCGATTCGGCGGTGATCAGCAGCGTTTCCTGGTCGGGCGCCTGGTCGTAGACCTGGATGCCCATGTCGCCGAAGGTCGAGATGATCGCCTCGATCTGCTCGGCGTCCACCAGGTCGTCGGGCAGGTGGTCGTTGATCTCGGAGTAGGTGAGAAAGCCCCGGTCCTTGCCGAGCTTGATCAGGTTCTTGAGGCGCGTGCGCCGGGTCTCGGCATCCTCGCGCGGCAGTTGCGCCGCGGCGGCGAGCAGCCACTCTTCCTTGCGTCCCTTGCGCCCGGGGCGCCCGCCCTTGGACTTCTTCAGTCCCTCGTTGACCGTGGCTTCGAGCAGTTCAAGCGCCTGCTTGGCGCTCTTGATGGTCGCCTTGCCCTTCCTCGCTTCGGGCTTGAGGTGGACCGCCTTGACGACCTTGGGTTTGCCGGCCGCGACTTTGCGCGCCCGCGGCGCGACCCGCTGCGGCCGCTTGGCGGCTGCGCGCCGCGACGGGGCCGGCTTCTTGCGAACGACGCGGGAGGCCTTGCGGCGCGGCTTCGCGGCGGCCCTTCGCCGGGCCGCCAATCGAAGCTTTAACTTCTTGACAATACTAGCTTTTTTACGTGCCTTGCGGGTTCGTTTCTGCTTCGTCTTGCGCTTGTCCTTGGCCATTCTCGACTCGTGAAGGAACCTGAGAAGAAAATCGTAAATTATAAACCAGCCCGGCTTTCCGTACGCCCTCTCTTGAGTACCTCGAATTCCTTGAGCATCCGCGCGTAACGCGCGAGTTCTTCGCGCCCCGCTTCGCCGCGCTCTACGCTCTTGCGGAGCGTTTCGAGGTCCTGCGCGGCGCGTTTGACCCGCAGGGCATGGATACAGTTCTCGATTTCGCCGTCCGCCTGCTCCTCGTCGAGCGCGAGGTCAAGCAGCGCCTGCTGTGCCTCGAACAGCAGTTCGGCGTGGGGGGTACCCGAGAATTTCTCGATCAGCAGGGCCTGCGCCGGCGCACCGGCAAGATTCTGGGTTCGGGACCACTCCACGAACGCGGCAAGCGCCGCAGTCTCCGCAAGACCGGGCTCGGCGAGCGCAAGATCGATTTCCAGTGCGCGCTGCGGCCGCAGCAGGAGCAACCGAAGCAGTTTCCACTCCAGGTTCGTGGTCGCAGGCGCCGCGCTCCGGCCGGGCGCGGGCCGCGAATAGCTCCTCGGCGCGCTTGCGAGACCGAGCAGACGCTCGGCCTCGTCCTGCGAAATCCTCGCGCAGTCTGCAATCTCCTTGAGCAACTGCAATTTCAACGCCGGCGCCGCAACCTGCTGCAGGTACGGACGCGCGGACACCAGGTATCGCGAGCGACCCTCGGCAGTGGCGAGATCGCCCGCCGCGCGCAGTTCTCCGAGCAGAAACGCCGACAGGGGCTGCGCTTCGCGGATCAGCTGCTCGAACGCCGCCTTGCCGTTCGCGCGCACGTAACTGTCGGGGTCATGGGCTTCCGGCAGAAACAGAAACCGGATCGCCTTGGCGTCGGTGGTCTGCGGCAGGCTCGTCTCGAGCGCCCGCCAGGCGGCCTTGCGCCCGGCGCTGTCGCCATCGAAGCAGAACACGAGTTCATCGGCCAGTCGCAGGAGCTTGGAGACGTGAACCGCCGTGGTTGCGGTTCCCAGCGTCGCGACCGCATACCCGACCCCGCACTGCGCGAGGGCAAGGACGTCCATGTACCCCTCGACAACGACGATGCGGTCTGCCGCCCGGATCGCCTCGCGCGCCTGCACCAGCCCGTACACCTCGCGCCCTTTCTCGAAGAGCGGCGTCTCGGGGGAATTCAGATACTTGGGCTGGCCCTGGGAATCGGCGCGCTCCGGTTCCGCGATGAGCCGGCCGCCAAAGCCGATCGCCGCTCCCCGGGCGCTGAAGATCGGAAAGACGACCCGGTCGCGAAAGCGGTCGTAGCGCTTGCCCTCGCTCTCGGCGACCAGCCCGCACTCGACGAGCTTGCGGTCCTCGTATTCGGGAAACGCGGCGCGCAATGCCTGCCAGTCGTCGGGCGCATAACCGACGCGGAATCGCGCCGCGGTCTCGCCGCTCAGCCCGCGCCCCTTGAGATACTCGATCGCGCGCGTGGACTTCTTCAGTTCGGCACGGTAGAAGTCCATCGCGCGCTCCATCACCGTGTAGAGATCCGCTTCCCGTTCCTTGCGAGATGCTTCTTCGGGCGTGCGCGGCTGCCACTCGGGCACCTGCATCCCGACCGAGGCCGCGAGTTCCCGGATCGCCTCGACGTACCCCAGGCCCGCATACGACATCAGGAAGCCGATCGCGTTGCCGTGCGCGCCGCAGCCGAAGCAGTGGTAGAACTGCTTGGCCGCGCTCACCGTGAAGGAAGGCGTCTTCTCGTTGTGGAACGGGCAAAGACCCAGATGATTCGCGCCGGCGCGCTTGAGCTGCACATAGCGCGCAACGACGTCGACGACGTCGATCCGGTTGAGAAGGTCCTGCTTGAACGAGTCCGGGATCACGCCGGCAATCCCCCGCGCAGGGGCGGGCCGCCAGATTAGCCGCTCAGCCTGGACTTGACCAGCGCGGAGACCTTGCCGATGTCGGCACGGCCCGCGAGGCGCGGCTTGAGAAGCGCCATCACCTTGCCCATGTCCCGGATTCCGGTGGCGCCGGACGCGGCGAGCGCCTCCTCCAGCGCCTGCGCGATTTCGACCTCGCTCAGCGGCTGCGGCAGGTAACCCGACAACACCGTGATTTCGAAACTTTCCGCCTCGACGAGGTCGTTGCGGCCCCCCTTTTCGTACTGCGCGATCGACTCGCGGCGCTGCTTGATCATCTTCTCGATGACTCCCAGCACGTCGGGGTCGGAAAGCACCACCCGCTCGTCGACTTCCTTCTGCTTCACCGCCGCGAGCAGCAGCCGGACCGCGGACAGGCGCCTCGCATCGCGCGAGCGCATCGCCGCCTTCATGTCTTCGGTTACGCGTTCCTTCAGGCTCATGAATGCAAAGGCCGCGAGGGGCGGGAGCACCCGCGCTCGCGGCCAGGGGATCGGTCAGGGATCAATAAAGCTTCTGCGGCAGCATCTGGCTGCGCAGGCGCTTGTGATGGCGCTTGACCGCAGCGGCAAGTTTGCGTTTCCTCTCCGAAGTCGGCTTTTCGTAGTACTCCCGGGCGCGCAGCTCGGTGAGCAGCCCGGTTTTTTCCACGGTTCGCTTGAATCGGCGCATGGCCACTTCGAAGGGTTCGTTTTCCTTGACGCGTACGGTCGGCATCCACTTCCTCGGTCGATCGGAAAGTTTTGAATTATATCCGAAAAGGCGGCAATAATCGGTGCTCATGCTGATCCTGGGAATCGAGACCTCCTGCGACGAAACCGGCGTTGCGCTCTACGACGCAGCCGCTGGGCGCCTGCTCGCGCACGCGATTCATTCGCAAGTCGCGATGCACGGGGCGTACGGAGGCGTCGTGCCCGAACTCGCGTCGCGCGACCATATCCGCCGCATCGTGCCGCTCAGCCGAGACCTCTTCCGGCGCAGCGCGCGTACGATCGGCGAACTCGGCGCGGTGGCGTACACCGAGGGACCTGGACTGGCCGGTGCACTGCTGGTGGGGGCGTCCTTTGCCCGCGGGCTTGCCTTTGGCCTCGGCATTCCGGCGATCGGCGTGCACCATCTCGAAGGGCACCTGCTCTCGCCGCTGCTCGCGCAGCCGGCTCCCGGTTTTCCCTTCGTGGCGCTGCTCGTCTCCGGCGGACATACGCAACTCATGCGGGTGGACAGGGTCGGCCGCTACGCCCTCCTTGGCGAAACCCAGGACGACGCCGCCGGAGAGGCATTCGACAAGACGGCGAAGCTCCTCGGCCTCGGTTACCCCGGTGGCCCAGCCCTCGCCAGGCTCGCGGAATCGGGCACGCGCGGCCGCTACCGCCTGCCCAGACCGATGATCGCCAGCGGAGACCTCGAATTCAGTTTTTCCGGTCTGAAGACCGCGGTGCTTACGCTCGTGCGCGGGGCGGACCCGAACGTGCAGTTTTACGCCGATGTCGCGCGCGCGTTCGAGGACGCGATCGTCGAGGTGCTGGTCGCAAAGTGCGCGCGTGCGATGGAGACGACGGGACTCACTCGCCTGGTCGTCGCGGGCGGCGTCGGCGCCAACCGGTCGCTGCGCGCTGCGCTTTGCGCCTGTGGAGCGGATCGCGGATTCGACGTGTTTTTCCCGCCGCAGGAACTGTGTACCGACAACGGCGCCATGATCGCCTTTGCCGCCGCGCTCCGGCTGCGCGCCGGAGTCCAGGGCGCGGACCGCACTCACGGATTCACCGTGCGCCCGCGCTGGCCGCTTGAGCGGCCGGACGCTACGTAGCGCCCGACTCGCGGCGGCGGCGCGCCGCGTAGGCTTCGAGGTGCGTTGTGGCGACCTCGAGCAGCGGAGCCGGCAGCCCGCGCTCGCGCGAGCGCGCAAGCAGCGCCCCGAGGATGTGCTCGCCTTCGGTCCGGCCTCCCGATTCGACATCGCGCAGCATCGAGGCGGTGAAGGGCGATCCCTGCTGCGTCAGCATCGCGCGGTAGTTCTCCAGTACGCCCGCCGGGGTGGAAAATCCCTCGGCCGCCGCGATGGCGGCGGACTCGGCAAGCAGTGCGCGCGTGAGCTTTTCGCCCGCTCCGGTGGCGACGATGTCCCCTACCGGCGCGCGCATCAGGCAGGTGATTCCCGCGAGCGTCGCGAGCAACACCCATTTGTCCCACATCGCCTGTTCGATCGCATCGAGCCTCTTCCACTCGAAATTCGCGCCCTTCAATTCCGCCGCGAGCGCGTTGCATGCCGCCTGCTGTCCCTCGGCGCGCGGACCGAAGGCAAGACGATGAAAATCGTTCAGATGCCGGATCTCGCCCTCCGGGGCGAGCGTAGCGGCGATATACGCAACCCCGCCAAGCACGCGTTCGCGTCCGAAACGCCGGTCGAGCAATGCAAGGTGGTCCATGCCGTTGAGTAGCGGCAGCACGAGCGCGCCGTTTCCGTGCGGCGGCGTTCCCATGGCAGGGGCGATTGCCTCCGTCGCAGCCGCAAGGTCAAACGCCTTCGCGGTCAGGATAACGACGTCGTAATCGGGCTTCAGGCGATCCTGGGTCACGCACGTAACCTCCCCGCGCCAGTCGCCGAAGCGGCTCCTGATGCGCAAACCGTCGCGCGCGAGCGCTTCGGCGCGTTTCGGCCGCACGAGGAATGTCACGTTCGAGCCGCGTTGCGCGAGGCGCCCGCCGAAGTAGCCGCCCACCGCACCGGCGCCCAGAACCAGAATTCTCACGTCGTTTTTCCTCCCAGTCGCCGTTCTTCGCCGCGCACGATGCGGCCGATGTTCTCGCGATGGCGGTAGACGAGCAGCAGCGCCATGATCGAGACTGCGCCTGTCACGGCCTGCAGGCCGAACAGCCAGAATGTGTAGAAGGCCGCGAACAGCGCCGCGACCATCGAAGCGAGCGAAACCATCCGGAAGATCGCCGCGACCACGCCAAAACTCGCCAGCGTCGCAACGCCAAGCCACGGATCGAGTCCCACCAGAACGCCCGCGGCAGTGGCGACGCCCTTGCCGCCGCGCAGGCGGTGATAGGCCGGAAACAGATGGCCCAGGAACACGCACAATCCGGCGACCGATGCATCCACTCCAATGGACGACGGATCGCCGAAAAACCGCAGCGTCAGCCAGACTGCGAGCCAGCCCTTGCCCGCATCGCCCGCCAGGGTGAACGCGGCCGCGGCGCGGCTTCCCGAACGAAGGACGTTGGTAGCGCCGGGATTGCGCGAACCGTAGTCGCGCGGGTCCGGCAGCCGCATCAGCCTGCTGACGACGATCGCGAAGGAGACCGAACCGAGCAGGTATGCAGCGAGCGCGATCCATGCGGTCTGCATGGCGCGGAATTCTAACCGCACGCCCTATAATCGGCCGCCATGGACTCGATCCTGATTCGGGATCTACGGGTCGAGGTGCTGATCGGCATCCACAAGCGGGAGCACCACGTTCCGCAGATCGTGTCGCTCGACCTCGAGATCGGATTGCCGGGCGATACGGTATTCGCGACCGATCGGGTATCGGACACCATCGACTACGAGCAGGTCGTGCTGGGCATCAGGAAGCTCGGCGCAAGCGGGCATTTCCGGCTCGTCGAGACGCTCGCCGACCGGGTCGCGCGCCTCCTGCTGGACGAATTCGGCGCGCCCTGGGTCAAGGTAAGCGCAGCCAAGATCGGCATTCTCCCGAACGCGAGGCTGGTCGGGGTGTCGATCGAGCGCCGCAAGTAGCCTGTCCCCGGCCGGAACGCTTCATCCCCGCGGATGGTGCTTTGCGTGCAGCTGCTTGAGCCGCTCGCGCGCGACGTGGGTGTAGATCTGCGTAGTCGAGATGTCGGCGTGCCCCAGCAGCATCTGCACGACGCGAAGGTCGGCGCCGTGGTTGATGAGGTGGGTGGCGAAAGCGTGCCGCAGCACGTGCGGGGAAAGGCTTTTCCCGGGGATCGCCCGGCCACCGTGGCGCTTGATGTTGTGCCAGAACGCCTGGCGCGTCATGGCCGCGCCTCGCTCGGTCGGAAAGAGCGCGGCCGAGCTCTTTCGCGCGAGGAGCACACCGCGTGCTTCCTTCAGATAGCGCTGCACCCAGTCGATCGCTTCCTCGCCCAGCGGCACGAGGCGCTCCTTGGCGCCTTTGCCGAGGATGCGTACGACGCCCGCATCCAGGTTCGCTTCCAAGACCTTCAGCGACACGAGTTCCGATACGCGCAGACCGGTCGCATAAAGCACTTCGAGCATCGCGCGATCGCGCAGGCCGAGCGGTGTACGCACATCCGGTGCGGCGAGCAGTGCCTCGACGTCGGCCTCCGATAGGCTCCTCGGAAAGCGCCGCGGGCGCTTCGGCGGCTCGAGTTTGAGCGTCGGGTCCGTGCCGATGCGCCGCTCGCGCACGCAGTATTGGTAGAACCGCTTCAGGCTCGAGAGCATGCGCGCCGCGCTGGAGGCGCGCCCCTTGCGCGAGGCGAGAAAGGAGAAAAGGTCCGCCTCGTCCGCCGAGACGAGCCCGCGGCCCTTCAGGAACGCGGCGAGCTGGCCGATGTCGCGCCGGTACGCTTCGAGCGTATTGCGCGAAAGGCCGTCCTCGAGCCACAGGGCGTCGGCAAACGCATCCAGCAGCGAAGCATCCGCTACGCCCAGCTCAGGGCCTTTTCGTGCGCCAGAAGCCAACGCTTGATCTCGAGGTGGAAGCCCGCGCCGTGGTGCGCGAATCCTCCCAGGCCGTTTGCTCCGACCACGCGGTGGCAGGGAATGACCAGGGGAAACCAGTTCGCGCCGCAGGCCTGCCCGACGGCGCGCGGCGCCGAGCGCAATTGCCGCGCCAGGTCCCCGTAACTGCGCGTCTCGCCGCGCGGGATCGACCGGATCGCGTCCCATGTCCGGCGCTGGAACGCGGTGCCCACCACGGCGAGCGGCAGATCGAAAGTGAAATCCGGATCTATCCGGTAGCGCTCGAACTGGCGCGTGGCGCGCTCGGCAAGACGATTGCGCGGCGGCACGAGCGCCACCGAACGCGGCAGGTAGCAGATCTCGGCCAGGCGCTCTCCCTTGGTGCGCACGCCGACGCGCATCGCCGGAAACTCGATCACCGCGCAGAATTCAGCCATGGGCGAGCGTCTCGATCTTCGCCAGGAGATCGTCGGCGACTTCGATTCCGGCAATCGATGCGCGCTCGACCGCGGCGAAGCGCTTCGCACCCGGCAGCCGTACCCCTTCGTCGGCAAGCATCCTCCCCACGACCGCCTCGACCCGCTCGCAATAGCGCTCGCGCCCCGCGAGCGCCGCCGGGTCGATCGCGACGAAAGCCTGTCCGATGCGCGGCCGGTTGCCCTGCTCGGAAAAAAATGAATCCGCCTCGGGACCAATCGCAGAGCCGGTGAGCGCCGCGCAGATCAGCTCGAAGGCAAGCGCCAGCATCGCGCCTTTTGCGCCGCCCACCGGAAAAAGGCTGCCGTGCTCGATCGCCTCCTTGGGGTCGGTCGTCGGCCGGCCATGCCGGTCGAGCGCCCAGCCTTCCGGGATCCGCTCGCCGCGCTGCATCGCGAGCATGATCTTGCCTCGCACGACCGTGGTGAGCGCGAGGTCGATCACGATCGGCTCGGCGCCCTTGCGCGGGAACGTGAATGCGACCGGGTTGGTGCCGAACAGCGCCTTCTTGCCCCCCCAGGGGGGAATCGCGGCCGGGGAATTCGTGAACGCGATGCCGACCATTCCGGCCTTCGCCACCGGCGCGAGGTGCAGGCCCAGCACGCCGACGTGGGCGCTGTTGGTGACGCCGGCAAAGGCGATGCCGTTACGCCGTGCGCGCGCGATCAGCTCCTCGATCGCCCACGCGCACGAGGCATACGGCAGGCCATCGGCGTTGTCGATCAGCACCGCGGCAGCCGATGCGGACCGCAGAGCCGGGCGCGCCGCGCCATCGGCGCGACCGTTGCGCAGCATCGAGCAATAGAAGGGCACGCGGGACATGCCGTGCGAGGGCAGCCCCTGCTCCTCGGCCGCGACCAGATGCCGAGCGGCGGCTTCCGCCATCGCAGCGTGCGCGCCGGCTCGCTCGAGCGCGGTGCACGCGAGCTGAAACAGTTCTTGCGGACCTTTCTTCATGCGAAGATTCTACCCGGCGACCCGCCTGCGAAGGCGGGATCGTGCCGAGATCTGCGCACGCCGAACACGAACCGAATCGGAGGCCAGCATGAAGGCTCACGCGAATTACATCAACGGCGAATGGGCGCCCGCGGCGCACGCGGCGCCCGACGTCAATCCCTCCAACCTGTCGGACGTGGTCGGGGAATACGCGCGCGCCGACGAAGCGCAGGTGCGCGCGGCGATCGCCGCGGCGCGGGCGGCATTCCCGTCCTGGTCGCGCGGCAACATCCAGGTTCGCGCCGACGCGCTGGACCGGATCGGGAGCGAAATCCTGGCGCGCAAGGACGAACTCGGCACGCTGCTCGCGCGCGAGGAGGGCAAGACCAGGCCGGAAGGAATCGGCGAGGCCGCACGCGCCGGATATATCTTCAAGTTCTTCGCCGGCGAAGTGCTGCGCGGCGGCGGCGAGCTGCTGCCATCGGTGCGGCCGGGGGTGCGCGTCGAAATCACCCGCGAACCGCTCGGGGTGGTCGGCATCATCACGCCATGGAATTTCCCGATCGCGATTCCGGCCTGGAAGATCGCGCCCGCGCTTGCCTACGGCAACTGCGTGGTGTTCAAGCCCGCGGATCTCGTGCCGGCGTGCGCCTGGGCGCTCGCCGAGATCATCGCGCGCGCCGGCCTTCCCGCCGGCGTATTCAACCTGGTCATGGGGCGCGGCTCGGTCGTCGGCGAGCTTCTGTCGAGCGCGCCGGAGATCGATGCGGTGAGCTTCACCGGTTCGCAGGCGGTGGGCAAGCGCGTGGCGCAGAATTGCGCCGCGCGGCTCGCCAAGGTGCAGCTCGAAATGGGCGGCAAGAACCCGCAGGTCGTGCTCGACGATGCCGACCTCGAGACCGCCCTGAACGCGACGGTGCAGAGCGCCTTCTTTTCCACCGGCCAGCGCTGCACCGCGGCGAGCCGCCTGGTGGTCACGCAGGGGATCCACGACCGCTTCGTCGCCGCGTTGATCGAAAAGATGAAAGCGCTCAAGGTGGACGATGCTCTCAAGGACGGCACCGACATCGGCCCCGTGGTCGACGCAAGCCAGCTCGAGCAGGACGCGCGCTACCTCGAAATCGGGAAGAAGGAAGGCGGCAGGCTCGCCGCGGGCGGCGCACTGCTCGAGCGGGCTACAGTGGGTTACTACCTGGAACCCGCCCTCTTTACCGAGACGACGCCCGCGATGCAGATCAATCGCGAAGAGATTTTCGGCCCGGTCGCCTCCGTGATCCAGGTAAAGGATTACGAGGAGGCGCTCGCCGTGGCCAACGACACGCCGTTCGGCTTGTCTTCCGGAATCGCCACCGCGTCGCTCAAGCACGCCGATCACTTCAAGCGCAACTCCGCCGCCGGCATGGTGATGGTGAACCTGCCGACTGCGGGCGTGGACTACCACGTCCCCTTCGGCGGGCGGAAGGGATCGAGCTACGGGCCGCGCGAACAGGGGCGCTACGCGGTGGAGTTCTACACCACGGTCAAGACGAGCTACGTGAATCCCTGATCGCGCGCCACACCCGCTCGGGCGTCGCGGGCATCTCGAGCGCGCGCACCCCGAGCGGCGCGAGCGCGTCCAGAACCGCGCTCATCACGGCGGGCAGCGCACCCACGGTTCCCGCCTCGCCTGCGCCCTTCACGCCGAGCGGATTGAGTTTCGTCGGCACCGGGTGGCTGCCGATGCGGAAATTGCACAGGTCGAGCGCGCGCGGCATCGCGTAATCCATGAAGGAAGCGGTGAGCAGCTGGCCGGAGTCGGGGTCGTAGACCATCTGTTCCATGAGGATCTGGCCCGCGCCCTGCGCGATGCCGCCCATGATCTGGCCCTTGAGGGTGAGGGGGTTGACCTCGGTACCCACGTCGTCCACGACCCAGTAGCCGAGAAGCCCGGTTGCGCCGGTCTCGGGATCGATTTCCACCTCGCAGACATGGCAGCCGTTCGGAAATGTCTCTGCCGACGGCGTGAAGATCGCGTGTTCGTCCAGCCCCGGCGCCACACCCGGCGGCAACCGTTCGGGGATGAAAGCCGCCTTCGCCACCTCCTTGAGCGAGACGCCGCGGTCGGTGCCCGCGATCGAATAACGCCCCTCGGCGAAGGTGAGGTCCGCCTCGTTCGTCTCCAGCAGGTGCGCCGCGATCCGCCGGCCCTTTTCGATGATCCGTCCGGCTGCGTTCCAGAGCGCGCTTCCGGCGAGCGTGGTCGAACGCGAGCCGAAACTGCCGGTGCCCTGCGCGACGAGCGACGTGTCGCCATCGACGAACGCGAAATCCTCCGGCGCAAGCCCGAGGCGCTCGCAGGCGATCTGCCGGAACGTGGTTTCATGACCCTGGCCCTGGTTCTTGCTCCCCATGAATAGCGTCGCCGTCCCCTCCGGCGCGAACCGGATCTGCGCGTACTCGTTTCCGGGCGGCGCCCCGGCGCGCTCGATCGCATTCGCGATCCCGATGCCGCGCAACTGGCCGCGCCCCTTCGCTTCTTCGCGCCTTGCGGGAAAGCCCCGCCAGTCCGCGAGCGCAAGCGCGCCATCCATGACCTTTTCGAACTCGCCGCAGTCGTAGGTGAAGGTGAGCGCCGTCTTGTACGGCATCGCCGAGGGCGGGACGAGATTCCTGCGGCGCAGTTCGGCGCGGTCCATGCCGAGTTCGCGCGCCGCATCGTCAACCAGCCGCTCGAGCACGTACGCCGCCTCGGGCCGGCCCGACCCGCGGTAGGGCGCCATCGGGCTCGTGTTGGTGAAGACACTCAGCACGCGCACGTGCGCCGCCGGAAACGAGTACATCCCCACGAGCGAGCCGAGATTGGAAAACGTGGGCAGCAGGTTGCGGTCGGAGGAGACGTAGGCGCCAACATTGTTGGTGATCCGCACCCGCAGCGCGAGGAAACGTCCGGCTTCGTCGAGCGCGAGTTCCGCCTCGTTCACGCAATCGCGGCCGTGCTCGTCGGCAAGCGGCGCCTCGCTACGCTCGCAGGTCCATTTCACGGGGCAGCCCAGGCGCCTTGCCAGCCACAGCACCAGGCGGTGCTCGACATAGGCCCAGCCCTTCGCGCCGAAGGCGCCGCCCACGTCGCCGGCGACCACGCGCAGCTGCTCGGGCGGAATCTTCAGCACATAGGTCGAAAGCAGGTCGCGAACGCGATGCGGATACTGCACGTCGAGATGCAGGGTGTACCGCCCCGTGGCCGCGTCGTACTGCCCGAGCGCGCCGCGCGGCTCCATGAACTGCGCGTGCACGCGGGAAATCGCGTAGCGGCGCGATACGACGCGCGAGGCGCGCGCGAAGGCGATCTCGGTCGCGCCGGCGTCGCCCACCTCGTGCACGTTGCAGACATTGTCGGGGCACTCGTCCCACACGGCGGCAGCGCCCGGCGACGCTGCGAGCGCGGCAACGCTGACCGAGGGCAGCTCGTCGTACTCGATCGCCACGCGCTCTGCCGCGTCCTTCGCCCGAGGCAGATCCCGGGCCACTACCGCGACCACCGGGTCGCCGACAAACCGCACGCGCCCGCGCGCAAGACCTTCGTGTGCGCGCCAGAACATCGGCGAGCCGTCCGGGCGCTTGCGCTGGATCGTCACTTGAGGCGTGCCGAGCCCGTCGCGAGCGAGATCCTCGACCGTGAAGGCGCCCAGCACCCCGGGCGCGGCGCGCGCTTCGCCAAGATCGATCGAGCGGATGCGCGCATGCGCGTGCGGCGAGCGCACCAGCACGAGGTGCGCTTCGCCTGGGACATGCAGATCGTGAATGAAGCGCCCCTCGCCGCGCAGCAGCCGCGCGTCCTCGAACCTTGCAAGCGGCTGGCCGATGCCGAATTGCCCCATGCACCGATTGTAGCCAGCCGAGCGATAATCCCAGATCGAACTGCGAACCGGACCTGGCGATGCTGCGCGATACCGCTCTGACGATGGTGGGACTGCTGCTTTTCGGAACCGCCGCGGCTCAGACGACGTTTCCGAGCCGGCCCGTGACGATGGTGGTCGGGTTCGCCCCGGGTGGCGGCACCGACATCGCTTCGCGCATCATTGCGAAAAAGCTCTCCGAGAATCTCGGCCAGTCGGTGGTGGTCGAGAATCGGCCCGGCGCGGGGGGAAACATCGCCACCGAGCTGGTCGCCCGCGCCGCGCCCGATGGGCACACGATCCTGCTCGGCTCCGTCGGTTCGCTCAGCGTGGCGCCGCACCTTGTGGCGAAACTGCCGTACGACCCGTTGCGCGATCTGGCGCCGATCACGATGGCGGTCGTGTTCCCCAACGTGCTCGTGGTGCATCCGTCGGTCGGGGCGAATACGCTCGCCGAATTCGTCCGGCTCGCGCAGGCGAAACCCGGCAGCATCCATTTCGGCTCTTCCGGCATCGGCGGCGCAGGGCACCTCGCGGGCGAGCTGTTTCGCATGATGGCGAAAGTCGAGATCGTCCACGTTCCGTACAAGGGCGGCGGTCCCGCCGTGGCCGATCTGCTCGGCGGCCGGATCGCGGCGGTTTTTGCGACGCCCGCCTCGGCCGGCCCGCACATCAAGTCGGGAAAGATCCGTGCGCTTGCCGTCACCGGGGCCGCGCGCTCCTCCTGGCTACCCGAAATTCCGACGATCGCGGAGTCCGGCTATCCGGGCTATGAAGCAACCAACTGGTATGCCTACGTGGCGCCCGCGGCGACGCCCAAACCGATCCTCGAACGCTGGAACCACGAACTGGTGAAGGTGCTCACGTCCGCGGAAATCCGCGAACAGCTCTTAAGCCACGGCCTCGAGCCCTCGCCCGGGACGAGCGAAGCGCTGGCGCGTCACATCGAGCGCGAATTGGCCACCTGGGGGCGGGTGGTCAAGCAAGCCGGGATCACGGTCAACTAGGCGTCACCTGCCCGGTCGGCGCGCGCGCGCATCCTCGAGAAATTCGAGCAGCACGGGAGAGCAGTCGAGCAGTTCCTCGCCGCGCCCGAAGTGAAACTCCGGGTGCCATTGCACCCCGAACACGTAGCTCGCGCCGCCCCAGCGGATCGCCTCGATGATGCCATCGGGCACCGATTGCGCCTCCACCGCGAACCCGCGCCCAAGGTCCTTGACCGCCTGGTGATGGATCGAGGTGACGGTGGCGCGCTTGCGCACCGGATACAGGCGCCCGAGCCGGGAACCGGGCACCAGCTCGATTTCGTGCGCATGACCGTCGAAGGCGTCGTGATCGAAGTGACCCATCGCGCCCGGGACCTGCATCCCGATGTCCTGCCACAGCGTGCCGCCGAACGCGACGTTGATGAGTTGCGCGCCGCGGCAGATGCCCAGCACCGGCTTTTGCTGGATCACGCATTCCCACAGCAGATCGATCTCGTACAGATCGCGCACACGGTCGCCGGACCACTCCGGCCGGAGTGGGGTCTCGCCGTACGTCGCTGGACTCACATCCGCACCGCCCTGCAGAACCAGGCCGTCGAGCGCCCGCACGTAATCGCCCATGCTCACCTGCGATCGGGCCAGGCCGCCGGCCTCGGTGGTGGGCACCATGAAGACGAGCGCGCCGTGCGCCATCAGCCAGTGCGCGATCGACTGCTCGAGGTATTGCAGGGTCTTGCCGCGAAACCCGAGCGCCCTGGGCGGGTCGTGCAAAAGCCGGGCCGAAAGCCCGATTCGCAGCGGCAGTTCCCTCACTCGCTTCCCCGGAACCGCCGGCTCTGGAGCCAGACCAGATCGGGAAGCGACCCGCCGTCGGCGAACGCCTCGCGCATCCAGCGCGCGTCGTTTCCTTCGCGCGCGATCCGCGCCACCCGCTCGAGCGGCTCCTCGCACTCCAGCTCGCGCGCGTGCACGTCGATCGCATCGAGCGTAACAAGGATGTCCTCCAGAATGGAGCGGCGAACTCCGCTCGCAGTGTCGACCACTTCGCCCTCCAGCCCGAAGCGGCAGGCCTGAAAGCGGTTGAAGGTGTAGCCGAGATAGCCCTCCTCGCTCACCCGATTGGGCCGTTCCACCAGCAGCCAGCGGCACAGCGCCTGCGCGTAGCCCGCCAGTACCGCGGCCTTCTCCACGGTGAGAGGCGTGTCGCAGACGCGGATTTCGATCGTTCCGTATTCGGGCTTGGGGCGGATGTCCCAGTAGAAGTCCTTCATGCTCTCGACGATGCCCGAGGCGCGCATGCGCTCGAAGTAGGCGGTGAACTCGCCCCACTTCAGCGAAAACGGCGCCCGGCCCGAAAGCGGAAACGCGAATACCGCGTTCAGCCGCGACGAATCGAATGCCGTGTCGACGCCCTGGTAATAGGGCGACGACGCGGAGAGCGCGATCAGTTGCGGCACGTAGCGCGCCATGGCGTGCAGCAGATAAAGCGCATCGTCGCCATCCGGACATCCGATGTGGATGTGCTGGCCGAAGACGGTGAATTGCTTGGCGAGGTACCCGTAGAGCTGCGACAGGTTCTGGAAGCGCGGCCGGTCGAAGATGCGCCGCTCGCTCCAGTGCTGGAACGGGTGCGCCCCTCCCCCGGCGACGCACACGTTCAGGCGATCGGAGGCGGCCACGAGGGCGCCGCGAATGGCCCGCAGCTCGGCGAGCAGCGCAGCGTACCGCGCGTGGATTCCGGTACTCACCTCGATCATGCTCTCGGTGATTTCCGGCTTGATCTCGCCCGGATGCGGCCTGCGCTCGATCAGGGCGAGCAGGTCGGACGCAGCGCGCGTCAGGTCGCAGTCGCGCGTGTTCACGAGCTGCAGTTCGAGCTCGACGCCGAGCGTGAGCGGGGCGGATGGCTTGAACTCGAGCGTTTCCATGTCAAGTCCTCCCCGTCGTATCGGCCTCGCCCGCACGCACCAGCGCAAAGTACGCGACCGCCGGTCCCAGGACCTCGAGCATCACGATCGCCGAGACCACCACGCCCGAAAGATCCGGCCCGAGCCTCGGAAAGAGCGCCGCCGTGTCGTGCAGCAGCACGAGCGCGACGCCCGACATGGGCATCAGGCCGAGCGCGAGCAGCGACGCCTTGCGCATCGAAAGGCCCGACAGCGGGGCGAGCGCGAGAACGCCGAGCGCCTTGCCGGCGTAGCGCGCCGCGATCAGGGCGGCGCCGGCGAGCGCCCCGGCGGGCAGCAGGCCGATGTCGAGCGAGGCCGCGGTGATCGCGAACAGCAGGATGAACAGGATCTGGCCCAGGCGGCCGAAGGCGAGCGACACGAAGCGCCGCTTGACGTCGAAGGCGCGCGCCATCACCCCGTATCCCAGCAGCACGAGGACGCCGGAGAGCTTGAGCAGCGAAGCCGCATACACCGCCGCCACGACCAGCGCGAGGACCGCGATGAACTGCGCGTCCTCGCGCCGTCCGAGGAGCGCGAGAAGCCCGAGCGTGGCGAGCGCGAACGCCAGCGCGAGCAGGAGCGAGCCGACGATGAGGTACAGGGGGTGCGACAGGATCGACAGCCACTCACCGGAATACTCGTGGTGCAGCCACGCGACCAGCATGCTCACCGTGATGAACGCGTACACGCAGTTCAGCGATGTGAGCAGGAGCATGCGCTCGGTGACCTGGCCCTGGGCACGCAGCTCGCGCGTCAGCGACAGCACCACTGCGGGCCCGGTCGCGATCCCGATGGCGGCGGCGAGTGCGGCGAACAGCGGCCGCGCCTCCAGCGCGAGCAGCACGACGAAGATCGCGGCAAAGGCGAGCGCGCTCTCGAGCACGCTGGTTGCGAGCAGCGACGGATTGCGCCGCAGCCAGCCGAGATCGACGCGCTGCCCGAGCTCGAACAGCACGAAGCCCACCGCAACGTCCAGGATTCCGCGCATGCCGCCGAGCGTCGCTGCGTCGATCAGCCCGGTCGCATGCGGCCCGAGCAGAACACCCGCGGCGATCCAACCCAGCAGTCGCGGCAGCCGCAGCCAGCGGCGCGTCAGTTCGCCCGCAATGGCCGCCGCGAGCAGCAGCAGCGCGTACCACGGAATCGCGCCCGCGGGCGGCCAGGATGGCAGGAAGAAGAGCTCGGACATTTCCGTCTCCCTTGGTGAATGGCGTTATTGTCGCGCGGCCCGCCACGTTTCGACCGTGCGGACGCCAGGTAGTTCGGCGCGGATCAGATCCGGCCGACGGCGGGCGCGATTCGACGACCGTGCATCGCTTCAGGCTGCGTCGCGAAGCAGCGTCTCGCCGGGTCTTACGCGCGTGAAGGCGACCGGCCGCAGCGCGATCTCGAGCGCATCGCCCTTCCGCCGTACGCTCGTATAGTTCGACTGCTCCAGCGGACCGCTCTCGGGACAGTCTTCGCGATAGTGCGCGCCGCGCGAATCGTTGCGGGCGAGCGCGGCTTGCGCGATCACGCGGCTCACCGCGACCAGGCTCTTCAGGTTCATCCAGTCGTGCCAGGAGAGATTGAACCCCCGCGATCGATCGAAGAGCGCGTGCGCCTCGAGCGCGTCATCGATTGCCGCCAGGTCGGCAAGCGCGGAATGCAGTCCTGCGGCGCCGCGCAGGATCCCGACCTTTTCCCACATGGTCGCATACAGCGCTTCGCGCAGGGCTTCGAGCTCTCCGTGCCCGGACTTGCCCGGGCGCATCGGGCGCTCACAGCGCGCAATCGCGGCGTCGAGCGCCGCGCGGTCGGGCTCCTGCAGCGCACCCGCCTCGTTCACCCACGCCGCCATCTCGTCTCCGGCAACGCCGCCGAACACGGTCGAGTTCGCGACGCCGTTTCCGCCGAGGCGATTGGCGCCGTGCACGCCGCCCGCATCCTCGCCGGCGACAAAAAGTCCGGCAAGCCCGGTGGTGCAGTCGGGCCTGAATTCCACGCCGCCCATCATGTAGTGCGCGGTGGGAACGACTTCCACGAGCCCTCCGGCCAGGTCGAATCCGCAATCGGCGCAGCGTTCCACCATGCCCTTGAACTGGCGCCGCACGTTTTCGGGACCGAGGTGCGCCATCGAGAGATAGAGGCCGCCGTGCGGCGACACCCGGCCGGAACGCATTTCGCTCAACATGGCGCGCGAGACCACGTCGCGTGTGGCGCGTTCGGCGGCGGCATCGTAGCGCGGCATGAAACGCTCCTTCGCCCCATCGAGCAGGTAACCTCCCGCGCCGCGCAGTCCCTCCTCGAGCACCGTTCCGGTCATGCGCGTATACGCGCCGGCGAGCAATCCGGTCGGATGGAACTGCACCATCTCCATGTCGCGCAGCGGCAGCCCGGCGCGCAGCGCCATGG
>CAZXAR010000061.1:0-19206 GCA_964638135.1 uncultured Enterobacteriaceae bacterium | reverse complement strand
GCGACCTGGATGGCGGGCGAGGCGATCCAGGCGCTCGGCGGCATGGGATACATCAACGAGACGCCCACCGGGCGGCTGTGGCGCGACGCCAAGCTCTACGAGATCGGCGCCGGCACTTCCGAGATCCGCCGCTGGCTGATCGGCAGGGAACTGTTTTCCGAGACTGCGTGAAACTTTCGACCCCGCTATCGAAATCGCTCGGCCTGCGCGTGCCGATCATCCAGGCGCCGATGGCGGGCGGCCCCAGCTCGCCCGAGCTGGTTGCCGCGGTGTCGGCCGCGGGGGCGCTCGGCTCATTCGGCTTTGCGATTACCCAGCCCGAGGACATGAAGAAACAGGCGGCGGCGGTGCGCGCGAGGACGGAGCGGCCGTTCTGCGTCAATTTGATCGTCGCGCCGCAGCCGGCGCCTGTGGACGCGGTGCACCAGAGCGCGGCGCTGGCCGCGCTCGGCCCCTGGTATGCCGAACTGGGACTACCGCCGCCCGAACCGGCGCGAGCGCCCTACGCGCCTGAACTAGAGTCGCAGCTTGCGGTGGTTGCTGAAATCCGGCCGGCGGTGTTCACGGCGCACCTCGGCGAGATCGAGGAGGAGTGGGTGCGCCGCTTCAAGAGACTCGGCATTCGCGTCGGCGCAAGCGCAACCTGCGTCGCCGAGGCCGAGCGGGCCGAGGCGCTTGGATTCGAATTCGTGACTGCGCAGGGCGCCGAGGCTGGCGGCCACCGCGGCACCTACCTGCGCGATCCGCGCGAGGCGCTCACCGGAACGCTTGCGCTCACGCGCCTTCTCGTGCGCGCCGTGAAGATCCCGGTGGTCGCCGCAGGCGGCATCATGGACGGCGAGGGAATCACGGCCGTGCTCTCGCTCGGCGCGCAAGCGGCGCAACTCGGCACCGCGTTCATCCCCTGCCCGGAGAGTGGCGCGCCGGAAGTCCACAAGCAGGCGATCCTCGCCGCGCGCGAGGACGACACCCGGATCACCGAAAAGTTTTCAGGCAAGCCGGCACGCGGCATCGCCAACCGTTTCCTGCGCGAAGCCGAAGCGAAACACTTTCCCCACATCGCCCACCCGGCGCAGAATAGCCTCACCGGCAGATTGCGGGCCGCCTCCGCCAAGGCAGGCAGCCCTGATTTCTACGCCCTCTGGGCCGGCCAGGCTGCGCCGCTTGCGCGCGCGCTTCCCGCGGCCGACCTGATCGAGCGCCTGGAGGCCGAAACCATCGCCGCGATCCGCAAGGTCGCCGAATTCATCGAGGAGTAGCTCATGCAAGCCGATCCGATCGTCATCGTTGCCGCCGCCCGCACGCCGATGGGCGGCTTTCAGGGCGAACTGAAGGGCTTTACGGCCCCCGAGCTGGGCGCGGCAGCGATCCGCGCCGCGGTCGAGCGCGCCCGACTCAAGCCCGAGGATGTGGACGAAGTGCTGATGGGCTGCGTGCTTCCCGCGGGCCAGGGCCAGGCCCCGGCTCGCCAGGCTTCGCTCGGCGCCGGCCTTCCGCTCGGGGCCGGCTGCACCACGATCAACAAGATGTGCGGTTCGGGCATGAAGGCGGTCATGTTCGCGCACGACCAGCTCGCCTCGGGAAGCGCCGCGATCGTGGTCGCCGGCGGCATGGAGTCGATGAGCAACGCGCCCTATCTCCTTCCCAAGGCGCGCGCCGGATACCGCATGGGCCACCAGCAGGTGCTCGACCACATGTTCTACGACGGGCTGGAGGACGCCTACGACAAGGGCCGCCTGATGGGCACCTTCGCCGAGGACTGCGCGCAGAAATACCAGTTCTCGCGGCAGGCGCAGGACCGGTTCGCGATCACTTCCCTCGAGCGCGCGCAGCAGGCGAACCGGCAGGGCTGGTTCGCATGGGAGATCACGCCGCTCGCGATCAAGCTCGGAAAGGAGGAGAAGTTCGTCGAGATGGACGAGCAGCCCTTCAAGGCGGTGATCGACAAGATCCCGGGACTCAAGCCCGCGTTCCGCAAGGACGGCACCGTGACCGCGGCGAACTCCTCTTCGATCTCGGATGGGGCGGCGGCGCTCGTCCTGATGCGACGCTCGGAAGCCGATCGGCGCGGCCTCGCGACCCTCGCGACGGTGGTCGGTCACTCCACGCATGCGCAGGAACCGGGATGGTTCACCACCGCGCCGGTGGGCGCGATCCGCAAGCTCTTCGAGCGCACCGGCTGGCGCGCCGCCGACGTCGACCTCTACGAAATCAACGAGGCCTTCGCCGTGGTGACGCTGGCGGCGATGCAGGAACACGCCCTCCCGCACGAAAAGGTGAACGTGCACGGCGGCGCCTGCGCGCTCGGCCATCCCATCGGCGCCTCCGGGGCGCGCATCGTGGTGACGCTTCTTGGCGCGCTGCGCAAGTACGGCGGCAGGCGCGGGGTCGCCGCGCTGTGCATCGGCGGCGGCGAAGCCACGGCGCTCGCGCTCGAGTTGCCGTGAAGCGCGCAGCGCCGCTTGCGGCGAGCAAGCGACAACTGCAGGCGCTGCTCGACGGCTCGCGCTTTCTGCGCCACTATGGATTTCGCGTGGTGTCGGTCGGGGCAGGGACCTGCACCGTCCTGATGCCGTTCCGCCGCACGCTGCAGCGCCCGGGCGGCATCGTCAACGGCCCCGCGCTGATGGCGGCTGCCGACTGCGCGATGTGGATGGCGATCAAGGCGCAACTGGGCGTGGAGCACGACGCGCTCACCTCCGACCTCGACACCGCATTTCTTGCGCCGGCGCGCAACGAGCCGGTCTACTGCACCGCGCGGATCCTCAAGTTCGGCAAGCGCAGGATCTACGGCGTCGCCCAGTGCCACGACCACAACGGCGGGCTCTTCACCCATCACACCATGACCTACGTGCGCGTGACGTGAACATGGCGCTCGACGAACAGCACGAACTGATCCGCGAGAGCGTGCGCAAGTTCGCGCGCGAGCGCCTGCGTCCCCACGCGGCGCGCTGGGACCGCGAAAGCCATTTCCCGCGCGAGGAGCTGCGCCAGGCGGCGGCGATGGGCCTGTGCGGGGTCGCGATCCCCGAGGCGTGGGGCGGCGCCGGCATGGATTACACCGCGCTCGCGATCACGATCGAGGAACTCGCCGCGGGCGACGGCGCCACCTCGACCGTCGTGCAGGTCAACAACCTCGTCGCCGGCATCCTGCTCGGCTACGGCGATGCGCCGCAGAAGGAGCGCCATCTCAAGCCCATCGCGCGCGGCGAGCGGCTGGGCGCCTTCGCCCTCACCGAACCGCACGTCGGCTCGGATGCGGGCGCGATCACGACGCGCGCCGAGCGCGTCGCGGGCGGCTGGCAGCTCAACGGCGTGAAGCAGTTCATCACCTCGGGCAAGAACGCCGACCTGGCGATCGTGTTCGCGGTCACCGACAAGACCGCCGGCAAGAAAGGCATCAGCGCCTTCATCGTGCCGACCGATGCGCCCGGCTACGTGGTGGCGCGGATCGAGGAAAAAACGGGCCAGCACGCCTCGGACACGGCGCAGATCGTGCTCGAGAACTGCCGCGTACCGGAAGAAAACCTGCTCGGCGCGGAGGGCGTCGGCTACCGCGTTGCGCTCTCCAATCTCGAGTCGGGCCGCATCAACGTCGCCGCGCAGTCGGTCGGCATGGCGCAGTCGGCGCTGGAGGCGGCCATCGCGTACGCGCTGGAACGGAAGAGTTTCGGCAAGCTGCTCTTCGAGCACCAGGCGGTCAATTTCCGGCTCGCCGACATGGCCACCGGGATCGAAGCCGGACGCCAGCTCTACCTGCACGCAGCGCGGCTGCGCGACGCCGGGAAACCGTGCATCCGGGAAGCGTCCATGGCGAAGCTGTTTGCCTCCGAAATGGCCGAGAACGTGTGTTCGGACGCGCTGCAGCTGCACGGCGGCTACGGCTACGTGTCCGATTTTCCGGTCGAGCGCATCTGGCGCGACGTGCGCGTCACCCAGATCTACGAGGGTGCCAGCGACATCCAGCGCCTGGTGATCGGCCGCACGCTCGCGGCCTGAAAGGACGGGGTCCGTGGCAGCCGCGATCGACTTCTACTTCGATTTTTCCTCGCCCTACGGCTACCTCGCCTCGCACAAGATCGAGGCGCTCGCCGCGCGGCACGGCCGCACGGTGAACTGGCGGCCGATGCTGCTCGGCGTGGCGATGAAGGTGACCGGCGGCCGGCCGCTCCCCGAGCTGCCGCTCAAAGGCGATTACGCGCGGCGCGATTTCCTGCGCTCGGCGAAGTTCCACGGCATCCAATTGCGGATCCCGGCGGTGTTTCCGATCTCCACCGTGCCGCCGGTACGCGCCTTTTACTGGTTGCAGGGCAAGGATCCGCGCAACGCCGTGGAGCTTGCCAAGGCGCTCTACCGCGCCTACTTCGTCGACGGACTGGACATCTCCAGGCCGGAAAACGTGATCCAGGTCGGCGAGCGGCTCGGCCTGAACGGCGCCGAACTGGGCGCTGCGCTGAACGATCCCGAGGTCAAGGACCGCACCCGTGCCGAAGTCGAGGGCGCGATCGCCAAGGGCGTTTTCGGCTCGCCCTACGTGGTGGTGGACGGCGAGCCGTTCTGGGGGGTGGACCGCTTCGAGCAGATCGAGCGCTGGCTCGCGACGGGGCCGTTCTAGTGCCGGTTCTGCGCAGCCAGCTCAACGTGCGCGCCGAGGAATTCGGCGCCAACGCCGCGCGCATGAAATTGCTGGTCGCGGACCTGCAGGAAAAGGTCGCCCGGATCGCGCTCGGCGGCGATGCCGACGCGCGCGCCAAGCACGTCGCGCGCGGCAAACTCCTGCCGCGCGAGCGCGTGCGCACCCTGCTCGATCCCGGTTCGCCCTTTCTCGAAATCGGGCAGCTTGCCGCGTACGGCATGTACGGCGGCGAGGCCCCGGGCGCCGGCATCATCTGCGGCATCGGGCGCGTCTCCGGGCGCGAGTGCGTGGTGGTGTGCAACGACGCCACGGTCAAGGGCGGCACGTACTTCCCGATGACCGTGAAAAAGCACCTGCGCGCGCAGGAGATCGCGGCGCAGAACCGGCTTCCCACCGTGTACCTGGTCGACTCGGGCGGGGCGAACCTTCCCAACCAGGACGAGGTGTTCCCCGATCGCGAACATTTCGGACGGATCTTCTTCAACATCGCCAACCTGTCGGCGGCGCGCATTCCGCAGATCGCCTGCGTGATGGGCTCGTGCACCGCGGGCGGGGCCTACGTACCCGCCATGTCGGACGAAACCGTGATCGTGCGCAACCAGGGCACGATCTTCCTCGGCGGGCCGCCGCTGGTGAAGGCGGCGATCGGCGAGATCGTGACGCCGGAGGAACTGGGCGGCGCCGAGGTGCACACGCGCGTCTCCGGGGTCGCCGATCACTACGCACTGAACGACGCGCATGCGCTCGCGATCGTGCGCAGGATCGTCTCCGGCCTGAACGTGCGCAAGTGCGTGGCGCTCGAAGTGCGCGAGCCGCGCGAACCGCTGTATCCGGCGGAGGAGATCTACGGCGTCATCCCGCGGGACGCGAGAAAGCCCTTCGACATGCGCGAGGTCCTGGCGCGCGTCCTGGACGGCTCCGAGCTGGACGAATTCAAGGCCAATTACGCGACCACGCTGGTGACCGGCTTTGCGCACGTCCACGGCTACCCGGTGGCGATCCTCGCCAACAACGGGATCCTGTTCTCCGAGTCCGCCCTCAAGGCGGCGCACTTCATCGAACTCGCCTGCCAGCGCGGAATTCCGCTGCTGTTCCTGCAGAACATCACCGGCTACATGGTCGGCCGCAAATACGAGGCCGGCGGGATCGCCAAGGACGGAGCGAAAATGGTGACCGCGGTGGCGACCGCGCGCGTGCCGAAGTTCACACTGATCCTGGGGGGCTCGTTCGGTGCCGGCAACTACGGCATGTGCGGGCGCGGCTACAGCCCGCGTTTTCTGTGGATGTGGCCGAACGCGCGCATCTCGGTGCTGGGGGGCGAGCAGGCCGCCAGCGTGCTTGCCACCGTGCGCCGCGACGGCATCGAGGCGAAGGGCGGCGCGTGGTCGGCCGGGGAGGAAGCCGAATTCAAGCGGCCGATCCTCGAGCAGTACGAGCGCCAGGGCCATCCGTATTACGCGAGCGCCCGCCTGTGGGACGATGGTGTCGTCGATCCGGCCGACACGCGCCGGCTTCTGGGCCTGGCGATTTCCGCCTCGCTCAATGCGCCGATCGAAGAGACCCGCTTCGGCGTGTTCCGGATGTGACCATGTCGGAACACCGCGCGACCGTCGAGTGGCGGCTGGAAACCGCAGAGTTCTCGTACCCGACCTACAACCGCACGCACGCCTGGACGTTCGACGGCGGCATCACGGCGCCGGCCGGTGCGGCGCCGGAAAACATTCCGCGCGGCGCGGCGGGCGCCCCGGGCGTGGACCCCGAGCAGGCGTTCGTCGCCGCGCTTTCCTCCTGCCACATGCTCTGGTTCCTGCATCTCGCCTGCAACCGCGGGCTGAGGGTCACGCGCTACCGCGACGAGGCGGTCGGCGTCCTGGCGCAGGCGGCCGACGGCAAGGAAGCGCTCACCCGGGTCACCCTGCGGCCGGTCGTGTCGTTCGACGGCCCGGCGCCTGCGTCCGAAGAGCACGCGCGATTGCACGAGAAAGCGCACGAGCGTTGCTACATCGCGAACTCGGTGAAGACCGAAATCGTCGTCGAACCGCAACTCGCCTGAGAACGCCGTGGCCGAGACCCTGCTCGTCGAGAAAAGCGACCGCATCGCAACCGTCACGCTCAACCGTCCGGAAGTCCGCAACGCGTTCGACGAGGCGTTGATCGCGCGCCTCACCGCGGTGCTGGGCGAACTCGATGCCGATCCGGGCGTGCGCGCGGTGGTGCTCGCGGGGGCAGGAACGGCGTTCTGCGCCGGCGCCGATCTCAACTGGATGCGGCGCATGGCCGGATACGGCTACGAGCAGAACCTCGAGGATGCGCGCGCCCTCGCCGCGATGCTGAAGACGCTCGACCGGCTTTCGAAGCCGACCCTCGCGCGGGTGCACGGGGCGGCGTTCGCCGGCGGGATCGGCCTCGTCGCCGCCTGCGACATCGCGGTCGGCACGCCGGAGGCGAAGTTCTGCCTTTCGGAAGCGAAACTCGGGCTTTCTCCCGCGACGATCAGCCCCTACGTCATCCGCGCCATCGGCGCGCGCATGGCGCGCCGCTACTTCCTCACCGCCGAGGTCTTCGCGGCCGAGGAAGCGCACCGGATCGGGCTGCTTTCGGCAATCGTTCCGGCACCCGAGCTCGATGCCGCCGTGCGCGGGTTGCTCGATCTCCTGCTTGCGGCGGGGCCGATGGCGCTTGCGAGCATCAAGGACCTGATCGCCGCCGTATCGGCCGTGCCGCTCGACGACGTGCTGATCGACGACACTGCCCGGCGCATCGCCGAGATCCGCGTCTCGCCCGAGGGAACCGAGGGCATCGCCTCCTTCCTCGAAAAACGCAAACCCGCCTGGGCCAACGGGCATGCGACGGCAACCCCCGGCAGCAAACCGGCGGCCGACTCCTAGCGTGTTCTCGAAGATCCTGATCGCGAACCGCGGCGAGATCGCCTGTCGCGTCGCGGCGACCGCGCGGCGCATGGGCATCGGCGTGGTCGCGGTGTATTCGGATGCCGACGCCGGCGCGCGCCATGTGAGCGCGGCGGATGAGGCGTACCGCATCGGACCGGCCGCGGCGCGCGAGAGCTACCTGCGCGGCGAGGCGATCCTCGAGGCCGCGCAGCGCGCTGGCGCGCAGGCGATTCATCCCGGCTACGGCTTTCTCGCGGAGAACGAAGGCTTCGCTGCGGCGTGCGCGCGAGCCCGCGTCGTGTTCATCGGTCCGACGCCGCAGGCGATTGGCGCGATGGGTGACAAGTCGGCGGCGAAGGCGCTCATGGACAAGGCGGGAGTGCCCGTGGTCCCGGGCTACCATGGAACGAACCAGGACGCATCGTTTCTTGCCGTCCGGGCGGGCGCGATCGGCTATCCGGTCCTGATCAAGGCCTGTGCAGGCGGGGGCGGCAAGGGCATGCGTGTGGTGCGCGCCCCGAGCGAATTCGAAGCGGCGCTGCAGGCGGCACGCCGCGAGGCGGCTTCGAGCTTCGGCGATGAGCGCATGCTGATCGAGCGATACCTCGAGCGGCCGCGCCACATCGAGGTCCAGGTGTTCGGCGACACGCGGGGCAACGTGGTGCACCTGTTCGAGCGCGATTGCTCGGTACAGCGGCGCAACCAGAAAGTGCTCGAGGAGGCGCCGGCGCCGGGCATGAGCGAAGAGCGGCGCCGCGAAATCGGCGCGGCCGCGGTGGCCGCGGCGAAGGCGGTCGGCTACGTCGGCGCCGGCACTGTGGAATTCATCGTCGCACCCGACGGTGCGTTCTACTTCATGGAGATGAACACGCGCCTGCAGGTGGAGCACCCGGTCACCGAGATGATTACGGGCATCGACCTCGTCGAGTGGCAGCTGCGCGTCGCCGCGGGGGAAGCGCTACCGCGCACGCAGGAAGAGCTTGCCTTTCGCGGCCATGCAGTCGAGGCACGAATCTGCGCGGAGGACCCGGACAGGGGGTTTCTCCCCTCCAGCGGCGTACTCAAGCACCTGCGAATGCCGCACGCGAGCGAATTCCAGTGCCTGCCGCTGCCGGTGCGCGTCGATTCGGGGATTCGGCCCGGCGATGCGATCTCGCCGCATTACGATTCCATGATCGCGAAGCTGATCGTGTGGGGCGAGGAACGCGACGGGGCGCTCGCGCGCCTGGAGCGCGCACTCGCCGAATTCGAGGTTGTGGGCCCTGCCACCAACCTCGAGTTCCTCGCACGCGTCGTACGCAGCAGCTCGTTTGCGCAGGGCGAGCTGGACACCGGACTGATCGAGCGCAACGCCGAGACGCTTTTCCCGCTCAATCCGCCGCTGCCGGACGACATGATCGCCGCCGCCGCATGCGCGGAGCTCGCGGCCGAGGAAGACGCGGCCCGCGAGCACGCGCGCGCCTCCGCCGACCCCTACTCGCCCTGGCATCGGGTCGACGGCTGGCGGCTCAATCAGGGATCGCACCACCGCTTCGTCTTCAGCGACGGCACCCAGGCGTGCGAGGCGAGCGTCGATTTTCTCGGCGCGGGCTATCGGCTCCGGATCGGCGAACGCGATCATGCGCTCGCCGCAGAACGGCTCGAAGACGGAAGGCTGCAACTGCAGCTCGACGGGCGCACGTACGCGGTACGCGCGGTGCGGGACGGCGAAGACTGGCACCTCTTCGGCGCCGGGTCGCGTTGCCGGTTGCGTCTCGAGAGCGAACTGCAGGGTCTCGATATCGAGGCGGGCGGGGCTTCGCTTGCCGCACCGATGCCGGGCAAGATCGCCCAGGTGCTGGTCGAGCCCGGCGCCCGTGTGAAGAAAGGCGCTGCGCTCGTCATCCTGGAGGCGATGAAGATGGAGCACACGATCGTCGCACCGCGCGACGGGGCGGTGAAGGAGATCTTCTTTCGCGTCGGCGACCAGGTGAGCGAGGGCGCCGAGCTGCTCGAACTGGAGGAGGCATGAATCTTCCGCAGCGCGTACGCATCGTCGAAGTCGGGCCGCGCGACGGCCTGCAGAACGAACCGCGCGATGTGCCGACCGAAATCAAGCTCGAGCTGATCGAGCGGCTTGCCGAGGCGGGTCTGACGGCGGTCGAGGCAACCGCATTCGTGTCGCCGAAATGGATCCCGCAGATGGCCGACCACAGCGAAGTGCTCGAGCGCCTGCACCGCAAGCCCGGCGTTGCGTATCCCGTGCTGACGCCGAACCTCAAGGGGTTCGAAGCGGCGCGCGCCGCCGGGGCGACCGAAGTTGCGATCTTCGGCGCCGCGTCCGAAGCGTTTTCGAAGAAGAACATCAATTGCTCGATCGCCGAATCGCTCGAGCGTTTCCGGCCGGTCGCCGAGGCGGCGCACGGTGCGAAGATCAGGGTCAGGGGCTACATTTCCTGCGTTCTCGGCTGCCCCTACGAGGGAGAAATCGCCGCGCAGAAGGTCGCCGAGGTTGCCGCGGCGCTGCACGAGATGGGCTGTTACGAGGTGTCGCTCGGCGACACGATCGGCGTCGGAACGCCGGCGCGGGCGCAGCGCATGATCGAGGCCTGCGCCCGGCGCGTGCCGGTCGAGCAGCTCGCCGGCCATTACCACGATACCTACGGACAGGCGCTCGCCAACATCTACGCCTCGCTCGAGCTCGGCGTCGCCACGTTCGACGCATCGGTCGCGGGCCTCGGCGGCTGCCCGTACGCCGCCGGCGCCTCGGGCAACGTCGCCACCGAGGACGTGGTGTACCTGCTGCACGGTCTTGGCATCGAAACCGGGGTAGACCTCGAGCGCCTGGTCGGAATCGGCCAGTGGATCTGCGGCGTGCTCGGCCGCGAACCCTCGACCAAGGCGGGCCGGGCGATCGCGGCGAAGAAGGCAAGGGCCGCGGCTTGATCGCCTCGCCCTGCAACAAGGTCTGCGTGATGGATCCCGAGCGAGGGCTCTGCCGCGGCTGCTATCGCACGCTCGACGAGATCGCGCGCTGGGGGGCGATGGAGGATGCGGAGCGCGGACGGGTGTTGCAGGAACTCGCAAGACGCCGCGCCGAGCGCGCGTACGAGAATGTTCCGCTGTCGGGACCGGACTGAGCGCACGAACACCCGCGGCCGCCGGGCGGGCCGCTATCCGATGCTGGCCAGTGCCGGAAACGTATCCAGAAGCCAGAGCGCGGCCGCAGTGAGCATGCCCGTGATCATCGCGACTCCCATGAGCACCATCCCCGCGCCCGCCCCGATCTGCAGCCAGCGCCCGATGCGCCGCATCGACTTCAGCCACGCGAGCAGCGCCCCGGTGAAAAGCGCGGTCACGAGGAACGGAATCCCCAGCCCGAGCGAGTAGGCGCCGAGCAGGAGCACGCCGCCCTGCACGGTCGCCGTGACCGCGCTCAGGGTGAGAATCGCGCCCAGCACCGGCCCGATGCACGGGCTCCAGCCGAAGGCAAACGCGAGTCCGATGAGGTACGCGCCGAGCGGCCGCGCGCCCTTGATCTCGCCATGAAAGCGCAGGTCGCGCTGCAGCCACGAAAGTTTCAGCGCGCCGAGCAGGAACAGGCCGAACAGGATCACGATGATGCCGGCGACGATGTTGGCCTCGTACTTGTAGCGCAGCAGCAGTTGCCCGAGCCACGTGGCGCCGGCACCCAGCACGATGAACACGGTCGAGAACCCGGCGACGAAACTCGCGCTCAGGCCGAGCGCCGCCAGACGCCCGGTTCCGGATTCGGCGCGGCGCGCCAGCGCGAGGTTGTCGCCGGCAACGTACGAGATGTAGCCGGGCACGAGCGGCAGCACGCAAGGCGAAAGGAACGAAACGATCCCGGCGCCGAACGCCGTCAGCAGGGCAATGGCCGAGATCCCGTCCATCGGTGCGCTCGACTCACTCCTTCAGCTTGCGCAGCAAGGGAAGGATGGTATCGCGCACGGCCTGCGGCGTGAGCGCCCCGATGTGCTTGTGCACGATATTGCCGTTGCGGTCGACGACGAACGTCTCGGGAACGCCGTAGACCCCCCAGTCGATCGCCACCCGGCCCGAGATGTCGGCGCCGGTGCGGGTGTACGGATCGCCGAGCCGGTCGAGCCACCCCTGTGCGTCATCGGGCTTGTCCTTGTAGTTCAGGCCGTGAATCGGGACGAGCCCCTGCCTTTGCATGTCCATCAGCACCGGGTGCTCGTCGCGGCAGGCGACGCACCACGAGGCGAACACGTTGACGAGCGAAACTTCGCCCTTGAGGTCGGCCGTGGAAAGCCCGAGCGTTCGCCCCTTGACGGGCGGGAGGCTGAATTCCGGCACCGGCTTGCCGATGAGCGGCGACGGAATGACCCTCGGGTTCATGGTGAGTCCGATGCCCAGCAGCACCGCCATCGTGATGAACACCAGAAGCGGCAGGTAGCCGGCCAGGCGCGGGCGCTTTTCCGGCGCCGGCGCGCTGCCCGCAAGAACGTCTTCGGTCATTGGATTTGCTCCTTGCCTTTGGCCCTGCCGGGTCAGCAGCACTCTTTCATCTGCCGCTCGAGCTTCTCGACGACGGTACTATCTTTCGCCCGCGCAGCGCGCGGCGCCGTCATGAACGCGAGCGTCAGCAGTGCCAGCACGGCGATCGATGCGGCGAGCACGATCCAGTGCAGCGCGGTAAAAGCCCACGCCGCGACAAATCCCGCGGGCAGGAAAAGCGTCTTCCACAGGAGCGCAGACCGTCCCGCAGGAAGGCGGCCTTCGAGCAGATAGGCAAGACCGACCACGGTGCCGCCGAGCAGGATCGGGAGCATCGAAGTGTCGAACGCGCCGTCCAGATGCCGCGCGATCGCCATCCACAGCCAGGTTCCCGCCACCCCGATGCAGATCGGGCATACGGACTTGCTCCGTGTCCTCGTTGCGGCCCACGCGAGGGCCGTGATCGCGAGGATCGAGACGGCGGTCGCGACAACGATGCCCATGGCGCTCAGAGCGCGAAGACGAACGCGCCGAGCCCGACCATGGCCGCTCCGCCCGTCCATCGCATGGTCTTCTTCTCGCTCTGCTGCCAGGCCTGCACCTTGCCGAGCAGGTTGCGGTCGCTCGCCACCAGGAGAATCAGAATGAGCGGCAAGACGAAGATCAGGTTGTAGAGCAGCAGGTACAGGACCCCGGTGTAATACGTGGCATGGTCGTGCAGCAGGCCCAACACCATGAGATACGGCCCGCCGGTGCAGGGGAATTCGCACAGGCCCACGAGGCCGCCGAGCACCAGGCCGGTGGGCACCGAAACCCGCTCCATCAGCACCGCGATCTTATGGTGCGCCGCCTGCGGAATGCTCAGCTTCACCGGAAACGCGGGAAACGCCGCGTTGGCGAGGTTGATCATCCCCAGCGCCACCAGCAGCGTCGCGCCCACCTTCGCCATGAAATGCGGCGTATCGAAGATGTGCAGCGTCTGGAGCAGCCCCAGACCGATCGCCAGGTAGACGAAGAAGATGCCGAGGATGTACGCCGCGCCGATCGCAAGGACGTTGGAGCGGAGCTTCCCGACGCTCAGCAGGAACGCGATCGTGACCAGCAGAATCGAGAAGGCGCACGGGTTGATGCTGTCGATGAGCGCCGCGACGCTCACCAGCGGCAGGAGCCACTTGCCGCCGTCGCTCAGGTTCCACAGCGTGGCGGTGCCGATGTTCTCCAGCCTGAAGAAATAAACCAGGCCGAAAAGCAGAACGGTGCCGGAAACGAGGGCGGTCAGCTTCTTGGTCATCGTCGCTACGGCTTCACCAGGGCCGTGATCATCAGCTCCAGCGGTCCGCCGGCATTGTTCTGGATCGTCACGATCCGTTCGGTGGGGCCGACCCCGGACGGGCCATGCGCGGCCGGATCGAACACCACCTCGACCAAAGCCCGTTCGTTCATGTCGAGCGACTCGTTGAGCGTGGCAATGAGTCCATGTCCCGGCATGCCGGAAGGCGCCGTCTTGCGGCCACCGCGGATGAGCGAGGCCGTGGTGCACATGCACGAGGTGTACATCTTGCGGATCAGCACCGGCTCGACGCCGGTGTTCCGGATCTCGAATCGGTGCGTGACCTTTCCCGCCGCCATCGAGATCGCGCCGAAGTCGTGTCGCGCCTCCCTCGCGCTCAGCGTGCCCTGCGAACGCGCCTCGGCAGCAGGCGCGCTTCTCGACGCGGGCGCCGGCGCCGTCCCCGGCCTCGCCGCCACGATCAGGCCGGCGAGCGCGAGAAGGACGACCGCGAAGGTCGCGAGCGCGGGCCCGTATTCGGAAAGGATCGACTTCCAGAACGTGGGCGCCTGGGATTTCCCGCTCTTCAGGGACATTTTCGATTCGATGCTGGCGGTCTTGGCCATGGTTCGCTCCTCGCTCGTGTCAGTGTTTGGCGAAGACCGTGGCGCGTCCGCCGGGCCCGAAGAGCACGACGTCGTAGGGATCCTTGCCCCGGCCCTGCTCCATCCCTGGCGAGCCCTGGACCATTCCCGGTACCGCGATGCCGGTCGCCTTCGGCCGTTCGCGCAGCAGCCGCTGGATGTCTTCGGCGGGCACGTGTCCCTCGATTACGTAGCCGCCCACCACCGAGGTGTGGCACGACGCCAGCACGTCGGGCACGCCGAAGCGCTCTCGCAGCGGCGCCACGTCGCGAACGTCGTACGCCTCGACGCTGAAACCGCTTTTCCTCATGTGCTCGACCCACAGCGTGCAACAGCCGCAGGTGGGGCTTTTGTAGGCCTGCACGCGCTGCATCTGGATCGCGAACGCCCCTCCGGAGGACGAAGCGGCAAACAGGAGCAGCGCCCCCTGCCACAGGAACCTGCGTCGCATGGATGATTTCATCTGGTACCGACCTTTCCCGACTGTGTTGACTGTGTCGTGTTGCTCTTTGCCGAGCGCCCGGGCGGACGGCGAACCGGACCCGGAACGGATGCAATCACGGATCGCGTCGCTCGCGCGGCGCGCGGGATCACGCCGGGCGCCGCACGCGCGGCACCGGGTGACGCCTAACGAGGATCAATTCCGGAAGTTGCGGAACAGGATCGTGAGCGGCGGCCGGAACACCGGTTCGGCCGATGCGATGACCAGGTCGCGTTGCGCGGTCTGGACCCAGAGGCCGGGACCGGAAGCAGGCGGTGCGAAGACCGGCGCCGAAACATCGATCGAGAATTTCTGGCCGTCGTCCTTGGTGCTTTGCACGCAATGCGTGGCGCAGCGCGCCGCCGCCTCGCCGACCGGACAGGGCGGCTCGTTTCCCGCCAACGCTTGGGCCTGGATCGCCGCGTGCCCCGTGCCGCCGAGTTCCAGCAGGCAGCCGCGCACGGCCGCGGCCACGTTGTTCGCGACGAACAGCGCCGCGAAAAACGCAAGCCAGTAGCGCATCCAGCGGATTCTCATTGCCAATGCCCCGCAGTGCCCGTTTCCGGTGTCTGCACGCACGAATCCTATCGATCCGACGCCGACATGCTAAGGGGCAGCGGCGCGACGCAGTTGATCCAGGTCAACTTGCCGCGGCCTCGCGTCGGCTTTTCGCCGCGCGCACCTTCTGCAGCTGGGCGTGCTCGACGAAATGCATCGCCACGTCGGCCACGGTCTTGAGGGCGCCGAACAGCAGCAGGCCCGGACGCGCCCCTCCCAGGAGGCCGCCGAAAATGATGGTCAGGTGCATCGGCACGATGCGCAGGTAAGGCGTGAACATCAGCGTGCCGATGTTCGGCGTTCCCTGGCGGTCGATGTCCCGGTTGTAGCGGTAGGACCAAAGGTGATTGAGGGCGAAGGCCGCCGTGCAGGCCCAGAACCATGGCGTCAGCGGCTCACCGCGCGGGCCCGCCACCAGGAACACCAGGTACACGGCGTGGAACAGGCCGTAGTGCATGGCGAAAAAGACCGCCACCTGGCGCTTGGTTGCCGGGGTCGGCTCGACCGGCCGATTGTTCATCGTGAAGTTCTCGGTCGAGAAACGATCCAGCGCGAGGATGCGAAAGACGTTCGCGATTCCGATCACCACGCTTTGCCCCCAATAGAGCAGCATGAGCGGCGCCGCGCCCCAGTCCTGCCACAGCGCAACGCCAAGCGCGAAGACGTTCGCGGCGATGAGCGCCCACACCGAGCCGTCGACCGCCGGAGCCGGTGGCGCCTCCCCGGCACGGGGCGGGGTCACCATCGCGCGCGCGCCCTGCTTCGCGCTCGCGAGGTACGCGGCGTACTTGTGATACGCGATGCCGCAGGCAGGGCATTGCCACTGCGGCGCGGTTTCGCTCGCGCTCCGCGCGTAGCCGCATTTGGGGCAGACGCGTACTGGATTCGGAATCATGTAAATTGCCTGTCCGGATGAAACCTACCTTCGGCGGCGCTCATTATCGCGGGTCGCGCGCAAGATGCGCGGGTCGGACCGCGGTTTCGCTCGCGCAGGCGCTCGCTCTGGCAGCGGCCGTGCTGTCCTCCCAGGCAGTCGCGCAGACGATTCGCTCGGAAGAGCACGCCTTCCGCGTGATCGAACTCGTGCGCGGGCTCGAACAGCCCTGGTCGCTCGCTTTTCTCCCCGACGGCAGCATGCTCGTGACGGAAAAGGCGGGCCGGCTGCGGATCGTCAGGGACGGCCGGCTCGAGCCGCTGCCGGTCGCGGCCCTGCCCGAGGTCACGGTCCAGGGCCAGGGAGGGCTCATGGACGTGGCGCTCCACCCGCGTTTCGCCGAGAACGGCCTCGTGTACCTGTCCTACGCGGCGCGCGGCGCGGACGGCGTCGGTACCGAGGTGGCACGCGGCCGCCTCGCCGGAAATCGGCTCGAGAACGTGCAGGTGATCTTCCGCCAGAGTCCGAAGGGCACGACGGGACGGCACTTCGGTTCACGCCTGGTGTTCGACCGCGCCGGCTTCCTCTACGTCACGCTCGGCGATCGCGGCGAGATGGAGCGCGCGCAGAAACCGGACGATCACGCCGGCTCGGTCATTCGGCTCCACGACGACGGCCGGGTGCCGGCGGACAACCCGTTCGTCGGCAGGCCGGGCTGGAAGCCGGAGAAATACACGCTCGGCAACCGCAACCAGCAGGGCGCGGCGCTGCACCCGCAGACGGGAGCGCTGTGGACCCACGAGCACGGGCCGCAGGGCGGCGACGAAGTGAACGTGATTCGCGCGGGCGTGAATTACGGCTGGCCGGTGATCACCTACGGCGTGCAGTACGGCATCGGCACGCGGATCGGGGAGGGCACCGCGAAGCCCGGCATGGCGCAGCCGGTTCACTACTGGGTGCCCTCGATCGCGCCCTCGGGCATGGCGTTCTACGCGGGTGACAAGTTTCCGCGCTGGCGCGGCGATCTTTTCGTCGGCGCGCTCAAGGACCAGATGCTGGTGCGTCTCAGGCTCGACGGCGAGCGGGTGGTGCGCGAAGAACGCCTGCTGCAGGGCGCGCTCGGCCGCATCCGCGACGTGCGCGTCTCGCCCGACGGCTACGTGTACCTCCTCACCGACGAGCTGCGCGGGGTGCTCGTGCGCCTGGAGCCGGTTGCGGGCGGAGGGTAGGCGAGCGCCCGCCGCTCGAGTCACTGCCGCGACACTTCTGTACCTGCCTGGCCCGTTACGACAACACCATCAGCGCCTTGACCCGGGAAAAATCGCGGTCGTGCGTCACCAAGGCGTCCGCATTCACCGCCATCGCGCTCGCCACCTGAACTGCGTCGGCAAGCTTGAGCTTCAGGCTGGCGCGAAACCGCGCCGCGCTCTCGGCGATCTCGGCCGTCAGGTTGACAACCTGCCAGGATTCCATCACGGCGCGATAGCGCTTGGCGAGCGCTTCCTCGCCGGCGCCCAAGGGCCCGGTGAGGACCTCGGCGATCGCCAGGGTTGTCACTGCGAAAAGAATGTCACCGCTCGCCTGCCGATCGAACAGGGGCTGGAACCGTGGTGCGAACCTGGAATTCCCTTCCAGGATATAGATGACGGGCGCGGCATCGATCAGAACCAGCGCGCCCTGCGGCAGGCCGGAGAAGTCTAGCGGGCCCACTCGTCGCGCAGGCGGCGCAGGGTCTTCCGACTGTCTTTACCCCAGAGGCCCCTGCCCGAGCCGGCCAGCGCCGCGAGCGACTTCTGGCGCCGCGCAAGCGGCGCACGCTCGACCGGAACGATCGCGGCGATCGAGCGGCCGTGGCGCGTAATCACGGTGGTGCGGCCCTTCTCGGCCTCGGCGAGTAGCGCGGGCAACTGGTTGCGCGCCTCTTCGACGCCTTTGCGGTCCGATCGCGACATGGGCGAACTGTACAGACTGTACGGATCGGGATCAAGTCGGCTGGCTCGAGACTCCCCATTAGATGTCGCGGAAATCCCCGTGCCTACCCTTGCCAGAGGAAAAACGCGCCGCGCCTTCGGCCCCCTCCGCGATGAAGGCGGGGATGCCGTTGTACCACTCGCGGCGCATTGCCTCTCGCACCGAAAGCCCCTGCTGCATGTACACCGAGCGGCGATCGGCGCGGGTGCACGCCTGCGGAAAGCGCGCGATCTCGTAGGCCATCGCTTCGGCGAACTCGCGAGAATGCCCATCGGGCACTACATGCTCGCAGCAGCCGATGCGCAGCGCTTCCTCGGCCTGCACCTTGCGGCCGGTGAGGATGATCTCGAGCGCGCGGCCGGTTCCGACGATGCGCGGCAGCCGCACGGTGCCGCCGTCGATCAGCGGCACCCCCCAGCGCCGGCAATAGACGCCGAAGTACGCCGACTGCTCCAACACGCGCACATCGCACCAGAGCGCAAGCTCGAACCCGCCGGCGACCGCAGGCCCGGCGACCGCCGCGATCACCGGCTTGTCGAGTTCCAAGCGCGTCGGTCCGAGCGGCCCGCGCGGCAGTTGCCCGTTTTCGCGCACGCGCTCATCGAGCGGGTACGCGATCGCGTCGAGCGGGCTCGGGTCCTCGATGAGCGAGGCGCCGTACTTCAGGTCCCAGCCGGCGCAGAACGCGCCGCCCTCGCCCCACAGCACCGCGACCGCGGCCTCGCGGTCGCGATCGAACGCGACGAAGGCGTCCACCAGCGCATCGGCACTCTCCGGGTCCATCGCGTTGCGCGCTTGCGGGCGGCTGTGGATCACCGTCCAGACCCTGCCCTTCTTCTCGATCCTCACCGTCATGTCAATCTCCTTTCTGCGAAGCCGCGAGCGCCTGGTCGAGGTCCCAGAACAGGTCCTCCGCGTTTTCCAGCCCGACCGAGATGCGGATCATGTCCGGACCGATTCCGGCCGCGACCTGCTCGGCGTCGGAGAGCTGCTGGTGGGTGGTGCTCGCCGGGTGAATGACGAGGCTTTTCGCGTCGCCCACGTTGGCGAGGTGCGAGTGCAGCTTCACCGCCTCGATGAAGCGCCGCCCTGCTTCGCGGCCGCCCCTGATCCCGAACGTGAAAATCGACCCTGGGCCCTTGGGCAGGTACTTCCTCGCGCGCTCGTAAAAGCGGCTCGAGGGAAGCCCGGCGTAGTTCACCCACGGCACGAGCGGATGCTTCGCCAGCCATTCAGCGACCGCCCGGCCGTTCGCGGCGTGGCGTTCCATCCGCATCGAGAGCGTCTCCAGCCCCTGCAGGAACAGGAACGCGTTGAACGGGCTCATGCAGGCGCCGAGGTCGCGCATCATTTCCACGCGCGCCTTGAGGATGAAGGTGAAGTTGCCGAAGGTCTCCCAGTAGCGCATGCCGTGGTAGCC
>CAZXAR010000060.1:0-19250 GCA_964638135.1 uncultured Enterobacteriaceae bacterium | reverse complement strand
GTAGCGCGTCTGGCCGTGCAGCATGCGCGTTTGCGCGAAGGTGAGATACAAGCGCTCGCGCGCGCGCGTGAGCGCGACATAGGCAAGCCGCCGCTCCTCTTCCAGCCCGTCGTGCTCGGTGAGGCTTTGCTCGTGCGGAAACAGCCCCTCTTCCAGCCCGCTCAGGAAGACGACGTCGAATTCGAGCCCTTTTGCCGAATGCACGGTCATGAGCTGGAGCGCGTCCTGGCCTTCGCCGGCCTGGTGTTCGCCGGCCTCGAGCGCCGCGTGGGTGAGAAAGGCGGTGAGCCGGTCGACCGCGGCGCCGGATTCCGTCTCGCGCTCCTCCTCGGTGAATGCCGCCGCGGCGTTCGCGAGTTCGGCGAGGTTTTCGATCCGCTCCGTGCCTTCGCGGCTCGACTTGTAGTGCGCGGCGAGTCCGCTCCCCGCGATGACGTGCTCGACGCATTGGGCGAGGGCGAGCCCCGCGGTTTCCGCCTTCAGCCGCTCGAGCAGCGCCCGAAACGCGCCGAGCGCCGGCGCCGCGCGCCCGCCGAGCGCCTGCGCTGCCTGCCACAGGCTGGTGCCGCCCGCACGGGCGGCATCCTGCAGCTGCTCGAAGGTGCGCGCACCGATGCCGCGCGGCGGGAAGTTGGCCACCCGCAGGAACGCATTGTCGTCCTCGGGCGACGCCACCAGCCGCAGGTACGCGAGCGCGTGCTTGACCTCGGCGCGCTCGAAAAAGCGCAGACCGCCGTAGACGCGATACGCAATCGCGGCGCGGAACAGCGCGTGCTCGATGACGCGCGACTGCGCGTTGGAGCGGTAGAGCACCGCCGCATCGGCAAGCCGGCCACCGTCGCGGCGCAGCGCCTCGACCTCCTCGACGATGAAGCGCGCCTCGTCCGCGTCCGAGCCGCCTTCGAAGACGCGCAGCGGCTCGCCGCGCCCGCTCGCGGTCCACAGGTTCTTGCCCAGCCGGTTGCGGTTGTGGGCGATGAGCGCGTTCGCGGCATCCAGGATGTTGCCCTGCGAACGGTAGTTCTGCTCCAGCCGGATCACTTTCGCGATGTGGAATTCGCGCTCGAAGTCCGCCATGTTGCCCACCCGCGCGCCGCGGAACGCGTAGATCGACTGGTCGTCGTCGCCGACCGCGAACAGGCGCGAAGTGCCGCCCGCCAGCAGCTTCAGCCAGCGGTACTGCAGCCGGTTGGTGTCCTGGAATTCGTCCACCAGGATGTGGCGAAAGCGCTCGGCATAATGCGCGCGCAGCATCTCGTTGCGCGCGAGCAGCTCGAGGCTGCGCAGCAGCAGCTCGGGGAAGTCGACCGCGCCTTCGCGCTGACACTGCGCGTCGTAGGCAGCGTAGAGCTCGGCATAACGTCGCGTGAGCTCGTCGCGCGACTCGATCTCGCGCGCCCGCAGGCCCTCCTCCTTGCGCGCGTTGATGAACTCCTGCAGGTCGCGCGGCGCAATGCGGTCCTCGTCCACTTGGAGCGAGCGGGCGAGGCGCTTTACCGCCGCAAGCTGATCCTGGCTGTCGAGGATCTGGAACGCCGGGGGGAGGCCGGCCTCGCGGTGATGCGCCCGCAGCATCCGGTTCGAAAGGCCGTGGAAGGTTCCGACCCACATGCCGCGCGGATTCACCGGCAGCATCGCGGCGAGGCGCGCGAGCATTTCGCGCGCCGCCTTGTTGGTGAAGGTCACGGCAAGCACGCGCGAGGGCGGCGCCGCCCCGGACTTGATCAGCCAGGCGATGCGCGTGGTGAGCACGCGCGTCTTGCCGCTGCCGGCGCCGGCGAGCACGAGCGCATGCTCATCGGGCAGGGTGACCGCCGCGAGCTGCTCGGGATTGAGATGTTCGAGGTGAAGCGACAAGAGGCTGGAATTCTACCGCGGCGCGATCGAGGAATGCTGACCGGTCCGGCCCCCGCGCGGCAGGCCCCTGCCCTCTTGTCCTTATAATTCGCGCTTTCTGCCCACTTCCCCACCGCGGCACAGCGCTAATGCAGGAACGATACGACCCGCCGAGCGTGGAAAGCGAGGCCCAGGCCTTCTGGGAGGCGCGCCGCGCGTTTCGCACCGTCGAGGACCCGGGCCGGCCGAAGTTCTATTGCCTGTGCATGTTTCCCTATCCATCGGGAAAACTGCACATGGGGCACGTGAGGAACTACACCATCGGCGACGTGCTCACCCGCTATCACCGGATGCGCGGCGAAAACGTCCTGCAGCCGATGGGGTGGGACGCGTTCGGGCTGCCGGCCGAAAACGCCGCCATGGCGAACGGCGTGCCGCCGGCGCGCTGGACCCACGACAACATCGCGCACATGAAGCAGCAGCTCAAGTCGCTCGGCTTCGCGCTCGACTGGGACCGCGAGCTCGCCACCTGCAGTCCCGAGTACTACAAGTGGAACCAGTGGCTGTTCACGCGCCTGTTCCGCAACGGCCTCGCCTACAAGAAGACCGGGGCGGTCAACTGGGATCCGGTCGACCAGACGGTGCTCGCCAACGAACAGGTGATCGACGGCCGCGGCTGGAGGACCGGGGCAATCGTGCAAAAGCGCGAGATCCCGATGTACTTCCTGCGCATCACCGCGTACGCCGAAGAGCTGCTCGCGGCGCTCGACGAATTGCCCGGCTGGCCGGAGCGCGTCAAGCTGATGCAGAAGAACTGGATCGGCCGCTCCGAAGGCGTGCGTCTCGCGTTCCCCTACGAGCTGGAGGGCGAACAGAAGCTGCTCTGGGTGTTCACCACGCGCGCCGATACGCTGCTGGGCGCGACCTTTTGCGCCGTCGCGGCCGAGCATCCGATCGCCGCATGGGCGGCGCGGCGCGATCCCCAGGTCGCTGCCTTCGTCGAGGAATGCAGGCGCGGCGCGGTCATGGAAGCCGAACTCGCGCAGGTCGAGAAGAAAGGCATGCCCACGGGGCTGCATTGCGTGCACCCGCTTTCGGGCGAGCGCATCCCGATCTGGGTCGCGAACTACGTCCTGATGGGATACGGCGAGGGCGCGGTGATGGCGGTGCCCGCGCACGACGAGCGCGACTACGACTTTGCGCTTCGCTATCGACTGCCGATCCGGCCGGTGATCCGGCACCCGCTCGGCGACGCCGTGCCGGCGCCCTGGAAACCGGAATATGCCGAATACGGGACCTGCATCAACTCGGGAAAATACGACGGCCTGGACTACGCCGCTGCGGTCGATGCGATCGCGGCGGATCTGAAAGCGAGGGGACTGGGCGAAAAGCAGATCCAGTGGCGCCTGCGCGACTGGGGCATTTCGCGCCAGCGCTACTGGGGCTGCCCGATTCCGATCGTGCACTGTGCCGAGTGCGGCGACGTTCCCGTTCCGGACGAGCAGCTTCCGGTCGTGCTGCCCGAGGACCTGGTGCCGGACGGCACCGGCAATCCGCTCGCGAAGATGCCGCAGTTCTACCAGACCTCCTGCCCGGCCTGCGGACGACCGGCGAAGCGCGAAACCGACACCATGGACTGCTTCGTCGATTCGTCCTGGTATTTCGCGCGCTTCGCCTGCCCGGACAACCGGCACAAGATGGTGGACGAACGCGCCGGGTACTGGATGCCGGTGGACCAGTATATCGGCGGCATCGAGCATGCGATCCTGCATCTGCTGTATTCGCGATTCTTCCAGCGCGTGATGCGCGACGAGGGGCTGCTCGCGCTCGCGGAACCGTTCACCAACCTGCTCACCCAGGGCATGGTGCTCGCCGAGTCGTACTACCTCGACACGCCCGAGGGACGGCGCGACTGGATCCACCCCTCGGAGGTCGAATCGAGCCGCGACGCCAAGGGAAAGATCGTCAGCGCGCGGCGCCGCGACGACGGCGCGGAGGTCGTGTTCGCCGGCATCGGTGCCATGTCGAAGTCGAAGAACAACGGCGTCGACCCTCAGGCGCTGATCGATCAGTACGGCGCCGACACCGCGCGCCTGTTCGTCATCTTTGCCTCGCCGCCCACCAACACGCTCGAATGGTCGGACGAAGGCGTCGAGGGCTCCTACCGGTTCCTGAAGCGCCTGTGGGCCTACGCGGTGCGATTCGCGAACGGCGGCGGCGCCGCGACCGCTCCGGCGCTGCGGCAGGCCACGCGCTTCGAGATCCATTCGGTACTCCGGCAGGCCAACTACGACTTCTCCAAGCACCAGTTCAACACGGTGGCTTCGGCGGCGATGAAGATCCTGAACGCGCTCGACCGGCTCGCCGGCGTCGGCGACGAGGTGGCGAAAGAGGGCCTGTCGATCCTGCTGCGGCTGCTTGCCCCGATCACCCCGCACGTCTGCCATCATCTGTGGCGCGCGCTCGGCTTCGGCGAGGACCTGATGAGCGCGCCGTGGCCCGAACCGGACGCCGGCGCGCTCGAGCAGGACGAGATCGAGTACGTGGTGCAGGTCGGCGGCAAGACGCGCGGCACGCTGCGCGCGCCGAACTCCGCCGACCAGGGCGCGCTCGAAGCGCTGGCGCGCGCGAGCGACGTGGCGCGCAAGTATGTCGCCGACCGGGTGATCAAGCGCGTGGTCGTGGTGCCCGGCCGCCTCATCAACATCGTCCTCTGATGCGTTCGCTCCGTACCCTGGCGCTGACGGTGGTCCTCACCGGCTGCGGCTTCCAGTTGCGCGGCACCTCCGACCTGCCGTTCGAGTCGGTCTACGTCGCCGGCACGGGCAGCCTCGTGCTCGACTTGAAGCGCAGCATCCGCTCGGGAAGCCGCACGCAGGTGGTCGAGGACCCGAAAGCCGCGCAGGCCGTGCTCGAATTCACGCAGGAAAGCCGGCAGAAGGACATCCTTTCGCTTTCCGCGGCCGGCCGCGTGCGCGAATTCCGGCTGCTGTATCGCGTCGGCTTTCGCGTGCACGACGGCAAAGGCGGCGAATTCCTGCCGGGCTCCACGCTGCAGCTTGCGCGCGACATCACGTTCAGCGACGCCGACGTGCTGGCGAAGGAAACCGAGGAGCAGCTGCTCTACCGCGACATGCAGACCGACATCGTGCGCCAGATCATGCGCCGCCTCGCCGAAGCGAAGACGCCGAAGCCCCCCGCCCGGTAATGCAGCTGCGCGCGGAGCAGCTCGAAGCGCATCTCGCGAGGACGCTCGCCCCGCTCTACGCGGTGCACGGCGATGAGCCGCTGCTTGCGCAGGAGGCGGCCGACGCGGTGCGCGCCGCCGCCCGGCGCAGCGGCTGCGCCGAGCGCGAGGTGCTGTTCGCCGATCGCCATTTCGACTGGAGCGCGTTTACCCACGCCGGCGCAAGCCGCTCGCTCTTCGGCGGCGCGAAGATCGTCGAACTGCGGATTGCCGGCGGGAAACCCGGCAGCGAGGGCGCCGCGGCGATCGAACGCTACTGCGCGGCGCCGCACGAAGGCAACGTCACGCTGCTCTCGTTTCCGCGCCTGGATCGCGCCGCCCAGGCCGCCGCCTGGTTCGGCGCGCTGCGCGCGGTGGGCGTCGTCGTCGACGTCTGGCCGGTCGAGCGCGCGCGGCTGCCGCAGTGGATCGGCGCGCGCCTGGGCCGCAACGGGCAGCGCGCGGCACCGGCGGTGCTCGAATTCCTCGCCGAGCGCGTCGAAGGCAACCTGCTCGCGGCGCACCAGGAAGCGCAGAAGCTCGCATTGCTGCTGCCCGCGGGCGAACTTCGGCTCGAACAGGTGGAGGAAGCGGTGGCGAACGTCGCCCGCTACGACGCTGCCGACGCCGGCGGTGCGCTGCTCGCCGGAGACCTGCGGCGTTACTTGCGCGTGCTGCACGGGCTGCGCGAGGAGGGCGAGGCGCCGAGCCGCGTGCTGTGGATGCTCGCCGAGGATCTGCGCGCGCTGCGCGCGATCCAGGCAGGCGTCGAAGCGGGGCGCGCGGTCGAGCTGCTGCTGCGCGAACATCGCGTCTGGGGCGCCCGCCAGGCGCCGATGCGAGCCGCGCTCGGGCGCTACCCGCGCCGCGCGCTCGACCGCGCCATCGCCGATCTCGCACACATCGACCGCGTCATCAAGGGCGTTGCGCGCGGCGCGCCGTGGGATGGGTTCGCGAGGCTGGGGTTAGAATTGCTGCATGGAACCGAACGCGCACGCGAGCTCGCTTGACGTGCGCACGTACATGCGCGAACTGGGCCAGTCGGCGCGCGCCGCGGCGCGCGTGCTCGCGCGCGCGAGCACCGAGGCGAAGAACGGCGCGCTGCTCGCCGTGGCGGCGGAGATCCGCGCCCGCGCGACCGAGCTGCTCGAGGCGAACCGCGCCGATGTCGAGCAGGCGTCGCGCCAGGACCTGGCGGCCGCATTGGTCGAGCGCCTCGCGCTCACCCCGGAGCTGATCGAACAGATGGCCGAGGGGCTCGCACAGGTGGCGGCGCTGCCCGACCCGGTCGGGCGCATCTCCGGGCGGGTCCGCAGACCGAGCGGAATCGAAGTCGCGCGCATGCGCGTGCCGCTCGGCGTGGTCGGCATCATCTACGAATCGCGGCCGAACGTCACCGCGGACGCCGCAGGCCTTTGCCTCAAGTCGGGCAACGCCTGCATCCTGCGCGGCGGCTCGGAGGCGCTCCATTCCAACCAGGCGATCGCCGGCTGCGTGCGCGCCGCGCTCAAGACGGCGTCGCTTCCGGAAGACGCGGTGCAGGTCGTCGCCACTGCCGATCGCGCCGCAGTGGGCGAACTGGTCACCATGACGGAGTTCGTCGACATCCTCGTGCCGCGCGGCGGCAAGGAGCTGATTGCGCGGCTGGCGCGCGAGTCGCGGATCCCCATGATCAAGCACCTCGAGGGAATCTGCCACGTGTACATCGACGACCGGGCCGATCCGGCGATGGCGGTGCGGATCGCGGACAACGCCAAGACGCAGCGCTACGGCACCTGCAACACCATGGAAACGCTGCTGGTAGCCGAGGCGATCGCGCCCAGGGTGCTGCCCGAGATCGCCCGGATCTACGCCGCCAAGGGGGTCGAGATGCGCGGCGACGAGGCCACGCGCCGGATCGTGCCGGGGGCCAAGGCGGCGAGCGAACAGGATTACCGCACCGAGTGGCTTGCGCCGATCGTCTCGATCCGCGTCGTGCGCGGCATCGCACAGGCGATCGAGCACATCGCGCGCTACGGCTCGCAGCACACCGACGCCATCGTCACCGAGGATGCGGCGCGCGCAGGCCAATTCCTGCGCGAAGTGGATTCCAGTTCGGTGATGGTCAACGCCTCGACCCGTTTCGCCGACGGCTACGAATACGGGCTCGGTGCCGAGATCGGCATTTCCACCGACAAGCTGCACGCGCGCGGTCCGGTGGGGCTGGAGGGGCTCACGACCGAGAAATTCGTCGTCTTCGGCCACGGAGAAATCCGCCGGTAGTGGGGCCACGCACTGCGCCGATGGGCAGCGCCGCCGCCGCGGCCGGCCCCGCCGCGGGCGAGGCGGCGACAAGCGCGGTCGGCATCCTGGGCGGAACATTCGACCCGGTGCATAACGCGCACCTCGCGATGGCGCGTGCCGCGCGCGCCGCGCTCGGGCTCTCGCGCGTGCTGTGGGTGCCGACCGGGTCGCCCCCGTACCGCAGGCCGCCGGTCGCGTGCGCGGAGGACCGCGTCGCCATGGTGAAGCTCGCGATCGCCGGCGAGCCGCGCTACGCGCTCGATGAGCGCGAGCTCGCGCCCGGTGCGAGCGGCTACACCTTCGACACGCTCGTCGGACTGCGCGCCGAGCTCGCGCCCGGCGCGGCGCTTGTCATGCTGATCGGCTCGGACCAGTACGCGAAGCTCGCCACCTGGCACCGCGCCGAGGAACTCTTCGGCCTGTGCCGCTTCGCCGTGTTCGCGCGCCCGGGCGTGCGCGGCGCCGATTCCGGCGCGCCGCGCCACGCCATCGTCCACGTTCCGATGCCGCCCCTCGCGATTTCGGCGAGCGAATTGCGCACGCGCATCGCCCGCGGCGAGGACGTCTCGGCGATGCTCCCCGCCGCCGTGTGGCGCTACATCCGCGAGCACCGTCTGTATGGACATCCGTAAGAAGCAGCGCGCCGTGGTCGAAGCGCTCCTGGACGTCAAGGGCCACGACATCGTGGTCTACAACGTGTCGCGGCTCTCGTCGATCTTCGAGCGCGTGGTGATCGCGAGCGGCGACTCGACGCGCCAGGTGAAGGCGCTCGCCGACCGCGTGCGCGAGACGCTGAAGGCGCTCGGCGCGCCCGCACAGGGACTCGAGGGCGAGCGCAACGGCGAGTGGGTGCTGGTCGACCTCGGCGACATCATCGTGCACGTCATGCATCCGGCCGTGCGCAGCTACTACAACCTGGAAGAAATCTGGGGCGGCAGGGAAGTCCGGCTGAAGACGCGTGAGCAGACTGTTCGTCGTCGCGCTCGGCGCTAGGCTGCCGCCCTGGGCGCGCACGGCGCGCGACGCGTATCTGGGCCGCATGCCCCGCGGCTTCGAGGTCCGCTGCCTCGAAATGAAGCCGGTTGCGGTCGCGCGCGTGCGGGCGCGCCTGCCGCGCGGCGCGCCTCTGGTTGCCCTGGACGAGCGCGGGCGCGACTTCACGACCGCGCAGTTCGCGGCGCGCATCGACGCTTGGCGCCGCGAGGGCGACGCGGTCGCCTTCGTCATCGGCGGGCCCGACGGCCTGGACGCAGAGTACCGGCGCGAGGCCGCGCTGCTGCTCAGGCTCTCCGCGCTCACGCTGCCGCACGCGCTCGCCCAGGTGCTGCTCTGCGAGCAGCTCTACCGCGCGTCGATGCTGCTCACCGGCCACCCCTATCACCGCAAATAGCTTTGCTACACTGCGCCCGCTCCCGATGGCGACCCCGCTCGACCGCTCGATCTATCTTGCCTCGCGCAGCCCGCGTCGCCGCGAACTGCTGGCGCACCTCGGAATCCGCTTCGAGCTGCTGCTGTGGCGCGACCATGCCGCCTCCGGATCCGAAGTCTCCGAGCGCCTCCGGCGCGGCGAAACGCCGCGCCAGTACGTGCTGCGCGTCGCGCGCGCCAAGGCCGAGGCCGGCTGGAAGCGGGTCGTGCAGCGCGACCTGCCGCGCGCGCCGGTACTGGCGGCCGACACCACCGTTGCACTGGGCCGGCGCATCTTCGGCAAGCCCGCGGGCCGCGACGAGGCGGCCGGAATGCTTGCCGCCCTGTCGGGGCGGCGGCACGCCGTGCTCACCGCCGTGGCGCTCAAATTCGGCGCGCGGCTGCGCACCGCGCTCTCGGTCTCGCGGGTCCGGTTTCGCGCGCTCTCGCGGGTGGAGATCCGCGACTACGTCGGCTCCGGCGAGTGGGAGGACAAGGCCGGCGCCTACGCGATCCAGGGCCGCGCGGCGCGCTTCGCCGCCGAGATCCGCGGCAGCCACTCCGGAATCGTCGGCCTGCCGCTTTACGAAACTGCGCGGCTGCTCGAGCGCCTCGGCGCCCCGCGCGAACGTCGCCGCCCGCCATGGCCGAAGAGATCCTGATCAACGTGACGCCGCAGGAGACGCGCGTCGCGGTCATCGGCGCCGGCCAGGTGCAGGAACTGGTGATCGAGCGCGCCGCGAGCCGCGGCCTCGTCGGCAACATCTACATGGGCCGCGTTGCCCGCGTGCTGCCCGGGATGCAGTCGGCGTTCGTCGAGATCGGCCTGGAGCGCGCCGCGTTCCTGCATGTCGCCGACATCTGGGAGCACCGCCGGCAGAACGGCGAAGCGGGCCGGCCGATCGAGCGCATTCTCGCCGAGGGCCAGCCGGTGCTGGTGCAGGTGGTGAAGGAGCCGATCGGCACCAAGGGCGCGCGGCTCTCGACGCAGATCTCGATCGCCGGGCGCATGCTGGTCTATCTGCCGCACGACCCGCACATCGGAATCTCGCAGCGCATCGAGGACGAGGCGGGCCGCCAGCTGCTGCGCGGCAAGCTCAAGGAACTTCTGCCGCCCGAGGAAAAAGGCGGGTTCATTCTGCGCACGCTCGCCGAGACGGCGACCGAGGAGGAACTGCGCGCCGACATCGAATATCTGCGGCACCTGTGGGGCGACATCGGCGAGCGCTCGCTGCGGGCGCAGCCGCCCGCACCGCTGTACCAGGACCTGTCGCTCGCGCAGCGCGTGCTGCGCGACATGGTCTCGGCCGACACCGAGCGCGTGCTGGTGGATTCGCGCGAGAACTACCAGAAGCTCGCCGCGTTCGCCGCCACCTACATGCCCAACGTGCGCGCCAAGATCGAGCATTACAGCGGCGAGCGGCCGCTGTTCGACCTGTACAACGTCGAGCCGGAGATCGAGAAGGCGCTCTCCCGGCGCGTCGACCTCAAGTCGGGCGGCACGCTCGTCATCGACCAGACCGAGGCGCTCACCACCATCGACGTCAACACCGGCGGCTTTGTCGGCAGCCGCAACTTCGACGACACCGTGTTCAAGACCAACCTGGAGGCCGCGCAGTCGATCGCGCGCCAGCTCCGGCTGCGCAACCTCGGCGGCATCATCATCATCGACTTCATCGACATGGATTCGGAGGACCACCGCACTGCCGTGCTCGAGGAATTCCGCCGCGCGCTCGCCCGCGACCGCACGCGCATGAGCGTGAACGGATTCACGGCCCTCGGCCTGGTGGAAATGACGCGCAAGCGCACGCGCGAATCGCTCGCGCACGTACTGTGCGAGCCCTGCCCGACCTGCGCCGGGCGCGGCGAGCTGAAGACCGCGCGCACGGTCTGCTACGAGATCCTGCGCGAGATCCTGCGCGAGGCGCGCCAGTTCAACGCCCGCGAGTACCGCGTGCTCGCTTCACAGCCGGTGATCGACCTGCTGCAGGAGGAGGAATCTCCGGCGGTCGCGATGCTGTCGGATTTCATCGGCAAGACGATCTCGCTCCAGGTCGAGTCGGGCTACACGCAGGAGCAATTCGACATCGTGCTCATGTGATGGAGGCGAGCGAGCTGTGCTATACGGGCGCCCGCGCGCTCGCGCGGCTGATCCGCACCCGACGGGTCTCGGCGAGCGAGGTGATGCGCGCGTTCCTCGCACGGATCGAGCGCATCAACCCCCGCGTGAACGCCATCGTGACGCTGGTTCCGGAACGCGCGCTCGCCGCGGCGCGCCGGCTCGACCGCCACCTTGCGCGGCGCGGCGCCGCCGCCGCGCTCGGTCCGCTCGCCGGACTGCCGATCGCCTACAAGGACCTCGTTGCGACGCGCGGCATCCGCACCACCATGGGCTCGCCGATCTACCGCGACCATGTCCCGGGCGAGGATCACCTGCTCGTCGAGCGGCTGGGTCGTGCGGGTGCCATTACCGTCGGCAAGACCAACACGCCCGAATTCGGCGCCGGCAGCCAGACTTTCAACGCCGTCTTCGGCACGACCCTGAATCCGTACGACCCGAGCAAGACCTGCGGCGGATCCTCGGGAGGCGCAGCGGTCGCCGTCGCGTGCGGACTGCTGCCCTTCGCCGACGGTTCGGACCTGGGCGCCTCGCTGCGCAATCCCGCGAACTTCTGCAACGTCGTCGGCTTCCGGCCCTCGAGCGGGCGCGTGCCGAGCCGCCCAGCGCAGAATCCCTGGAGCAGCATGACGGAGCTCGGCCCGCTCGCACGCACCGCCGCGGACGCCGCGTTCCTGCTTGCGGCCATGGCCGGGCCCGATCCGCGCGCCCCGGCGAGCTACAACGAGCCGGGCAAGGTCTTTGCGCGGCCGCTCGGACGCGATTTTCGCCGCGTGCGCGTCGCCTGGAGCCGTGATCTCGGCGGGTTGCCGGTGCAAGCGCGCGTCCGCCGTGTGCTCGAAAGGCAGGTCCGGACGTTTGCGTCGCTCGGCTGCATCGTCGAGCAGGCCGAGCCCGACCTCGCCTGTGCCGACGAGGCGTTCCACGTGCTGCGTGCGCTCGCGTTCGTGCAAAAGCACGGGGCGTTGATGCAGACGCGGCGCGCCGATTTCAAACCCGACATCGTCTGGAACTACGACCAGGGACGCACGCTCAGTGCGGAGCGCATCGCGCGGGCCGAGACGCTGCGCGCGCAGGCGTACGAGCGCCTGCGCACGTTCCTGGAACGCTACGAGTTCCTGCTGCTGCCGGTGAACCAGGTGGCGCCGTTCGCGGCGAGCGAGGCGTGGCCGAAGGCGATCGAGGGCACGCCGATCGACAACTACCTCGACTGGATGAAGAGCTGCTACCGGATCACGGTGACCGGCCATCCGGCGATCTCGGTTCCGGCGGGCTTCACCGACGACCAGCCGGCCCTGCCGGTCGGCATCCAGATCGTCGGCCGCGCGCGCGACGATTTCGGCGTGCTGCAGCTTGCGCACGCCTTCGAGCAGGCGACCGGGTTCGGCAAGCGCCGGCCGCCGCTCGCGGCCTGAACCCTATTTGCGTTCCCTCGGCACGCGGCCGAGCAGGTAGAACTCGTCGTTCGGGCGCAGCTGCATTGCGTTCGCGAGCCGGTTGGACAGCGCGAAGAAAGCGGCGATCGACGCGATGTCCCAGACGTCGTCCGCCGAGAAACCGTGCTCGCGCAGCGCGGCGAAGTCCGGCGCCTCGAGCTCGGCCGAACGCGACGCCACCTTGAGCGCGAAATCGAGCATTGCGCGCTGGCGCGCGGTGAGGTCGGCCTCGCGGTGGTTGACCGCAATCTGGTCGGCGATGTGCGGGTTCTTCGCCCGCACGCGCAGGATCGCGCCGTGCGCAACCACGCAGTACGGGCAGTTGTTCGCCCCGGAGGTCGCCACCACGATCATCTCGCGCTCGGCCTTGGTGAGCGTGACGCTGCCGCCGATCTCCTTTTCCATCAGCGCGTCGTGGTAGGCGACAAAGGCGCGCCACTCCGCCGGCCGGTGCGCGAGCGCGAGAAAGACGTTGGGAACGAAGCCCGACTTGCGCTCGACTTCGCCGATGCGCTCGCGGATGTCCTCGGGCAGGTCTTCGAGGCGTGCTACCGGGAAGCGGCTGATCGGGGGCGCTGCCATCAGTGCCGGCGTGGTGCCGCGCGGAACGGCGCGCCAGCGCTGCGGCGAGCGCCCCGCGCGCGGCTTGAATCGTGTTGGCGCGCCCGGCGGGACTCGAACCCACGACCTTCGGCTTCGGAGACCGACACTCTATCCATCTGAGCTACGGGCGCTATTCTGGGACTGGGAGTTTCACGCTAAAATCAGCATTTTATCAGCACCAGCGCAGGCACTCCCGAATGAGTGGGCAGGATCGCCATTCGTCCTTCATTAAGACCCCCAAGCAGCTCGTCGTCGTGGTGCTGCTCGCGTTCCTCGTGCCGGTGCTCGGCATCGTCATGCTGGTGCACCTGGTCGTCAATCGCCCGCAGGCCGACCCCGCGGCTCTTCGGCCCGAGGCGGTCGCGGCGCGCATCCAGCCGGTCGGGCGGGTCGAATTCGGCGCGGCCGCGGGCGCGGCGCGCGCGCCGCGCAGCGGCGAGGAAGTCGTCAAGGCCGCGTGCGCCGCGTGCCACGAGACCGGCGCGGCCGGCGCGCCCAAGATCGGCGACGCCGCGGCGTGGGCGAGGCCGCTCAAGCGGGGACTCGAGCAGCTCGTCAAGAACGCGATCGGCGGCGTGCGTGCCATGCCGCCGCGCGGCGGCAATCCGGATCTGTCGGATCTCGAGGTGGCGCGGGCCGTGGTCTTCCTGGGAAATCGTTCCGGCGGCAGACTGAAGGAGCCTGCCGAGCCAGCGCCCGCGGCGAAACAGTAACCGGGGTCGCTCGCGGGTTCGGAGCGAACCGCGCGCCGCCGCCGGAGGCATCGGCGCACACCGCAGGCACGCTCCCCGCTCATCACTCATGCAGTTTCTTTTCATCATCGACCCGCCCGACACGCTCAAGGCGTACAAGGACACGACGGTGTCGATGATGCGCGCCGCGCACGCACGCGGCCATGCCGTTTACGTGTGCGAGCAGCCGAGTCTTGCCTGGCGCGAAGGGGAGGTTTCGGCCGCGGCGCTGCGCATTTCGCTCGCCGACAACGACGAGGACTGGTACCGCGGCCACGAGCAGGCGCGCCGCAGCCTCGCTTCGTTCGACGCCGTGCTCATGCGCAAGGACCCGCCGTTCGATCTCGAATACGTCACCAGCACCTGGCTGCTCTCTGCGGCCGAGCGCTCGGGGGCGCGGGTGTTCAACGCGCCCGGCGCCGTGCGCGACCACAACGAGAAGCTCGCGATCGCCGAGTTTCCCCAGTTCGTGGCGCCGACGCTGGTGAGCCGGGATCCGGCGCAGCTGCACGCGTTCATCGATGCGCACGCCGACGTGGTCGTCAAGCGGCTCGATGTCATGGGCGGCGAGAACATCTTCCGCGTGCGCGCGGGGGACCCGAACCGCAACGTGATCATCGAGACGATGGCGCAGGGCGGCGAGCGCTCGGTGATGGCACAGCGCTTCATCGCGGAGATCCGCGACGGCGACAAGCGGATCCTGCTGATCGACGGCAAGGCGGTGCCGTACTGCCTGGCGCGCATTCCCAAGCCGGGCGAATCGCGCGGCAACCTCGCCGCCGGCGGACGCGGCGTGGCGCAGCCGCTCTCGCCCCGCGATCGCGAGATCACCGAGGGCGTAGGCATGCTGCTCGCGGGGCGCGGCCTTCTGCTGGTCGGCTTGGACGTGATCGGCGACTGGCTGACCGAGATCAACGTCACCAGTCCCACCTGCTTTCGCGAGATCCAGGACCAGAGCGGCTTTGACGTCGCCGGAACCTTCATCGACGCCCTCGAGGCAAAGCTGGAATGATCGGCGTGCTCATCGTTTCGCACGGCGCCACCGGCGCGGACCTGCTCGCCACCGCGGGGCAGATCCTCGGCGCCGCGCCGCCGCATGCCGCGGCGATCGGGGTCGGGCCGAACGAAGATCCCGAGACCGTGCTCGCGCGCGCGCGCATGCTGCTTGCCGAGCTGGACGACGGATCCGGGGTGCTCGTACTCACCGACATGTTCGGCGCGACCCCGGGGAACATCGCTGCGCGCCTGCTTGCCGACGGGCATGTCGAGGGTGTCTCGGGGCTTTCGCTGCCGATGCTGGTGCGCGCGCTTTCCGGCCGCGAGGCGACCCTCGCGACGGTGGTGCGACGCGCCCTTTCGGGCGGGGCCGAGGGCGTGCTGCACATGAACCGGGATCGCTGCGGCAATGCCAAGCGCTGAGGCGACGATCGTGAACAAGCTGGGGCTGCACGCGCGCGCCTCGGCAAGGCTTACCCAGGTCGCAAGCGCCTACCGGAGCGAGATCTGGCTGTCGCGCAATGCACGCCGCGTCAACGCCAAGAGCATCATGGGCGTCATGATGCTCGCCGCCGGCAAGGGCTCGGTGATCCGCGTCGAGACCGACGGCGCCGACGCCCAGGAAGCGCTGCGCGCGGTGCTGCGCCTGATCGAGGACCGCTTCGGCGAGAGCGAATGACTTTCGTGCTGCACGGTGCCGGGCTGGCCGCGGGCATCACCATCGGTCACGCCCACCTGGTGTCCAGCGCGCGGCTGGAGGTGGCGCACTACGACGTGCCGCCGGAAGCGCTTGCGGCCGAGATCCGCCGCTTCGACGACGCCGTCGCGCGGTCGCGGCACGAACTCGACGCGCTGCAGGCGCACATTCCCCCCGAAGCGCCGCACGAGTTCGCCGCGTTCATCAACCTGCACCGCATGATTCTCGACGACTCGTCGCTCTCGCAGGCGCCGCGCGAGCTGATCGGCGAGCGCGGCTGCAATGCCGAGTGGGCCCTGGTGCAGCAGATGGAGCGGCTCGTCGAGCAGTTCGAACAGATCGACGATCCCTACCTGCGCGAGCGCCGCCAGGACATCCAGCAGGTGGTGGAGCGCGTGCTGAATGCCCTGCTCGGCGGCCACGGACTGGCCGAGCCGCATGCTTCCGAGGAGCGCCAGTTGATCGTCGTCGCGCACGACCTGTCGCCCGCCGACATGATCCTGTTCAAGCGCCACCAGTTCGGCGGGTTCGTCACCGATGCCGGCGGAGTGACTTCGCACACCGCGATCGTCGCGCGCAGCCTGAACATTCCGGCGATCGTCGGCCTGCACCACGCACGCGCGCTCGTCCGCGAGAACGACCTGCTGGTCGTGGACGGAACGCAGGGCGTCCTGGTGGTCGATCCGGATCCCGCGGTGCTCGCCGAATACCGGCTGCGCCAGTCGCAGCACGAGATCGAGCGCCAGCGGCTCGGGCGCCTGCGGGACACGCCCGCCGCCACGCTCGAGGGCACGCCGGTGGAGCTGTTCGCCAACATCGAACTGCCGCAGGACGTCAAGGACGTGCGCGACGCCGGCGCGCAGGGCATCGGGCTGTACCGCACCGAGTTCCTGTTCATGAACCGCCGCGACCTGCCCTCGGAAGACGAGCAGTTCGAGGCCTACCGCGAGGTCGCGCGCGCGATGCACGGATTGCCCGTGGTGATCCGCACGCTCGACATCGGCGCCGACAAGGCATTGAGCGAGAACGGCCCCGCGGTCATGCCCAACCCGGCGCTCGGCCTGCGCGCCATCCGCTTCTGCCTCGCCGAACCGCAGATCTTTCTCACCCAGCTGCGCGCCATGCTGCGCGCTTCGCACTACGGGCGCCTGAAGATCCTGTTGCCGATGCTCGCGCACGCGCACGAGATCGAGCAGTCGCTCGGCCTGATTCGGCAGGCCAAGGAGCAGTTGCAGGCCGCCGGCGTGGCGTTCGACCGTGCGATCGAAGTCGGCGGCATGATCGAGATCCCTGCCGCGGCGCTCGCGCTGCCGATGTTCATGCGCCGGCTCGATTTCCTTTCGCTCGGCACCAACGACCTGATCCAGTACACGCTGGCGATCGACCGCACCGACGACGCGGTCGCGCACCTGTACGATCCCCTGCACCCGGCGGTGCTGCACCTGGTGGCGCACACCATTCAGGTGGCGAACCGCGGCGGGGCGCCGGTCGCGGTCTGCGGCGAGATGGCGGGCGACCCCAAGCTCACGCGGCTGCTTCTCGGCATGGGATTGCGCAACTTCTCGATGCACCCCGCGCAGCTGCCCGCGATCAAGGAGCGCGTCCTGCGCACCAGCATCGCCGAAGCGCACCCGCTCGTGCAGCGCGTGCTGCGCTCCACCGACCCGGCGAAGACGCGCGAGCTGCTCGACCGGCTCAACGCGTAGCGCTCGCATGGCCGGCGCGCTCGACGGTGTCCGGGTGCTCGACCTCACCACGGTCGTGATGGGTCCCTACGCGACCCAGATCCTGGGCGACTTCGGCGCCGAGGTCATCAAGGTCGAGCCGCCCGAGGGCGACATCATGCGCCATGCCGCGCCGATGCGCTCCGCGGGGATGGGACACATCTTCCTGCACGCCAACCGCAACAAGCGTTCGATCGTGCTCGACTTGAAGAAGGAACCGGCGCGCGAAGCGTGCCTTGCGCTCGCGCGCGGCGCCGACGTGCTGGTGTACAACATGCGCCCGCAGGCGATGCGGCGCCTCGGTCTGGGCCATGCGGAGGTGCGCGCGGTGAATCCGCGCATCGTCTACGTCGGCGCGTTCGGCTACAGCCAGCGCGGACCGTACGCGGCCAAGGCGGCCTACGACGACCTGATCCAGGGCGCGGCGGGAATTCCGTGGCTGTTCAGGAAATCCGGCGCCGACGCGCCGCGCTACGTTCCCGCGACCATGGCCGACCGCGCCGCCGCGCTGCACGTCGTCAATGCCGTGTGCGCGGCGCTCTACCGGCGCGAGAAGACCGGTGCCGGCCAGCGCGTCGACGTGCCGATGTTCGAAAGCCTGCTGCAGGCCGTGCTGGGCGACCACCTGGCCGGCTGCACGTTCGAGCCGCCGCTGGGCGAGCCCGGCTACGCGCGCATGCTCGCGCACGAGCGCAGGCCCTACGCGACGGCCGACGGCTCCATCTGCGTGCTGATCTACAACGACAAGCAGTGGCGCGCCTTCTTCGACCTGATCGGCAGGCCCGAGCTGCGCGACGACCCGCGCTTCGCGACGCCGGAGTCGCGCAGCCGGAACTTCCAGGCCGCCTACGCCCTGGTCGCCGAGGCGATGACCAAGCGCGCGACCGCGGACTGGATTGCGGCGCTCGAGCGGGCCGACATCCCGGTGCAGCGAATGAACAGCCTGGAGGACATCCTTCTCGATCCGCACCTCGCCGCCACCGGATATTTCAACCGGGTGGAGCATCCGAGCGAAGGCGCGATTCGGTCGCTCGCCGCGCCCTCCGAGTGGTCCGAATCGGCGCCGGCGTATCGGCGCCACGCGCCGCGCCTGGGCGAGCATACGCGCGAAGTGCTGCGCGAGGCGGGCTACGCGGAGGCCGCCATCGACGCCTTGGTCGCGTGCGGGGCCGCTCGGCTATAATCCGTCCAGCGCCGATTTGACGTTCAGCTTGCGGGCGCTCTACAAGTACTGCTAAAGAGACAGGCCTGAAAAACCCGTTTCTGCGCAAGCTGGGCGGGTTTTTCGTTTTTCGGGACACGCATTGAACGCGCCGCAGCTGCCGCCCGACTCGGTGGGGATCGTCGAGGCGAAAAAAGCCACCTTTACCGAACCGCTGCCGCTCAAGGGCGGCGCCGTGCTGCCCGAATTCGAACTCGTCTACGAGACCTACGGCGAGCTGAACGCCGCGCGCTCGAACGCCGTGCTCGTGTGCCACGCGCTCAACGCCTCGCACCATGTCGCCGGCCGGTACGCCGAGGACCCCGCCAGCATCGGCTGGTGGGACAACCTGGTCGGCCCCGGAAAGCCGCTCGACACGCGCAAGTTTTTCGTCCTCGGCTCCAATTACATCGGCTCGTGCTTCGGGTCGACCGGGCCGGCCTCGCTCAACCGCGCGACCGGCCGGCCCTGGGGCGCCGATTTTCCCGTCGTCACGGTGGAGGACTGGGTGGCGGCGCAGGCGCGCCTGGCCGATCATCTGGGGATCGAGCGCTTCGCGGCGGCGATCGGCGGCTCGCTCGGCGCGATGCAGGCGCTGCAGTGGACGCTCTCGTTCCCGGAACGCATCCGCCACTCGATCGTGATCGCGGCGACGCCCAAGCTCTCGGCGCAGAACATCGCGTTCAACGAAGTGGCGCGGCAGGCGATCATGACCGACCCGGATTTCCACGGCGGCCATTACTATGAGAAGGGCGTCGTGCCGCGGCGCGGGCTGCGCATCGCGCGCATGATCGGGCACATCACCTACCTGTCCAACGATGCGATGATGGAGAAGTTCGGCCGCCTGCTGCGCAACAAGGCCGGATTCGGGTTCGACTTCGACATCGATTTCGAGATCGAGTCGTATCTTCGCTACCAGGCCGACAAGTTCGCCGACTACTTCGACGCCAACACCTACCTCCGCATCACCAAGGCGCTCGACTACTACGAC
>CAZXAR010000059.1:0-19440 GCA_964638135.1 uncultured Enterobacteriaceae bacterium | reverse complement strand
CACCTCGGACGTCGGCCAGCACCAGATGTGGGCGGCGCAGTTCTACAAGTTCGACCGGCCGCGGCGCTGGATCAACTCCGGCGGCCTCGGCACGATGGGGTTCGGCCTTCCCGCGGCGATGGGCGCGCAACTCGCCAATCCGGGAACCGCGGTCGCGTGCGTCACCGGCGAATCCTCGATCCAGATGTGCCTGCAGGAGCTTTCGACCTGCAAGCAGTATCGCCTGCCGATCAAGATCGTCAACCTCAACAACAAGTACATGGGCATGGTCCGCCAGTGGCAGCAGTTCTTCCACGGCAACCGCTATTCCGAGTCCTACATGGACGCGCTTCCCGATTTCGTGAAGCTCGCCGAGGGCTATGGGCACCGCGGGGTCCTCGTCGAAAAGCCGGCCGACGTCGAGCCGGTGCTGCGCGATGCGTTCCGCCGCAAGGACGAACTCGTGTTCATGGACTTCATCACCGACCAGACCGAGAACGTCTATCCGATGGTGCCGGGCGGCAAGGGCATCACGGAAATGATCCTTTCCGAAGAACTCTGATGCGCCACATCGTGTCGGTGCTGCTCGAGAACGAGGCGGGCGCGCTGTCGCGCGTCGCCGGCCTTTTCTCGGCGCGCGCCTACAACATCGAGTCGCTCACCGTGGCGCCGACCGAGGACGCATCGCTCTCGCGCATGACGATCGTCACCAGCGGGTCCGAGGACGTGATCGAACAGATCACCAAGCACCTGAACAAGCTGGTCGAGGTGGTGAAGGTGGTGGACCTCTCGGATGCCGAGCACATCGAGCGCGAACTGATGCTGATCAAGGTGCGCGCCGGGGCCAAGGAGCGCGACGAGATGAAGCGCATGGCCGACATCTTCCGCGGCCGCGTGATCGACGTCTCGGACAACACGTACACCATCGAGCTCACCGGCGACGGCCGCAAGCTCGACGCATTCATCCATGCGCTCGATCAGAGTGCCATCATCGAGACGGTGCGCACGGGGGCCAGCGGCATCGGCCGCGGCAACCGCATTCTGCGGGTCTAATGGGGCCGGAGTAACTTTTCCTTCGCCGGTCGCCCGGTTGCGCCGGCCGGCGGGAAAAAGTTACTCTGGCCCCATACTTTCCAGAGGGGGTGTTTCATGAAGGTCTATTACGACAAGGACGCCGATCTTTCGCTCGTCAAGGGGAAGAAGGTCACGATCCTCGGCTACGGGTCGCAGGGGCACGCGCACGCGCTCAACCTGCACGACTCCGGCGTGAAGGTGGTAGTGGGGTTGCGCAAGGGCGGCGCATCCTGGGACAAGGCGAAGAAAGCCGGCCTCAAGGTGGCGGCAATCGGCGACGCGGTGCGGGGCGCCGACATCGTGATGATGCTCATGCCCGACGAGCACATCGCCGCCGTGTACCAGTCCGAAGTCGAGCCCAACGTCAAGAAGGGCGCCGCGCTCGCATTCGCCCACGGCTTCAACATCCATTACGGCCAGGTGCAGCCGCGCGAGGACCTCGATGTGTGGATGGTCGCGCCCAAGGCGCCGGGCCACACCGTGCGCTCGACCTACGTGGGCGGCGGCGGGACTCCGATGCTGATCGCGGTGCACCGCGACCGCTCGAAGAAAGCGCGCGACATGGCGCTTTCGTACGCCGCGGCCATCGGCGGCGGAAAGGCCGGGATCATCGAGACGACCTTCAAGGAAGAAACCGAGACCGACCTGTTCGGCGAGCAGACGGTGCTGTGCGGCGGATGCGTGGAGCTGGTGAAGGCCGGATACGAGGTGCTCACCGAAGCGGGCTACGCGCCCGAGATGGCGTACTTCGAATGCCTGCACGAGTTGAAGCTCATCGTCGACCTGATGTACGAGGGCGGCATCGGCACCATGAACTACTCGATCTCGAACAACGCCGAGTACGGCGAGTACGTCACCGGGCCCAAGATCATCGACGAGCAGGTGCGCCAGCGCATGCGCGAGGCGCTCGGGCGCATCCAGTCGGGCGAGTACGCCAAGGAGTTCGTGCTGGAAAACCGCGCCGGAGCCCCGATGCTGCTTTCGCGGCGGCGGATGACTGCGGAACACCCGATCGAGAAGGTCGGCGCGCGGCTGCGCGAGATGATGCCCTGGATCCGCAAGAACCGGCTGGTCGATACCTCGAGGAACTGACCGCGTGCGGCCGGCGTATCCCCATCCAATCGTGGCGCGGGAGGGGTGGCCGTTTCTCGCCGTCGCGGTCGCGCTCGCGCTCGCCGCCGGGCTGCCTGCCGGATGGGGCTGGTCGCTGCCGTTCTGGCTCGCGGCACTGTTCGTGCTGCAGTTTTTCCGCGATCCGCCGCGCGACGTCCCGGACGACCCGCGCGCGGTCGTGGCGCCGGCCGACGGCCGCATCGTCGCCGTGGAGCGCGCGCGCGACCCGTGGCTTGAGCGCGACGCGCTCAAGGTCTCGATCTTCATGAACGTCTTCAACGTGCATTCGAACCGCTCGCCGGTGGACGGCACGGTGAAAAAGCGCTGGTATCACGCCGGCGCGTTCGTCAACGCGGCGCTCGACAAGGCCTCGACGGAAAACGAGCGCAACGCGCTCTGGTTCCGCACCCGCACGGGCGAAGATGTGACCTGCGTGCAGGTCGCCGGACTGATCGCGCGCCGGATCCTGTGCTACGCCGCCGAGGGCGCCGAGCTCGCCCGCGGCGAGCGCTACGGCTTCATCCGCTTCGGCTCGCGCCTCGATGTCTACCTGCCGCTCGACGCCGAGGCGCAGGCGGCGCTCGGCGACAAGGTGTACGCTGCCGAAAGCGTGATCGCGATATTTGCCGCGCATGGCTGAGCTTCCCGACCGTAGCGAGGGAAATCTCCCGGGCCTGGGGCCGCCCCGCATCGGCGCGCTGCGCCGGCGCGGCATCTACCTGCTGCCGAACCTCTTCACTACGGCAGCGCTTTTCGCCGGTTTCTTCGCCATCGTGCAGGCGATGAACGGCCGGTTCGCGGTCTCGGCGGTGGCGATCATCGTCGCGATGGTGCTGGACGGGCTAGACGGGCGCGTCGCGCGGCTCACGCGCACGCAAAGCGAATTCGGCGCCGAGTACGACAGCCTGTCCGACATGGTGTCCTTCGGCGCCGCGCCCGCGCTGGTGCTGTACGAGTGGGCGCTGCGGGGTCTCGGCCGCTTCGGCTGGATCGCCGCGTTCGTGTACTGCGCCGGCGCGGCGCTGCGGCTCGCGCGCTTCAACGTCAACATCGAGGTCGTGGACAAGCGTTTTTTCCAGGGGCTGCCGAGCCCGGCGGCGGCGGCGCTGGTGGCCGGCTTCGTCTGGCTGGTGCAGGACAACAAGATCCCGCTCGACGAGTACCGCCTGCCGTGGGTGGCCGCATTCGTCGCCCTGTACACCGGGATCACGATGGTCTCGAACGTTCCCTTCTACAGCTTCAAGGACATCAACTTCCGCCGCGCGGTGCCGTTCTGGGCGATCCTGTTGATCGTCCTTGCGTTCGTGCTGGTGGCGTTCGATCCGCCGATCGTGCTCTTCGCGCTTTTCTGCGCCTACGGCCTGTCCGGCTACGTGCTGTGGCTGTTCCGCAGGCGCGTGCGCCGCATCCTTTGAGCCGGATTACCCCGCTTGCCCGCATCGATGAGCCTGCGCCTGCGCCGGCGCCGCGCGGGTTCGCGCTTTTTGCCCTCGGCTTCCGGCCGTTCTACCTGCTCGCGGCACTTGCTGCCGCGGTTTCGATCGGGCTCTGGACCGTGGCGCTGTTCGGCGCCGGCTGGAACGGATACCTCGCGCCGCTACTTTGGCACCAGCACGAAATGGTGTTCGGCTTCGCGCTCGCGGTGATCGCCGGCTTTCTGCTCACCGCCGGGCGCGTGTGGACCGGGCTCGCGACACCGGCCGGGCTGCCGCTCGCGCTCCTCGCGTTGCACTGGTTCGCGGCGCGGGTGCTCCTTTATACGGGTCCTGGGCCGCTCGCCGCCCTCGTCGATGGCGCGTTTCCGTTCGTCCTCGCCGCGGTCATGGCGCGCGTAATCGTCGGCTCGCGCAACGTGCGCAACTACTTCGTGGTTGTGCTGCTTTGCGCGCTCGGCGCGGCGAATCTCGCCTTCCACCTGGGCTACGGGGCGTGGGCGGTAAAGGCAGCGCTTTACCTCGTGCTCGCCCTCGTCCTCGTCATGGCCGGGCGCGTCGTGCCCGCCTTCACCGCCAGTGCGCTACCGCGCGCCGGCGTGGTGCGCAGGCCGAATCTCGATTACTTCTCGGTCGGCGCGAGCGTTGCCGCGTTCGCAGGCGACCTCATGCAATGGAACCTTGCCGCTGCGCTGTTCGCAATCGCGGCAGCAGCAGCTCATTTTGTGCGCCAGTGGGGCTGGCGGCCGCTCGCGACGCGCGGCTCGCCGATCCTGTGGATTCTGCACCTCTCGCACGCATGGTTTCCGCTCGGCTTCCTGCTCCTTTCGCTTTCCGCGCTCGGCCTGATCGCCCCGAACGCGCCGCTGCATGCGTTTGGCGCCGGCGCGATGGGCGGCCTCATCATCGGCATGATCACGCGCACCGCGCTCGGCCACACCGGCCGGCCGCTTGCCGCCGGTCGCGCCGAAACGCTCGCCTACGTGCTGGTGCACCTTGCAGTAGTGCTGCGGGTCGTCGCGGCGCTTGCGCCCGGCTTCGGCTACGAAGCGCTCATCGTCGCCTCTGCCGCGTGCTGGGCGAGCGCGTTCCTCGTGTATTTCGCGGCCTATCTGCCGCGCCTCGCGCAACCGCGCATCGACGGCAAGCCGGGCTGATTTGGCGCGGGGCGGGGCGCCCTTAGAAAGCGTGCCGGATAGTCGCCGCGATCACGCGCGGGTCTTCACCCGGCGCAACGGCGCCCGAAGGACTGCCTTGGCTGCCAGCTGATCCGTCGAGGTTGTACGCGGCGTCGGGGTCGTTGCGGATCCTCGCGTAGGACAGTCCGAGCGACGTGCGCTTCGAAAGCTCATACACGTATGCCAGCGCGAGCATTCTGGCGCCGTCGGCGCTTGTGGTGACCATGTCGTCGCGCGCGCGGGCGTACTCGGCGTGGAAATTGTGGTTCCCCGACCGGTAGCGCAGCGGGACCGACCATGCCGTTCGCCGGCTCGTGTCCGCGCTGCCACCGGTGTGAATGCGGGACTTGTCGTAGGCGAGGCCGATTCTCAACCCACCCCAGGCGTAGTAACCCCAGAAACGATCGGCTTTCTGCTCCCCGGCGAGGGCCGCATCCGGTTTCGAGTCCCAGTGGCTCCAGCCCAGTTGCCATTGACTGACCGTCAGTCGGGGCATCACGTTCCATGCCCGGCCGCGCCGGACCGCGCTGCCGATATCGGCCTCGGCGGTCGCAGTGTTGGCCGAATAGGCCAGGCGCAGGTCGAACGGACCCCACGTCGGCGAGTCCCAGACGACCGCGTTCGGGGTCCGGGTGTTGCCGGCGATGGCAGTTCTGCCGCCTGCCGCGAACGCGAGCAGCGCCACGGGGCCGGCCTTCTTCGATCCGGCCTTCGCCGTGATCTCGGACGGGTCGGCGTTGTAGTGCAGATCGTGACGGCCCAGTTTCAGGATGCCCCAGCTTGCGCTGCGCACTCCAACCCAGTTGTTGCCGGATGGCGCGCCGGCACCGGAGTCCGGGGCGATGCGCCAGTCGATCTGCGCGATCGCCTGCAAACCGCGGCCGAGATCCTCCGTCACGGCGAAGATGATGCGCGAGGAATCATCGACGAGACGGCTTTCGCCCGAAGGCGATTTTGCGCTGTCGCCCAGTTTCAGCCCCTCCACGCTCAACTTGAGATAGCCGCTGATTGTTACGCTCGACTGCGCCAGGGCGGCGTACGGCGTTGCCAGGAGAATGGCGGCTGCCGCTGGGATGCATCGGGTGAACATTTCGGTGTCCTCTGCGTGGTGCCGGTCCGCTGAAGCTGGCGTCAACCGTAGCAGCAGCGCTCCGGCGCACATTGATCCCGCGCAAAGAGTCGATCGAGCTGGTAGTGACGGAGGGCAAGTTCTGCGAGCGGCCGACCGCCCGCGGACGAGGGCAGCCCCGATGCGCGGTTGCGGCTCCCGCGCGATGACGCTATAGTCGCGCCATGACCTCGGCGTACGCACTCCTGATTGCGACGCTCACCAGCCTGCTCCTCCTGGCTGGCCTGCTGCTGCGCCTCGCGCGCACAAACTAAATCCTCCCAATCCGGCAGCACCCGCGACCGCCCAACCGGCGGCAAGGACAAGTACGTATTCCCACGAGGAGCGGACCATGAGCACCGACAGCCTGATCATTTTCGACACCACCATGCGCGACGGCGAGCAAAGCCCCGGCGCCTCGATGACCAAGGACGAGAAGCTGCGCATCGCGCGCGCGCTCGAGCGCCTGCGCGTCGACGTGATCGAGGCCGGTTTCCCGGCGTCCTCCAACGGCGACTTCGAGGCGGTGCGCGCGATCGCGAACGTGATCAAGGATTCCACCGTGGCCGGTCTCTGCCGCGCCAACGACCGCGACATCCAGCGCGGCATCGACGCGCTCAAAGGGGGGAAGGCGTGGCGCGTCCACACCTTCATCGCCACCAGCCCCATCCACATGGAAAAGAAACTGCGCATGACCCCGGAGCAGGTGCTCGAGCAGGCGAAGCTCGCGGTGCGCTACGCGCGCAATGCCTGCCCCGACGTCGAGTTCTCGCCCGAGGATGGCAGCCGCTCGGAACCGGATTTCCTGTGCCGGGTGCTCGAAGCGGCGATCGCCGAGGGCGCGACCACGATCAACATTCCGGACACGGTCGGCTACGCGGTGCCGCAGCAGTTCGGCGAATTCATCCGCCGGCTGCGCGAGCGGATCCCCAACTCGGACAAGGCGGTGTGGTCGGTGCATTGCCACAACGACCTCGGCATGGCGGTGGCGAATTCGCTTGCCGCGGTGATGGTGGGCGGCGCGCGCCAGATCGAGTGCACCATCAACGGCCTGGGCGAGCGCGCAGGCAACACCTCGCTCGAAGAAGTGGTGATGGCGGTCAAGACGCGCGCGGACTTCTTCGACATGAAGACGCGCATCGACACCACCCAGATCGTGCCCACCTCGAGGCTCGTGTCGCAGATCACCGGATTCGTGGTGCAGCCGAACAAGGCCGTCGTGGGGGCGAACGCGTTCGCGCATGCGTCGGGAATCCACCAGGACGGCGTGATCAAGGCGCGCCAGACCTACGAGATCATGACCGCAGAGGACGTCGGCTGGGCCACGAACAAGATCGTGCTCGGCAAGCTCTCGGGCCGCACCGCTTTCAAGCAGCGCCTCGGCGAGCTGGGAATCGAACTGGATAGCGAGGACCGCGTGAACAAGGCGTTCCAGCGCTTCAAGGACCTCGCCGACAAGAAAGCCGACATCTTCGACGAGGATCTCTATGCGCTCGTTTCCGAGGAAGCGGCGGCGCGCATGGACGAGCACTGGCGGCTCGTGCACATGAGCCAGGCAAGCGGCATGGGCGAGCGGCCGCACGCGAGCGTGGTGCTCTCCGAGGCCGGCACCGAGAAAAAGGCCGAATCCGAGGGCGACGGCCCGGTGGATGCGACCTTCAAGGCGATCGAGAAGCTCGCCCGCAGCGGCGCGGAACTGCTCCTCTATTCAGTGAATGCGGTCACCACCGGCACCGAGTCGCAGGGCGAGGTGACGGTGCGGCTTGCCAAGGGCGGGCGCGTGGTGAACGGAGTCGGCGCCGATACCGACATCGTGGTCGCCTCCGCCAAGGCCTACATCGCGGCGCTCAACCGCCTGACGAGCAAGGTCGAGCGGCTCAACCCCCAGCACCAGCTCTAGTCGCCCGCGCGTAGCTGACCGCCGCGACGAAGAAGGCGAGGCTGAGGGCGATTTCGGCGGCGGCGAGCGCCTGCGAGGCGCCGCGCTCGCTCCAGGCGCGCACGACGCCCTCGGCAAAGTAGGCGAGCGCAAGCATGCTCGCCCACTGGTACGTGTAGCGCCTGCCGGCGACAATGCCGGCCAGCGGCAGCGCGAGCGGCGCCGCCTTGAGCGCAAGGAGCGAACCGCCGGGCCGCAGCGGCGCGAGCCACAGTTCCCAGGCGAGGCACAGCAGGAGCAGCGAGGCGAGCGCTGTGGACGCGACCCAACGGAGCACGCGCAATGAAGAACCTGGCACCGGAAATCTTCAGGCAGAGGCTGTTGATCGAAGCGTACTACAGCGGCGAAGTGACCCGCGAATCGCTTGCGCGCTACCTCACCGGCGTCGCCGCGCACCTCGGGCTCGCGGCCTACGGCGAGCCGGCGATTTTTTCGCCCGGCGGCCGGGGGAAAACGGAAAACCAGGGCTTCGACGCGTTCCTGCCGCTCGTCGACTCGGGGATCTCCGCCTACGTCTGGACCGCGCCGAAATTCGTCTCGGTCCTGCTCTACACCTGCAAGGGGTTCGACGAGGCAGCCGCGGTGGATTACACCCGCCGGCACTTCGCGATCGCGGGCGAGATCGCTACCGCGACAATCTGAGCGCCAGTTCGGCGAGGCGCAGGCCCTGCGCGATGCACAGCGCGCGCTCGGCGTCGGTCACCGGCTCGTCGTCGGCGATGCCCGCAAAGTGGCTCGGGCCATAGGGCGTGCCGCCGGTGCGCGTGGCGTTGATCTCGGCAAGCGTGTAGGGAAGCCCGACGATCAGCATGCCGTGGTGAAGCAGCGGCAGCATCATCGAGACGAGCGTCGTCTCCTGTCCGCCGTGCAGGCTCGCGGTGGAGGTGAACACGCAGGCCGGTTTCCCGGCGAGCGTGCCCCTCAGCCAGAGCGGCGACGTGCCGTCGAGAAAGTGCTTGAGCGGCGCGGCCATGTTGCCGAAGCGCGTCGGGCTGCCGAGCGCGAGCCCCGCGCATTCGATGAGGTCCTTCAGTTCGCAATAGGGTGCGCCCGACGGTGGAACCGGAGGCTCGGCCTTCTCGGTCACGGGCGCAACCCGCGGCACCGTGCGCAGGCGCGCCGCCGCGCCGGGCACGCGCTCGATGCCTTGCGCGATCAGTTCCGCCATGCGCCGCACCGAGCCGCCGACGCTGTAGTAGAGGACGAGGAGGTCGGGCATGAGGCGCGAGGACTGTATCATAGGGCGGCAATGCGGTTTCGCAACGCACCGCCCGCAAGCCTGAGCGCGCTGGTTCCGTTCGTGCGCGCCGCGTACGCGCGGTTCGACGAGGAACGTTGTCTTCAGCTCGCCGGCAGCCTCACCTACACGACGCTGCTTGCGCTGGTGCCGCTCATCACGGTAGCGCTCGCGGTCGCGACGGCGTTCCCGGTGTTCCGCGAGTGGACTGGCGAGATCGACGGCTGGGTCGCGCGCAACGTGCTGCCGCCGCAGATCGCAGGCGCGATCACGATCTACATCGGCCAGTTTTCCGCGGCGGCGGGCAGGCTCACGGCGGTCGGCATCGTGTTTCTCGCCGTCACCGCCGTCATGCTCATGCTTACGATCGACCGCGGCCTGAACCAGATCTTCCGCGTTTCGGTCCCGCGCCCTCTGCTGCAACAGCTGCTCATGTACTGGGCGGTGCTCACCCTCGGTCCGGTGCTGATGGGCCTGAGCATCTCGATGACGTCGTACCTCGTGTCCGCTTCGCTCGGCTTCGCGAGCGAAATGCCGCTGGTGCACTACGAGCTGCTGCGCGTCGCGCCGTTCGTACTGACGAGCACGGCGATCACGCTCGTCTATTTCATCGTGCCGAACCGCAAGGTGAAACTGCGCCACGCGGTCACGGGCGGACTCGCCGCGGGGGTCGCGTTCGAGCTGATGCAGCGCGGCTTCGCCCTCTACATCACGAACTTTCCGACCTACAAGCTCGTCTATGGCGCGTTCGCCGCGATTCCGATCTTCCTCGTGTGGCTGTATCTGTGCTGGGTGGTGGTGCTGTTCGGCGCGACGGTGGCGGCGGCGCTGCCCGGATTCCGCAGCGCCGAGCGGCGCGGCCGCCCGCCCGGGCAGCAGTTCTACGAAGCCCTCGAAGTGCTGGGCTGCCTGATCGAGGCGCAACGCAGCGGGCGCGTGCCGCAACTGGCGCGGATCGTCGCCCAATTGCGCCTTGTGCCCGACCAGTGCGAGCGGCTGCTCGACCGGATGGAGCGGCTCGGCTGGGTTGCGCGCGTGGCAACGGAGGGCTGGGTGCTCACGCGAGACACCGCTTCGCTGCGCGTTGCGGAAGTGTTCCGCACCTTTGTGCTGGATGCGGGGCGCGCGCGCGAGGCGCTCGGCGCGCGCTCGAGCGCGCTGCACGAGCTCGTCGCGGGCCACGAGGCGCTGTTCGAGCCGCGCATGCAGACGACCCTGGCGGAACTCTTCGGCGCCGGGCCCGACGCGGAGCAATCCGGTATGCGCGAGCGCGCACTGCAGCTGCGCACGGGCAGCCGGGAGCCGAAGTGAGCCGGACCGCCATTCCGCGGCGCGAGCGCCTGATCGTCGCGCTCGACGTCCCGACGCCGGAGGAAGCGCGCGCGTTCGCCGCAACGCTCGGCGATTCGGTCCGCTTCTACAAGCTCGGCCTCGAGCTTCTCACCTCGGGCGGGTATTTCAGCCTTCTCGATTGGCTCGTGCAACGGGGAAACAAGGTGTTCGCAGATCTCAAGTTCTACGACATCCCGGAAACCGTGCGCCGCGCCGTGGCGAACCTGCGCGGCCGCGGCGTAACCTTTGCCACCGTGCACGGCAACCGCGCGATCATGCAGGCCGCTGGCAAGGAGAAGGGCGACGTGCGGATCCTCGCCGTCACCGTGCTCACGAGTCTTGGCGCGGATGACCTCGCCGAGCTGGGCTACCGGGGCGAATTGGAGGAACTGGTCCTTTCCCGCGCGCGCGCTGCGCTCGAGGCGGGTTGCGACGGCGTGATCGCCTCCGGCCTCGAAGCGCCGAAGCTGAAGGCGGAATTCGACGACCGGCTGCTCATCGTGACACCGGGAATCCGGCCCGCGGCTGGAACGCCAGGTGCCGAGCGCACGGCGGCAGACGACCAGAAGCGCACGGTCGACGTCGCCCGGGCATTCGCCGGCGGCGCCGATTACATCGTGGTCGGACGGCCGATCCGCGACGCCGCGGATCCGCGGGCGGCGGCCGAGGCGATCCAGGCGACCGTCGAGTCGCTGTTTCCCGCCTGAGGGCCCCTACCTTGGCTGACGCCGCTCACGCGCTTGCGGGGATCCTCGGGCTATTGGCGCTCGCGTGGCTCGCGAGCGAAAGGCGCACGGCGGTCCCGTGGCGCGCGGTGTGGGCAGGACTCGCGCTGCAGCTCGCGCTTGCGCTCCTGCTGCTCAAGCTGCCTCTTGCGAAGGACGCGTTCCTCGCGCTGAACGAGGCGCTCCTCGCGCTCGAAAAGGCGACGCAGGCGGGCACCTCGTTCGTGTTCGGCTATCTCGGCGGCGGCAAACCGCCGTTTGCGGAAACCGATCCGGCCTCGAGTTTCATCCTCGCCTTTCGCGCGCTGCCGCTCGTGCTCGTGGTAAGCGCGCTCTCGGCGCTTTTGTTTCACTGGCGAGTGCTCCCCGCGGTGGTGCGCGCGATTTCCTGGCTGCTCGAGCGCTCCATGAAGGTGGGCGGCGTGGTCGGACTCTCGACCGCGGCGAACGTCTTCGTCGGCATGGTCGAGGCGCCGCTTTTCGTGCGTCCGTGGCTCGCCAATGTGTCGCGCGGCGAGCTGTTCGCGATCATGGTGGGCGGAATGGCCTCGATCGCGGGGACGGTGCTCTTCCTCTACGCCAGCATCCTCGGCAAGCTGATTCCGGACGCGGTCGCGCATCTGCTGATCGCCTCGATCGTCTCCGCCCCGGCGGCGCTTGTCGTCGCTTTTCTCATGGTCCCGCCCGAAGGCGAGGCGACCGGCGGCCGGCTCCGGCTCGAGTCCGAGGCTTCGAGCAGCATGGACGCACTGACGCGGGGCACGCTGGACGGCGCGCAGTTGCTGCTCAACATCGTGGCGATGCTCGTGGTGTTCGTCGCGCTGGTGACGCTCGTGAACCTCGTTCTCGCCTGGCTGCCGCACGGAGGCGGCGCGCCCTACACGCTGCAGGGGATGCTCGGATGGCTGCTCGCGCCGCTCGCGTGGCTTGCCGGCATTTCCTGGGCCGAGGCGCACGCGGGCGGCATGCTCCTTGGCACGAAGACCGTGCTCAATGAGCTGGTGGCCTACATCGAGCTGTCGAAAATGCCGGAACTTTCCGGGCGCAGCCGTCTGCTGCTCACCTACGCGCTGTGTGGCTTCGCCAACTTCGGCAGCCTTGGAATCATGATCGGCGGCATGAGCACCATGTGCCCGGGGCGCCGCGGCGAAATCGTGGCGCTCGGCCTGAAATCGATCGTGGCAGGGACGCTCGCCACCTGCCTCACCGCGGCGACAGTGGGACTGGTGACGTGAGCCAGGGCGGGCCGTCGAACCTGTTCCTGATCTTCGGGATCGTGGCGAATGTCGTTCTGACCGGCCTTGCGATCGCCTGGGTGCTCAAGCAGGGTCGGCGCAAGTCCGCCGCCGGGGGAGACCAGCGCATGCCGAGCGAACACGAACGGGTCGAGGGCCACTACGCGCGCGGCGGAATTCTCGAATCCATCGTGCGTGCGCTGCGCGCGATGGGCAAGGACACGGCGGCGCTCGCGCCGCAGGACCTCGCACCGGTCGACGCGTTTCACATTCGCGGGCGCGAAGCGACCCTCGAGCTTGCCGAGCGCGCGGCGCTCGCGCCCGGCGCGCGCGTGCTCGACGTGGGCTGCGGCCTGGGCGGCTCGGTGCGCTTCCTCGCGGCCGAGCGGCAGTGCCGCGCCACGGGCGTGGATCTCACCCGCGAGTACGTCGAAGCGGCCGCCGCGCTCGCGGAACTGGTGGGACTGAAGGAGGGCGTCGAGTTTCACCAGGCGAGCGCGCTTGCGCTGCCCTTTGGCGAAGCGTCATTCGATGCCGTGTGGACCGAGCACGTGCAGATGAACATCGCCGACAAGCGCGCCTTTTACGCCGAACTCGCCCGCGTGCTCGCACCCGGCGGGAAGCTGCTCTTTCACGACATCTTCGCGGGCGAGGACGGGCCGCCGCATTTTCCGGTGCCGTGGGCAGAGGAAAGCTCGATCAGCTTTCTCGCTCCGCCGCAGGCGGTGCGCGCGCTTCTCGAAGAGCTGGGATTTCGCATCGCCGACTGGGAAGACAAAAGCCGCCAGTCGCTCGAGTGGTTCAGCGCGGCGATGCAGAGGCTCAAGACCGCGGGCCAGCTACCGCTCGGGCTTCACCTGCTGATGGGCGCAAATGCCCGCGCGAAGTTCGAAAACATGGCCCGCAATCTTCGCGAAGGACGAATCGCGGTCGTGCAGGCGGTAGCGGAAAAGAGGCGGTAGCCCGGCAAGCGGGCACCGGTTCCGTTCAGGGAATCGGCACCGCGGAAACGAGCATCGCGCCGATATCCACGCGCCGCCCCGCGCTGTGCGCCGGGCGCAGCCGATGCGTGGCGACGCCAGGCAGGATCGCCTGCACGTCCTCGGGAATCACCTTGTCGCGGCCCTCGATCAGCGCCCAGGCGCGCGCCGAATGCACCAGCGCGAGCGCCGCGCGCGGCGACAGCCCGGCGGCGAACTCGGCATTGCGGCGCGTATGCTCGACGATCGCCTGCACGTAATCGAGCAGCGCCGGCGCCACGTGCACGTCCCGCACGCTTTCCTGCAGCTCCACGAGCTCGGCGGGCGACATGCAGGGGCCGAGCGTCGCGAGCAGGTCGCGCCGGTCCACCCCGGAGAGCAGCGCACGCTCGGCGTCGCGGTCGGGGTAGCCGAGCTCGATCCGCATCATGAAGCGGTCGAGCTGCGACTCGGGCAGGGGGAAGGTGCCGACCTGCTCGGACGGATTCTGGGTGGCGATGACGAAGAAGGGCGCGGGCAGCTTGCGCGTCTCGCCTTCGGCGGTGACCTGGTGCTCCTCCATCGCCTCGAGCAGCGCCGACTGCGTCTTGGGCGTGGCGCGGTTCACCTCGTCGGCGAGAATCACCTGCGCGAAGATCGGGCCGGGGTGGAACTTGAAGCCCGCGCTTTCGCGCTCGTACACGGAAACCCCGATGATGTCGGCGGGCAGCATGTCGCTCGTGAACTGGATGCGCTGAAACTGCAGTCCGAGCGATTTCGCGAGCACGTGCGCGAGCGTCGTCTTGCCGACGCCCGGCAGATCCTCGATCAGCAGGTGCCCGCGCGCAAGCAGGCACGCGAGCGAAAGGCGCACCTGCGCTTCCTTGCCGAGGATGATGCTGCCCGCGGCTTCGATGACGCGGAAAACCGGCGACTGCGGGATCGGCTGGAGCTGGCGCTTGAGGAGCATCCGGTCATTGTACCCGGATCGCCTTGCGCGGCGCCCGCGGCGGTGCCTTGGGCTATGATGCGCCAGCCGTGGCGACCGCATTCATCACGCACCGCGACTGCCTCAAGCACGACATGGGCGCCGGCCACCCCGAGCGCCCGGAGCGCCTGAACGCCATCGAGGACCAGTTGATCGCAAGCGGCGTGGAGCAGTATCTCGCGCGCTACGAAGCGCCGCTCGCGACCGACGAGCAGCTCGGCCGCGTGCATCCGATCGAATACGTGCGGGCGATCCGCGAATTCGCGCCGCGGCAGGGCACCGTGCACCTCGATCCGGATACCGCGATGAATCCTCACAGTCTGGACGCCGCGCTGCGCGCCGCCGGCGCGGCGGTGCTCGCCACCGACCTCGTGATGAAGGGCGAGGCGGAAAACGCCTTCTGCAACGTGCGCCCGCCGGGGCACCATGCCTGCCGCGCGCGCCCGATGGGCTTTTGCATCTTCAACAATGTCGCGGTCGCCGCGCGCCACGCGATCCAGGCGCACGGCCTCGAGCGGGTCGCGATCGTGGACTTCGACGTGCATCACGGCAACGGCACCGAGGAGATCTTCGCGCGCGATCCGAGCGTGCTCATGGTCTCGACCTTCCAGCATCCCTTCTACCCGTACAGCGGCACCGAGGACCCCGCGGACAACATGGTGAACGTGCCGCTCGCCGCCGGCGCCGGCTCGGCGCAGTTCCGCGAGGCGGTGATGCAGCACTGGATTCCCGCGCTGGAGAAGTTCGCTCCGCAGTTCGTGCTCTTCTCGGCCGGGTTCGACGCCCACATCGAGGACGACATGGCGATGCTTCGCCTGCACGACGCCGACTACGGCTGGGTCACCGAGCAGGTGAAAGGGGTCGCCGTGCGGCACGCGAACGCGCGCATCGTCTCGCTGCTCGAAGGCGGCTACGCGCTCGCCGCGCTGGGCCGCAGTGCCGTGCGGCACGTGCGGGTGCTGGCGGGCCTGAACGCGTAGCCGCTCCTCGGCCTGCCCGGGTTTGCTTCGCGCGCCCGGGAAGCCCGGGCCCTGCGAATCAGAAGAGGTTTCCCTGCGACGGTCCGGAGCGCACCGCCGGCGATGCTTTTCCGGTGGCATCGTCTTGCGCGTCCTCGGACGACGCCTTGGGCTGCTCCGGGCGCTCTATCACTTCGGCCACGTAATCGAAGACCCTCGGCGTCAGCCGCCTGAGGAGCGCGAGGTTCAGATGCTCGTAGACGGGTACCCATGCATCGGCGAGGCGCAGTCGGATCTCCGGGTTGGGCAGGTAGCGCCCGTAGCGCACGCGCGTGACCAGGCGGCGGTTGTAGGGGTACTCGCGCGCGACCTCGTTTCGCGCCAGCACGCCGGACCAGTACGCGCGTTTGCGCCAGTGCTCCGGCGCGACGCGCGCCGGAAAATGCGCGAGCGCCTCACTCCAGTCGGCGGCGACGAACCCCGGGTCCATCATCCGCAGGCCCCGGTTGGCGAAGGTCGCGAGCAGGAGGTTGAGAACCAGGTACTCGGGTTGCCGGCGGTCGAGCTTCACCAACCGCTCGCCCACGCTGATGGACAGGCTCTCGGGCGCGAGCAGGGAATGGATCGCGCCGAACGACTTCGCCGCGTACTGCGGATCGGCGAGCGCCCGGCGCAGCGCATAGTGCGCGGCGAAGCAGCCGTAGTTGTCGCAGGCGAGCGGATCGGCGCCCGCGTCGAGGAGCGCGCGAACGACCGCTTCGCCGCCCGCTTCGGCCGCCTGCATGAGCAGCGTCTGGTTGTGCGGCGAGCGAAAGTCGGTGCCGAACTGCTCGGTCAGGCGCAGCGCCTCCTTCGGGTGACGCAGCGCGGGCGCCTGGAGGTGCCTCGCCCGGGTCGCGGCGATGATGGCGCGGGCCTCGCCGCTCACGTGTCCGAGGTCGATCAGCTCCCAGACCAGTGCCGGATCGGAATGCGCCACCGCGTAATCGAGCAGTTCGCGCCGCGCCTTGCTCGAAACGCCCTGGGGATCGAGCGCCCGCCCCGCGAGCGCCGCGACGCGTTCCGGATCGAGCGGCTGCCAGGGTGTCGAGCGCGCGCGCAGCACGCCGGCGCGGATCAGGCCGGCCTGTTCGCTGCGCCCCTGCAGCTCGAGCTTGTGCGCCTCGCGCTGCCAGTCTTCGATGCTGGAAGCCTTCGCCTCGACCTCGACGCGGTCCGCAACGCGCTCCACGCCCAGCAGGCGCAGCAGCGGATGCGCGGTGTCGCGCTCGACGAGGATCGCGCCGCGCACGGCGCGCGTCAGCGCCACGAACAGGGAGTTGACGAAGAACTTGAACACCTCGAGCGACTTGTCCGCCTTGTCGCGGGCGCGGGCATAGCGCAGCTCGCCCTGCAGCGCCTCCGGGTCCACGCCTTCGATCAGCGCGTTGAACGCCTGGCGCTCCTCGGAGACGAAATTGAACAGGATGATGTGCGGGTACTCGAGGCCTTTCGCCTCGCGCACCGAGAACACGAGCGGCGTGCCGAAGAACTCGCGTGCAGCGGGCTTCTGCTCGTCGCGCATGACCAGCACCGCGAATTCGGTCGAGCGCCGGGTGCGCCGGTCGAGTTCGCGTAGCAGCGCCGCCTCCGCGGGCAGCAGCTCGACCGACCCCGCCGCATCCGACACCGCGTCCACCAGGTAATTGCTTTCGCGGTCGATCGAGCCGAAGCGCGCCCGCTTCACCCGCAGCAGCCGGTTCGCCACCGAGGTGATCGAGCGGGCGTTGCGGTAGTTCGCGTGCAGGATGTGGATCGCCTCGCGCCCCTCCAGCGTCTCGTCGCGGTAGAAGAGCGTCTTCACCTTCGCCCACGAGAAGTGGTTGGGGTGAACGATCTGGTTGGCGTCGCCGGCGAGCAGGAACTGCCCCGGGTTGCGCAGCAGCCGGAGCAGGAAATGAAGCTGCACGTTGGTGAGGTCCTGCGCCTCGTCGATCACCACCGCGTCGTAGCGCGGAGCGCACCCGGCAAGATACGCGTGGGCGAGGAGATTGGTGTCGTAGCGGCCGCTCTCGCGGAGCCAGGCGATGTACTTCTCGAAAAGCCCGTACACCGCGGGCCGTTCTTCCTCGGCGAAGATGGACTGGCGCACGCCGAGCGCAAGATAGTCCTCGCGCGCAAGCCACGCCGCATCCACGATGCTGCCAGTCAGTACGCCCTTGAACTCCTCGTACAGGCGGTGCGCGTCGCGCACCGGCGCCTGGCGGGCGTGGCGGTCGAACCAGGCGCGAAACGCCGCGAAGTCCGCTTCGCGCCCGTCCGGAATCCGGATCGACTCCAGGCACTCGCGAAACGAGAGGAAATCCACGCTCTGGCGCTCGTTGCCGTAGCCGTTCGAGTAGTACAGGCGGCGCGCGTTCTCGGCGAGGTACGCCGACAGCGTCGCGTAGAGGACTTCGCCTTCGATCGCCTTGATCCGCTCCAGCGCGAGCGCGGTCTTGCCGCTGCCCGCGGCGCCGATCAGGACCAGCGGCAGCGGCGTCGCGTACACGCGCTGCTGGGCGTCGTCGAAGGAAAGCGCCTTGTCCAGAAGGTGAAAACGCCGCGAATCCGGGTGCACGTAGCCGAGGGCGGGCAGCTCGGCGCGCGCAAGGTCGGCCGGCGCGAGCGGCGGGATCCTGTCCTCCCGGACCGCCGCGCCGTTGAGGAAGCGCGACTTCTCGTAGGCGTGGTTCCGGATCAGCTCGAGGATCAGCGCGCAGCGCTCCTCGCGGTGGCGCATGAAGCGGAACAGGACCCGGTCGCTGCGGTTCAGCTTGGCGCGGTACAGGCCGTCCGGGGTGAGCTTCTTGACCTCCGCGGAGGCGAAGTCCTCGCGCTCGAGCTGCGCCGCGGTCTTGTCCAGCGCGGCGCGCAGATCGCCCACGTCGAGATCGCTGTATTCGAGAATTCGCACGGGACCGCTTCAGCCGCGGGTCGAGAGGCGCGCGGGTGAACCGCGCGCCTCTGTTCCTCGATCCGAGCGCGGAATCCGCGAAACCTTTCCGTCCATGGGCGGCGAATGTACCAGAGCGGCACGCCCGCCGGTCGCGGGGCTACCAGAGCACCCGCACCGGATACCGGCTGATGAGCGGATCGGGCGTGACGATCGCCAGCCCGTGCGCGATCGCCTGGCTGACGAGCATGCGGTCGAACGGATCCCCCTGGCTGCTCTCGTCCGGCAGGCCCCGGGTCAGGTGAAAAGCGTCGCGCTGTCCACGGCGAAGGACGTCGCCGGCTTGCGCCCTTCCCGCCCGTAGATCTCGATCTGCTCCGATTGTGGATACACGATCCACGCTTCCACCGCGCCGGCATTGACGTAAGCCATCGCCTTCTCGCGCAACTTGGGAAGCGCATTGGTAGCGGACACGATCTCCACGCACAGCTCCGGCGCGCCGGTCAATGGCATCTCCTCGGGATGCGCGGCGAGAAAGTCATCCGAGCACCACGCCACGTCGGGCGCCCGAACCCCGATCGGCGTCGCGATGCCCACCTCGGCCATCGTGCGGCCGCCCAAGGCCCTTCGCAGCGCCTCGCCAATGCGCATGGCGGCAATGCCGTGGCTCTTGCCGACCGGACTCATCAGTATTTCTCCCCACTCGGTGAGCTCGATCTTGCCGGCGACGTCATCGAAAGTCGGGTCGGCGCACAGAGCTTGCCAGCGCCGCGCGAGCTCATCCGGCGCCAAAGGAGCTTCGATCGCTGCGACTTTCACGGACATGGTTCGCCTATCTTACGCCCGGGCGCCCGAGCGCGAACAGGGCTCACACTCGCCGCGCGCGCCGCTTTCTCCTCGGTGACGGCCCTCGCGCCCGGTTCCGCCCTCAGCAACTCGACAGCCTTCTCGTGCCGGGTCTTCGATGCCTCCAGTTCGCTCGTGCGCTCCGCGCAGAACCCGGGCGCCGACGGCTCCCGCTGCCGCCAGTGCGGCAACCGTCACCGCCCCGATCTCGCGGACGGTCATAACGTTCGTTATAATCCTCGCCGGAGGTCGTTGCGATGAAACTCAAGATCACCACCGTCGGCAATTCCGCCGGCATCGTCCTGCCGAAGGAACTGCTCGCGCGCCTGCGGCTCGGGAAGGGCGACACGCTCTACGCCACCGAGCTTGCGGACGGCGTGAAGCTCAGCCCCTTCGACCCGAAGCTCGCGAAGCAGATGGA